>NZ_JBWMAU010000002.1:0-344012 GCF_056521445.1 Rhodoferax sp. LB1P47 | reverse complement strand
TGTCTTGGTAAACCAGATGATGTCACTTCCCAGTGGCTGCGCCTACACCTTCACCCTCAAAAATTCGACTCCCAATCGACAGGAAATTACATCTTTGAGTGGTTGTGCAAGTGGCTCATTTAATAGCTGCTTGCGCAGGTGGTACCTGCGCTAGAGCCCTATTTTCTTTAAAACCGGAATGGACATGGACCACACCCTTTTGCTGCCCGCCGCCGGGGTGTTGCAGCCCTACACCTTGCGCGGCACGCCGCCATTGGCATCGGCCACCCGGCGCGGGCCGTTCAACCGCATTGCCTATTCCGCCGCCCACGTGGTGGCCGATCCGCGTGCCGCCATCGACCCCTGGCTGCAATGCACGGTGGACTGGGATGCCACCATCGCCTACCGCCAGCGCCTGTGGTCCCTGGGCCTGGGCGTGGCCGAGGCGATGGACACCGCGCAGCGCGGCATGGGGCTGGACTGGCCGACCTCGCTGGAGCTGATTCGCCGTTCGCTGGATGCCGCCCGCGATGTGCCCGGCGCGCTGGTGGCCTCGGGCTGCGGCACCGACCAGCTGGTGCTGGACGATGCGCGCACGGTGGACCAGGTGATTGCGGCTTATGAAGAACAGATGGCGGCGATCGAAAAGCTCGGCGGCAAGCTGGTCGTCATGGCCAGCCGCGCCCTGGCCCGCGTGGCCCAAAGCCCGGCCGACTACGAGCGCGTCTACGACCGCATCCTCCGCCAGGCCCGCCAGCCGGTGGTGCTGCACTGGCTGGGCGACATGTTCGACCCGGCGTTGAAGGGCTATTGGGGCAACTTTGATCTGGATGCGGCGATGGACACCGCGCTGGGCATCATCGCCGCGCACCCCGGCAAGGTCGATGGCATCAAGATTTCGCTGCTGGACAAAGACAAGGAAATCGCCATGCGCCGCCGCCTGCCCGCCTACGTGCGCATGTACACCGGCGACGATTTCAATTACGCCGAACTGATCGCCGGGGACGGCTTTGGCCCTGACCTAATGCACGGCCAGAGCGATGCGCTGCTGGGCATCTTCGACGCGATTGCCCCCGCCGCCAGCGCCGCCCTGAGCGCCCTGGCCCAGGGCGACACGGCGCAGTTCCACGCCATCCTCGGCCCCACCGTGCCGCTGTCGCGCCACATCTTTGCCGCGCCCACCCGCTACTACAAAACCGGCGTGGTCTTCATGGCCTGGCTGAACGGCCACCAGAGCCACTTCACGATGGTCGGCGGCCAGCAGAGCACGCGCTCGCTAGCGCATTTTGCCGAGCTGTTCCGCCTGGCCGATGCGGCCAACCTGCTGGAGCAGCCCGATCTGGCGGTGCACCGCATGCGCACCCTGCTGGCACTGCACGGGGTGGAGTAGGCATGCGCGACTTCTCCCAAGACCACCGCTGGCTGTCCCTCAACACCGCCACCGTGCGCAAGCAGTGGCCGCTGGACCGCATCATTGAGGAATGCGCCCGCCGTGGCATCCGCGCCATCAGCCCCTGGCGCGACCAGGTGGCCGCCGTGGGGCTGGACACCATTGCCCGGCAACTGCGCGACACCGGCATCGTGCTCTCGGGCTATTGCCGGGGCGGCTTCTTCCCGGCCGCCGATGCCGCAGGCCACCAGGCCGCGCTGCTGGACAACCGCCAAGCCATCGACGAGGCCACCACCCTGGGTGCCCCCTGCGTGGTGCTGGTGGTGGGCAGCCTGCCCGGTGCGCTGACCGGCCATGCCGCCTATACCGACATCGCCCGCGCCCGCAACGAGGTGTTCTACGGCATTGCCGCCACGCTGGAGTACGCCGCCCAAGTCGGTATGCCGCTGGCCATCGAGCCGCTGCACCCGATGCAGGCGGCTGAGCGGGCCTGCGTCAACACGCTAGAGCATGCGCTGGACATCTGCGACGCGCTGGACCCGCAGCAGACCGGCGCACTCGGCGTAGCTTTGGACATCTACCACGTCTGGTGGGACCCCAAGCTCCAGCAGCAGATCGCCCGCGCCGGTCGCCCACGCCTGCTGGCCTACCACGTGTGCGACTGGCTGCTGCCCACCCGCGACCTGCTCAACGACCGGGGCATGATGGGCGACGGCGTGGTCGAGTTGAAAAAAATCCGGGGCTGGGTGGAGGAGGCCGGTTACCAGGGCTACAGCGAGGTGGAGATTTTTTCCGACCAGGACTGGTGGCAGCGGCCCGGTGGCGAGGTGCTGGACACCTGCGTCAGCCGCCACCGCAGCGCGGTGTAGGCCAACACCCTGTTCACATTTGGTAGCCATTTTTCAGGGGTATAACCGTGGGAACCTGTCAACAGACAGCAGACTCTACCGTTGATGTACTACTAAAACTGGAATGGACACTATGGCACACACACTATTTTCCCTGCGCACCTCCGTCATCGCCTGCACCGTGGCCGCACTGGCCCTGGGCGGCTGCGCCAATATGAGCGAGACGCAAAAAGGCACGGCCACCGGCGCAGGCATTGGCGCACTGGCCGGCGTGCTGATCGGCGACAGCACCAAGGGCACCGCCATCGGTGCGGGTTTGGGCGCACTGGGCGGCTACGTCTGGTCCAAGCACATGCAGGATAAAAAAGCGGCGATGGAACAGGCCACCGCAGGAACCGGCGTGGCGGTCACGCAAACGGCGGACAACCAGCTCAAGCTGAACATCCCCAGCGACATTTCGTTTGATACCGGCCGGGCCAATATCAAGCCCAACCTGCGCCCCATCCTGGACCAGTTTGCCAACGGCCTGCAAAACCAGCCCAACACCGAAGTGCGCATCATCGGCCACACCGACAGCACCGGCAGCGATGCCATCAACAACCCCCTGTCGCTCGACCGTGCCGACAGTGCCCGCGACTATTTGGTGGCCCGAGGCGTGGATATGCGCCGCGTGGTGGTCGCCGGCCGGGGGGCGCGTGAGCCGGTGGCCGACAACAGCAGCGATGCCGGACGCGCCCGCAACCGCAGGGTTGAAATTTTCCTGGCCGAGCGAGCCCAGCAATAATTAATGGCATAAAAAAAGCCCGTGGAGTCCAGGACTCCACGGGCTTTTTTACGTTTGCGGCCTTACTCTGATTTGGTCACCAGATCAAAATGTTCCACCACCGGTGGGCTGGCAAAAAATGGCCCGACGATAGCGCGCCACTCGGCAAATGCCGGGCTTTCGCGGAAGCCGACGTTGTGGGCTTCAATGGAGGTCCAGAAGATTTGCAGCACGTAGCGCTCGGGGCTCTCAATGCCCTTGTTGACCTTGTAGCCCTCGCAGCCAGCGTTTTTGCTGATGACGGTTTCCAGGCCCCGCGTGATGGCCTCGTCAAAAGCCGCTTGCTGGCCGGGGTGGATACGGATGTCGGCGATTTCTAAAATCATGGGTGCCTCAATAGGGGTTATGACTCACGTCTAATGGCAAGAGTGTCTTCACCAGAAACACCGCAGAGCTGGCTTTGCCAGGCTGCTGGTGTTGCCCCCAGCAAGGGGGTTGGCGAAGACATGCGTACTCGGCTTTTCAAGCCGATTCCGGGGAAGTGCGTAGCCTGGGGGTGTTACAAGACTTCACTGGCGAAGTCGGCAAGCCTTGAGCGCTCGCCACGGGCCAGCATGATATGGCCGCTGTGGGGCCAGCCCTTGAACTTGTCCACCGCAAACGTCAGGCCGGAGGAGCCCTCGGTCAGGTACGGTGTGTCGATCTGTTGCAGGTTGCCCATGCAGACGATCTTGGTGCCGGGGCCTGCGCGGGTGATCAGCGTTTTCATCTGCTTGGGCGTCAGATTTTGTGCCTCGTCGATGATCACGTACTTGTTCAGGAAGGTGCGGCCGCGCATGAAGTTCATGCTCTTGATCTTGATGCGCGAGCGGATCAGCTCGTTGGTGGCCGAGCGGCCCCATTCGCCTGCGCTGGTCTCGGTTTTGGCCAGCACTTCCAGGTTGTCGTCCAGCGCGCCCATCCAGGGGCCCATCTTTTCTTCTTCAGTGCCGGGCAGGAAGCCGATGTCTTCACCGACGCTGACCGTGGCCCGCGTCATGATGATTTCGGTGTAACGGCGCTCGTCCAGCACCTGGGTCAAGCCCGCAGCCAGCGCCATCAGGGTTTTGCCGGTGCCCGCGTTGCCGGTCAGGGTGACGAAATCGACTTCCGGGTCGAGCAGCAGGTTCATCGCGAAGTTTTGTTCGCGGTTGCGGGTGGTGACGCCCCACACGGCGTGCTTCAGGTGGTTGTAGTCCTTCAGCGTCTTGAGCACCGCAGTTTTGGCGCGGATTTCGGTCACGCGGGCGTACAGATTGGGCTCGCCAGGAGACTCGAAATAGACAAACTGGTTGACCATCATCTCGGGCACGACGGGGCCGGAGATGCGGTAGAAGGTGTACAGGCCTTGCTGCCAGCTTTCCACGGTTTTGCCGTGCTTGGTCCAGAAGTCGGCAGGCAGGGCCAGCGCGCCGGAGTACAAGAACTCGCCGTCGTCCAGGGCTTTGTCGCTTTGGTAGTCCTCGGCGGCCAGGCCCAGGGCCCGGGCCTTGACGCGCATATTGATGTCTTTGGACACCAGCACCACTTCGCGGCCGGGGTGCAGCGGGCGCAGCGCCTCGACCACGCCCAGAATCTGGTTGTCGGCCTTGCCCTGGGGCAGGCTGCTGGGCAGGGTGTAGTCCAGCGTCTGGGTCTGGAAGAACAGCTTGCCGCCCGCTTCCAAGTGGCCGGTGGTGTCCAGCTTCAGGCCAATGGTGATGTCGGCCTCTTTGGCGCCTGCCAGCGCGTCCAGCGAGCGGCTGGTTTGGCGGGCGTTGCGGGCGACTTCGGTCATGCCCTTTTTGTTGCTGTCGAGCTCTTCGAGCACGATCATCGGCAGGAAGATGTCGTGCTCTTCAAAGCGGTACAGGCACATCGGGTCGTGCATCAGTACATTGGTGTCCAGCACAAACAACTTGGCCGGGCCGGTGATTTTTGGGGCTTTGCGTTTGGGCGCGGGTTCTTGCAGCAGGGCCGCATTGCGGTTGCGTGCTGGTGCCTCTGCGGGTTTGTCTACGCTGGAAGCCGTGGTTTTGGCGACCTCGGGTGCGGGCTTGGCGCGTTTGGGCTCCACCACGGGCTCCACGCTGCGGGCTTGCGGTTTCTCTTGCACCGCAGAGGCGTTGACGGCGGCTTTAGGTGCCTGGCGGGTCCCCGTTTTTTTGACGGGAATGGCTACCACGTCATAGGCTTCACGGGCCAAAGTGGCGGCGCGCTTGGTGGGGGCGGGAGGCAGTGGCATAGGGCGGGGGCTCGCTCGTTAAAAAAAGAAGTTCAAAAAGCGCAAAAGCCGCCAGGCAGGCCGGGCGGCTTTTGAAGGGGAAGCGTAGTGAAATTTACCAGCAACATGGATTCATTATGCATGAGCCCCATTGCGGTACTACGCGTTGACTGTGGGATGGGTTAAACCGCTTTTTTTAGGTCTTTGACGGCTTGCAGTACGTCATCCACATGGCCGGGAACCTTCAAACCGCGCCATTCGTTCTTCAAGATGCCGTCGGCACCGATGAGGAAAGTGCTGCGTTCGATGCCCTTGACCTTTTTGCCGTACATGATCTTGTTTTTGACCACGCCGAACATGTGGCACATTTTTTCTTCGGTGTCGGCGATGAGTTCAAACGGCAGCTCAAGCTTGGTTTTAAATTCATCGTGCGACCGCATGTTGTCGCGCGACACGCCGAACACGGTGGCACCGGCCTTGACGAATTCCTTGTGCTTGTCGCGGAACTGCATGGCTTCGGTGGTGCAGCCGGGGGTGTTGTCCTTGGGGTAAAAATACAAAACCACTACCTTGCCGAGGTGGGTGGTGTTGGAAACCTTGATGCCACCCGTGGCGTTGGCTTCAAATTCAGAGATGAGTTTATTGACAACGATCGCCATAGTGCTTGGGGTCTCTGCTTGGGGTCTAGTGGGGGAGTGGTCGTTAATAGTAGGAAGTGGCTAGGTAGAAGCGTTGTATCGCTACAAACTGCGTACTAATTAATTCACTGTGGCGTGACCACTGGCTGCTTCAAACTGCAACCCAAGATTTTACCCGGAAAACACCATTGACTCAGGCGGCTGGCTCCAGCAGCAAGGCCACCACCACGTGTCGACCCTCTTGGGCCAGGATGTTGTAAGTGCGGCAGGCGGCCTGGGTGTCCATGGTCTCGATGCCAATGCGCTGCGCCATCAGGGGTTTGAGCCACACCGGTTGCGGGAAGCGGATGCGGCTGCCGCTGCCAAAAATCACCAGCTCCGGGGCCATCGCGGCCAGTTGGGCAAAGTGCTCGGGGGTTAAATCTTCAAAGCGACCGCAGTTCCATTCCAGTCGCTCGCCGCGCGAGCCCACCACCACGCTGTGCAGTACTTTGTCAGCATTGATGCCCACCCAGCCTGGCCCGTAGCCGGTGATGGATTGCACGTCGAATTTGTCGGGTTGTAGCTTCATGGGATGGCATTGCAAATGTGGTCCAATTATAGGTTTTCACCTCTACGAGCCTGAGCCTACCGGGGACGCCATGAAGACTATCCAAAAATCCACCAAGTTAGCCAACGTGCTGTATGACATTCGTGGGCCCATCATGGACGCGGCGCGCCAGATGGAAGACGAGGGGCAGAAGATCATCAAGCTCAATCTGGGCAATTTGGCGGTTTTTGGCTTTGACGCACCCGAAGAGATTCAGCAGGACATGATCCGCAATCTGCCCAATTCGGCGGGCTACTCGGACAGCAAAGGTATTTTTGGTGCGCGCAAGGCGGTAATGCACTACACCCAGCAGCAGGGGATTGCCGGGGTCACGCTGGACGATATCTACCTGGGCAACGGCGCCAGCGAGCTGATCACGATGGCCACCAACGCCTTGCTGGACAACGGTGACGAACTGCTGCTGCCCATGCCCGACTATCCGCTATGGACGGCCTCCACGAGCCTCTCCGGCGGCACACCGGTGCACTACCTGTGTGACGAGTCCAACAACTGGATGCCCAACCTGGACGACATCCGCGCCAAGATCACCCCGCGCACCAAGGGCATTGTGGTGATCAATCCCAACAACCCCACGGGCGTGCTCTACAGCGATGCGCTGCTCCACGCCATTGTGGAGATTGCCCGTGAGCACGGGCTGGTGATTCTGGCCGACGAGGTCTACGACAAGGTGCTGTACGACGGCGTGCAGCACACCGCGCTGGCCAGCCTGTCTACCGACGTGCTGACGCTGACCTTCAACTCCCTGTCCAAAAGCTACCGTTCGTGTGGCTACCGGGCGGGCTGGATGGTGGTGTCGGGTAACAAAAAAGTGGCCGCCGACTACATCGAGGGCCTGAACATGCTCTCCAACATGAAGCTGTGCTCCAACGTGCCCGGCCAGTGGGCGATTCAAACCGCATTGGGCGGCCACCAGAGCATTGGCGAACTGGTAGGCGACGGCGGCCGGTTGCGCCGCCAGCGCGACCTGGCGTATGAGCTGATTACCGCCATTCCGGGGGTGACCTGCGTCAAGCCGCAGGCCGCGCTGTATATGTTTCCCCGGCTCGACCCGGCCGTGTACCCGATTGCCGACGACCGCCAGTTTTTTCTGGAGCTGCTGCGGGAAACCCGGGTCATGCTGGTGCAAGGCACAGGCTTCAACTGGCAAAAGCCAGACCACTTTCGCATCGTCTTTTTGCCCCACGAAGACGACTTGCGCGAAGCCATTGGCCGCATTGCCAAATTCTTAGAACACTATCGTAAACGTAGCAGCTAGTGCAGGTAGCACCTGCGCTAGAGCCATTATTTCTTTAAATATTTATATGAAACCCATCCAAGTAGGCATCCTCGGCATCGGCACCGTCGGCAGCGGCGTGTTCAACGTATTGCAACGCAACCAGCAAGAAATCATGCGCCGTGCCGGGCGTGGCATCGAGGTGGCTATGGTGTCGCGCCGCAACATCGCCGAGGCCCAGGCTTTGGTCGGCGACCGCGCCCAGGTGGTGGCCGACGCGCGCGCCATCGTGCAAAACCCGGCCATCGATATCGTGGTCGAACTCATTGGCGGCACCACGTTGGCCAAAGAGCTGGTGCTGGAAGCTATTGCCCAGGGCAAGCACGTGGTTACCGCCAACAAGGCCTTGCTGGCCGTACACGGTACCGAAATCTTTGCCGCTGCCCACGCCAAGGGCGTGATGGTGGCGTTTGAAGCGGCGGTGGCCGGTGGCATCCCCATCATCAAGGCGCTGCGCGAAGGCCTGACGGCCAACAGCATCCAGTGGGTGGCCGGCATCATCAACGGCACCACCAACTTCATCCTCAGCGAAATGCGCGACAAGGGCCTGGACTTTGGCGTGGTGCTCAAAGAAGCCCAGCGCCTGGGCTATGCCGAAGCCGACCCCACCTTCGACATCGAAGGCGTGGACGCAGCCCACAAGCTGACCCTGATGTCGGCCATTGCCTTCGGCATTCCGGTGCAGTTTGACAAGGCCTATATTGAAGGCATCACCCAGCTGGGCGCCGCCGACATCAAGTACGCCGAACAGCTCGGCTACCGCATCAAGCTGCTGGGCATTACCAAGCGCACGGACAAGGGCATTGAGCTGCGCGTACACCCCAGCCTGGTCCCCGCCAAGCGCCTGATCGCCAATGTGGAAGGTGCCATGAACGCGGTGATGGTGCAGGGAGATGCCGTGGGCACCACGCTGTACTACGGCAAGGGCGCGGGCAGCGAGCCCACCGCCAGCGCAGTGATCGCCGACCTGGTGGACATTGCCCGCCTGCACACCGCCGAACCCGCCCAGCGCGTGCCCTACCTGGCCTTCCAGCACCACGCTATGAGCGATGCCCCCGTGCTGCCGATGGGCGATGTGGTCACCAGCTACTACCTGCGTCTGCGCGTGGCCGACCAGGCCGGTGTGCTGGCCAAAGTGACCGGCCTGCTGGCCGCCGCCGACATCAGCATCGACGCGGTGTTGCAACGCGAAGCCGACGAAGTGGGCGGTGAGGGCGCCACCCAGACCGACGTGATCATCCTGACCCACGACTGCGTAGAGTCGCGCATGAACGCCGCCCTGGCGCAGATGCAGGCGCTGCCGACCGTGCTGGCGCCGATCACGCGGATTCGCAAAGAAGAGTTGGCTTAAAACTCCAGTCTTGACGTTGAAGGACACCATGCACTACCTCTCCACCCGTGGCGATGCCACCCCCCGCAAGTTCTGTGAAATCTTGCTTGAAGGCCTGGCCCCCGATGGCGGCCTGTACCTGCCCGCGCACTACCCGCAGGTCGATAGCGCCACGCTGTCCCGCTGGCGCACGGTCTACCACCAGCAGGGCTATGCCGAGCTGGCGTTTGAGATTTTGTCGCTGTACATCGACGACATTCCGGCCGACGACCTGCGCGCCCTGTGCGCCAAGACCTACACCGCCGAAGTGTTTGGCACCGGCGAGATCGTGCCGCTGCGGCATCTGGAAAACGGCGTGTTTCTGGAAGCCCTGTCCAACGGCCCCACGCTGGCCTTCAAAGACATGGCCATGCAGTTGCTGGGCAACCTGTTCGAGTACGAGCTGGCGCGGCGCGGTGAAGAGCTGAACATTCTGGGTGCCACCAGCGGCGACACCGGCAGCGCGGCCGAATACGCCATGCGCGGCAAGCAAGGCGTGCGGGTGTTTATGACCTCGCCGCAGGGCCGCATGAGCCCGTTTCAACAGGCGCAGATGTTCAGCCTGATGGATGCCAACATCATCAACATCGCCATCGAAGGCGTGTTCGACGACTGCCAGGACATCGTCAAGGCGGTGTCCAACGACCTGGATTTCAAGCGCAAATACAAAATCGGCACGGTCAATAGCATCAACTGGGCGCGGCTGCTGGCCCAGGTGGTTTATTACTTTGCGGGCTATATCCAGGCGACCGAAACCAACGACCAGAAGGTCAGCTTCTCTGTGCCTTCGGGCAACTTTGGCAACGTCTGCGCGGGCCACGTGGCGCGCATGATGGGCCTGCCGGTGGAGAAGCTGGTGGTGGCCACCAACGAGAACGATGTGCTCGATGAGTTCTTCCGCACCGGCGTGTACCGCGTGCGTGGCAGTGCGGATACGCATGAGACCTCTAGCCCGTCGATGGATATCTCCAAGGCTTCGAACTTCGAGCGTTTTGTGTTCGACCTGCTGGGCCGTGACGGTGCGCGCACCAAGGACTTGTTCAGCACCCAGCTGGCCACCCAGGGCTTCTTCGACCTGAGCGCCGACCCGGCTTTCCAGGAGGCCGCTGCCCGCTACGGTTTTGCCAGCGGCAAGAGCACCCACGCCGACCGGCTGGCCACCATCATTGACACCGATGCGCGCCACGGCATGGTGATTGACACGCATACCGCCGACGGCCTGAAGGTGGCGCTGGAGCACCTGCAACCCGGCATCCCGATGGTGGTGCTGGAGACGGCCCTGCCGATCAAGTTTGCAGCCACCATTGTGGAAGCGCTGGGCCGCGAACCCGACCGGCCTGCGCAGTTTGTCGGTATCGAAGCCCTGCCCAAGCGCGTGTTGAACATGGCTGCTGATGTGGCGTTGGTGAAAGCTTTGGTGGAAACCGTGTGTACGGCTTCTGCGCACTTCATCCTGCCAGCACAGGAATGAAATTTACCTCTAGCGCATATTCCACCTGCACAAGCAGCTATCAAAAATGTAGTGTTTTGCGGGCGGCCGCATGAAGGCCGTGGTTTTCGCCGGGTTCTCCGGTTCGGGCAAAACCACGCTGCTTGAGCAGCTGATTCCGCTGCTCAAGCAGCAGGGCCTGCGGGTTTCGGTGGCCAAGCATGCGCACCACCGGTTCGACATCGACCAGCCCGGCAAAGACAGTTGGCGGCACCGCCAGGCCGGGGCGCACGAGGTGGTGATTGCCTCTGACCTGCGGCTGGCCCTGGTGCGCGAATTTGAAGCGCCCGAGCGGCTGACGGTGCACGCGCTGATTGCCGAGCTCAACCCTCGCGTGGACTGGGTGCTGGTCGAAGGCTTCAAAACCAGCGACCTGCCGAAGATCGAAGTCTGGCGCGCCACGTCCGACCAGCCGGTGCAGTACCCCGATGACCCGCGCATTGTTGCCATCGCCACCGATTCCCCGCTGCCCAGTCCCACCCAGCTTCCGGTGCTCGACATCAACCAGCCCGCCGCCGTGGTGGCCTGGTTGCAGCAGCATGCCGAAATTTTTGAATACCAGGCTCCTGTATGACTCCCCGTGCTCCCTTGATCCCGCTGGACGACGCGCTGGCCACGCTGCTGGCCTACGCCGTGCCGCTGGCCGCTGTGGAATCGGTCAGTACCTTCGAGGCCGATGGCCGCGTGCTGGCGCAAGATGCCGTGTCCCCGCTGCAAGTGCCGTCGTTCGACAACAGCGCGATGGATGGTTATGCCATGCGCTCGGCGGATGTGGCCGATGCGGCTTTATCCGTCTCGCAACGCATCGCCGCAGGTGCTGCCCCCGAACCTTTGCAGCCCGGCACCTTGGCCCGCATCTTCACCGGTGCGCCCATGCCCTTAGGTGCCGACGCGGTGGTCATGCAGGAAGAATGCGCCGTGCAGCCCGATGGAACGGTGCGCGTACTGCGCCCGCCCCAGCCTGGCCAGTGCGTGCGCCGCGCCGGTGAGGATGTCGCGAAAAATGCTGTGGTGCTATCGAAAGGTGAGCGACTCACGCCCGCTGCTATTGCGCTGGCGGCCAGTATTGGCATGGATGCGCTGACCGTGGCGCGGCGCCCCCGCGTGGCCTTGTTTTCCACCGGTGACGAGCTGGTGATGCCCGGCGACGTGGCCCCGCAAGACATGCGCCCCGGCGCCATCTACAACTCCAACCGCTTCTTTTTGCGCGCCCTGTTGCAGCGCATGGGCTGCGTGGTCACCGACCTGGGCATCGTGCCCGACCAGCGCGATGCCACCGTGGACGCGCTGCGCACCGCCAGCCAGACACACGACCTGGTATTGACCAGCGGTGGTGTCTCGGTGGGCGAAGAAGACCATGTGAAGGCCGCCGTGCAGGCGCTGGGCAGCCTGCATCTGTGGCAACTGGCCATCAAGCCCGGCAAGCCGTTTGCTTATGGAACGGTAGGAGCCAGCCATTTCATCGGCCTGCCGGGCAACCCGGTGGCCAGTTTCGTTACCTTTTTGCTGCTGGTGCGGCCCTTTGTACTGCGCTTGCAAGGGGCCACGGCGGTGGAGCCGCCCGCGATGGCCTTGCCCGCGCACTTCGATTGGCCCCGTGCCGACAAGCGGCGCGAATTTTTGCGGGTGCGGCGCAATGCGGCGGGCGGGTTGGACCTGTTTGCCAACCAAAGCTCCGGCGTGCTTACCAGCGCCGCCTGGGCCGATGGCCTGGTGGACACCCAGCCCGGCCAGAGCATTGCCTGGGGCGATAAGGTGCGCTTCATCCCACTGGCGGAATTGCAAGCATGAGGCTGACGGTGAAGTATTTCGCCTCCATCCGCGAAGCTATGGGCACGGGGCAGGAGCTGGTGGAAACCACTGCCGCCACCGTGCAGGCGCTGCGCGACGAACTGGTGGCCCGTGGCGGTGCTTATGCCAGCAGCTTGGCCCCAAGCCGGGTGGTGCGGGTGGCGCTGAACCAGGTGATGGTGGATGCGCACGCCGCGCTGGAGGACGGCGCGGAAGTGGCATTTTTCCCGCCGGTGACGGGCGGCTAGCCCAAGTCCGCCAATTTCGAGTTGCGCAGCCGGCTCGGTGCCAGCGCCCCCGCTGAATCCAGAATCGGGTACGCAATCGAGCAGATGTGCGAGTTGATGCGTTTGAGCTCGCTGATCAGGTCGATGTGCAGTGAGCTGGTCTCGATGCTGGACAGGGTGTTGTCCGTCAGCCGCACCAGGTGCGAGCGTGCGTAGGCGTGTTGCAGGTCGCGGAAGCGGGCTTTTTCTTCCAGCAGCTTTTTCGCATCATGCACATTGCCGTTCAAAAACACACTCATCGACAGGCGCAGGTTGTCTACCAGGCGGGCGTGCAGTTCGGCGATCTCGGCCATGCCCGCTTCGGAGAAGTTGCGGCCGGGCTTGATCTTTTTGTCTTCCACGTCGATCAGCACGCGCTCGATGATGTCGCCGATCTGCTCCATGTTGATGGTGAAGCTGATGATGTCGGTCCAGCGGCGGCTTTCCTCCTCTGACAAGGCTTCGCGGGATATTTTGGTCAGGTAGTACTTGATGGCTGAGTACAGGCGGTCTACCGTGTCGTCGAGCTTGCGCAGGTCTTCGGCCAGGGCCAGATCGCTGTCTTTGATGACCGTCAGGATGCCCAGCATCATGGTCTCCACCACGTCGGCCTGGTGCAGTGCCTCGCGGGCCGCGCAGGAGATGGCCAGCGACGGGGTAGACAGGGCAGACGGGTCGAGGTGGTGCGGCCGCATCTGGGTGACAGCAGGCGGCGGCTTGGGCAGCAGCTTTTCCATCGCTTTGGCGACCCACTGCGTCAGCCCGATAAAGGCCACGCTCATGGACACGTTGAAGGCCAGATGGAACAGCACCACGCCGTGGGTGGCATCGGGCATGGACGGTTGCACGTAGCGCAGCCACAGGCCCACAAACGGGGCCACCATCACCACGCCCATCAGCTTGAAGACAAAATTGCCGACGGTGACCTGGCGTACCTCGGTGGCCGATTTGGCGGTGGTCAGCACCGCCAGCGCGCCGCTGCCCAGGTTGGCACCCAGCACCAGGCCCAGCGCCACGTCCATCTGGATCACATGCGATGCGGCCAGCGCGGCAATCAGCAGCACCACCGCCAGGCTGGAATAGGCCAACACCGCCAGCACCATGCCCAGGGTGATTTCCATCAGCACATCGCTGCTCACGGCGGCCAGCAAACCCTTCACAACAGGTGAGGCCAGCAGCGGCTCGGTGGCTTCCACCACCAGCCGCAGCGCCAGCAGCATCAGGCCCAGGCCGATCAGTACCCGGCCCATGCGTCCGGCGGTGCCGTCTTTGGTAGACAAGAACATCACCACGCCAATGAAGATGAACAGCGGCGACAGCCAGGACAGGTCGAACGAGAACAGCACCGACATCAGGCTGGTGCCGATGTCGGCCCCGCGCATCACCGCCAGCGCGGCGGGCAGGGTGATCAGGCCCTGGCCGACGAAGGCCGAGGTCATCAGCGAGGTGGCGGTGCTGGACTGCACCAAGGCGGTTACACCGATGCCCGAGAGCGCGGCGGTAAACCGGTTGCCCATGCTGTGCGCCAGGATCTGGCGCAGGTTGGCTCCGAATACACGCAGCA
Organism: Rhodoferax sp. LB1P47; assembly: GCF_056521445.1. Lineage (NCBI taxonomy): Bacteria > Pseudomonadati > Pseudomonadota > Betaproteobacteria > Burkholderiales > Comamonadaceae > Rhodoferax > Rhodoferax sp. LB1P47. The sequence continues at coordinate 329,790 of NZ_JBWMAU010000002.1, read as the reverse complement.
CCCCGGTGCGGACCAGGTGGGTGCCCCAGACCAGCAGTGCAATGGCGGCTAATAAATTGAGTAAATGCTTCATAAGGTAAGCGCGCGACTATACGCCGGGCTTACGCTGTTAGATTCAATTTTTTAAGAAAAAAAGGCCGCTAACGCATATGCCACCTGCGCTGGTAGCTATTGTTTAAGTAGCGGCGTGCGCCTGCACTTCAGCAACTAATGCAGCCCCCAAAAAGGGGTATTGGGAATGTTTCTTGTCTCTTCGCGTGCAGGTTAGGGCGCAGCTTTCAATGTCTCCACCGAGGTAAAGGTTCGCAAGATGCCGCCTCCCGCCACGCTACCGGAGCTGCTGCCTTGGCCCATCATGCGCGCGCGGCAAGCTGCCTTGTCGTCTACCGGCAGGGGTTCGCAGCGGGACATCGCGTTGGCCTCCAGATCGGCCTTTGGTGTGGTTTTGCTGTGGTTTTTGTCCGCCTGCGCGTTACGCGCCTCTTCCAGGCAGGTGGCCAGGTTTTGCGGCGTTTGGCCACTGCGGCAAGACTGCACCTCTACCTTGTAATTGCCGGAGGCATCGATGGCGATTTGGGCGCTTGCAGCCGTCACCGCCAGCAGGGCGGCCATGCTGAAGGCCCAGTAGCCATAGGACGGACGGGATGAAAGGGGTGCAGGTGTTGTCATGTCAGTTTCCTTGAAAGAGTAGGAGTGGCATGAGTGTGGTGCTTGGCGTGTGCGCCCCCCGTCAGACGGCGCGACTGTGCCCAGGGGGCTTTGGCTTGCGGGTGCGTAGGCGGTGTCCTGCACGGGCCACGGGGCAGGGCCCTATGTACGGCAGCGCACAGACCGAGACGGCGTGCGCATCTACCGTGGCGGTATTCTGGCCACTCTCTCCAGACGCGGAATCCATTTTTTAACCGGAGAAACTATGTCCTACGCTACGTTGATGGTGCATTTGGAGTTGGGCCGTTCCAATGCGCAGTTGCTACAGATTACGGCGGACCTGGCCCAGCGCTTCCAGGCTGGGGTGATAGGTATTGCCGCCTGCCAGCCGCTACCGATGGTCTATGGAGACGGCTATATTTCGGGCGAGTTGCTGGAGCAGGACCGGGCGGAAATCGCCAAGGAGATGCAGCACACCGAGGCGCAGTTTCGCAGCGTGTTGCAGCCGCACGTGGAATGGCTGGCATGGCGGTCTACCCAGGGGTATGGATCGCTCAGCGACTACCTGGCGTGTGAAGCCCGCAGCGCCGATCTGTTCATTACCAGCATCCCCAGCGGCGATTTGTTCGATGCCACACGGGCGGTGAATATCGGCGATTTCATCATGCAGGTGGGGCGGCCCGTCTTGGTGGTGCCACCAGCGGTGGCGTCTTTGCAGCTGGACCGGATCGTCGTGGGCTGGCGAGACACGCCTGAATCCCGCCGTTCTATCTATGACGCATTACCGCTGCTGAAAAAATCGACCGATGTGACGGTGGTGGAGATTGCGTCGGCCTCCACGCTGGACGCGGCCCGGGCGCGGCTGGCCGACGTGGTGGCCTGGCTGCACCGGCACGGTGTGGTGGCGGAGCCGCTGGCGCCTCTGTCTACTGGCGATGATGCCGCCCAACTGGCGGGTATTGCCACGGAATACGGGGCCGATATCGTGGTTGCCGGGGCTTACGGCCACAGCCGCCTGCGCGAATGGGCGCTGGGCGGTGTCACGCGGTCGTTGCTGTCACAAACCCTGCGGGGTGTGCTGGTGTCGCATTGAGTGATCTGCCTCCTGGCCTGTATTTTCCGTTCAGGCCATCTGGCTAATCGTTTTGCGAAAGCGCGCCAGCGACATAAAAAACAAGACGGTGCCAATCACCAAAATGGCCAGCAACTGTGGCCACACCACGGCGATCCCCGCACCGCGAAACAGGATGGCCTGGCCGGCCATCACAAAGTGCGTGGTGGGTGCGGCCAGCATCGCGTCTTGCACAAACGCGGGCATGCTCTCCCGTGGCGTAGCGCCCCCGGACAGCATTTGCAGCGGTAGCAGCACCAGCACCAGCAGCATGCCGAACTGCGGCATGGACCGCGCCAGCGTGGCCAGAAAAATCCCCAGCGATGTGGCGGCAAACAGGTGCAAGCCTGCCGCCAGCATGAACAAGGCCACCGAACCCTGCACCGGCACACGCAGGGCCCCCTGCACCACCAACACCAGCGCCACCAGCGCGGCCACCAACACCACCGCCCCCATCGACCACACCTTGGCCAGCATGATCTCGATGGGCGTTACGGGCATGACCAGCAAATGCTCCAGCGTGCCGTGTTCCCGTTCGCGGATCAGGGCGGCACCGGTGAGGATGATGGACAGCATGGTCACGTTGTTGATGATTTCCATCAGCGACCCGAACCAGGCCTGCTCCAGATTCGGGTTGAAGCGCATGTGCAGCACCAGATCAACCGGCGGCACGGCGTTGCTGCGCACGCGCTGCACAAATGCATTCACCTCGCTGCCGATGATTTGCTGAATATAGCCATTGCCGGTAAAGGCCTGGCTCATCAGGGTGGCATCCACATTCAGCTGCAGTGCGGGGGCCTTGCCGGCCAGCACATCGCGCTGGAAATTGGGCGGAATGTCCAGCACAAAGGTGTATTGGCCGCCGTCCATGCTGGCATCCACCTCGGCCAGCGACACCATCACCGGGATCTTGAAATGCGGCGGATAAAAGCCCGACACGATGCGCGCCGACAGCGGCGAGCCGTCTTCGTCCACGATGGCAATGGGGGCGTTGTGCAAGCTCTCGGGCATGGCGGTAGCGGCCACGTAGATGGCGGCGGTGAACATGTAGACGATCAACGCCAGCATCATGGGGTCGCGCAGCAGGCTCCACAGCTCTTTCACGCCCAGGCGGTAAATATGGGAGATACGCATTCAGCGGGCCTGTTTTTTCAGCAACAGGATGGACAGGCCGACGATCACCGGCCCGGCCACCAGCAGGGGCCAGAACGCGCTGCCCAGATCGGACATGTCCAGAGCCTTGTTGAAGACCCCACGGCAAATCGTCAGGAAGTGCGTGGCCGGATAGATGTGGCCGATCCAGGCCCCCATGCCTTCCAGCGAAGACACCGGGTTCAGCAGGCCAGAAAACTGTATGCAGGGCAGCATGGTGCCAATCATGGTGACGAACATGGCGGCTATCTGGCTTTGGGTGAAGGTGGATGCCAGCAAGCCCAGGCCGGTGGAGCTGACCACGAAGGCCAGCGCCGCCAGCGCCAGCGTGCCGAAGCTGCCCTTGATGGGCACGCCAAACAAGGTTACGGCCAGCAGCGACATCAAAAAGAAATTGAACATGGCCAGCCCGATATAGGGCAGTTGCTTGCCCAGCAGAAATTCGCTGCGCGTGACCGGGGTGACATAGAGGTTGATGATGGAGCCCATCTCCTTTTCGCGCACCACCGAGAGCGCGGTCAACATGGCCGGAATCATCATCAGCAGCATGGGGATGATGGCGGGCACCATGGCGGGCAGGCTTTTTACGTCCGGGTTGTAGCGGTAGCGGGTCTCGATGCTGCTGGCCGCCGTGGGGGCCACGCCGAGCCGGTGCGTGGCCATCTCGACCAGCCACATCTGGTGCATGGCCTGCACATAGCCGCGCACCGTTTCAGCCCGTGCGGGCATGGCACCATCGACCCAGGCGCCCATTTCCACCGCCTTGCCGCGCGCGATGTCGCGGCCAAAGCCATGCGGTATTTCAATCGCCAGCGAGAGCTCGCCGCTGCGCATGCGCTGGTCCAGGTCGGCGTAGTCGGTAATCGGGGGCTTTTCGATGAAATAGCGCGAACCCGCCAGGTTCAGCGCATAGTTTTGGCTGAGCACCGACTGGTCCTGGTCCAGGATGGCGTAGGACAGGTTTTCTACGTCCAGGCTGATGCCGTAGCCCATGATGAACATTAGCAGGGCGGTGCCCAGCAAGGCCAGGGCCGCACGCACCGGGTCGCGTTGCAGCTCCAGGGATTCGCGCAAGCTGTAGCTCAGGGCCCGGCCCAGGCTGAAACGCCGTCTGCGCGGTGGCACAACAGATGGCGCGACTGCCGTAGTAGCAGGCGCGGACTCCACCGGTGCGGCGCTGGGCGAGGCTTCTTCCAGGTAGGCGATGAAGGCCTGCTCCAGATTTTGCGTGCCGCGTTGTTGCACCAGGCCGGTGGGGCTGTCGGTTACCAGCACCCGGCCTGCATGCATCAGCGAGATGCGGTCGCAGCGCTCGGCTTCGTTCATGAAGTGGGTGGAGATGAAAATCGTCACCAGGTCGTTGCGTGCCAGGTCGATCATCAGCTGCCAGAACATGTCGCGCGCAATCGGGTCCACGCCCGAGGTGGGCTCGTCCAGTATCAGTAGCTCGGGCTTGTGCACCATCGCCACCGCCAGCGACAGGCGCTGGCGTATGCCCAACGGCAGGCTTTCGGGCAGGCTGTCCAGCGTTTCGCGCAGTTGGAAGCGCTGCACCATTTCTTCCACCCGTGCCGGTATCTCTGCCTCGGACACCTGGAACAGCCGTGCGTGCAGCACCAGGTTTTGGCGCACCGTCAGCTCGTTGTACAGCGAGAAGGCCTGCGACATATAGCCGACCCGTTTGCGGGTGTCGATGTCTTTGGGGTCCACCTTGCGGCCAAACAGCAGGGCCTGGCCTTCGCTGGCGGGCAGCAGGCCGGTCAGCATCTTCATGGTGGTGGACTTGCCGCAGCCATTCGAACCAAGGAAGCCAAAGATCTCGCCGCGCCGGATGCGAAAGTCCACATGGTCCACCGCCAGAAAGTCGCCAAAGCGCATGCTCAGGCCCTTGGCCTCGATGGCGATGTCTGCCTGTGCTGCGTCGGCCAGCGGCGGCACCACGATGGCATGGTGTTCGCGCCGCTGCGCCTCGGGCAGCAGGGCGATGAAGGCCGCCTCCAATGTGTCGGTATGGGTGCGGGCGTGAAGCTCGGCGGGCGTGCCTTCGGCTAGGATCTGGCCCGCGTCCATCGCCACCAGCCAGTCAAAGCGGTCGGCCTCTTCCATGTAGGCGGTGGCCACCACCACGCTCATGCCCGGGCGTTGGGTGCGGATGTGGTCGATCAGGTCCCAAAACTGGCGGCGCGACAGTGGGTCCACGCCGGTGGTGGGTTCGTCCAGGATCAGCAGGTCCGGGTCGTGGATCAGGGCGCAGCACAAGCCCAGCTTTTGCTTCATGCCGCCCGACAGCTTGCCCGCCGGGCGCGACAAAAAGGCTTGCAGGCCGGTGCTCTGGGTCAGCGTGTCGATGCGGCGGCGGCGCTCGGCCGCGTTGTGGCCAAACAGGCGGCCAAAGAACTGCAGGTTTTCCTCCGCCGACAGGGTGGGGTAGAGGTTTTTGCCCAGGCCCTGCGGCATGTAGGCAATGCGCGGGCAGACGCTGTCGCGGTGCGGCTGGCGGGCCATGTCACCGCCCAGCACCATGACCTGGCCGTCCTGCACCGCTCGGGCCCCGGCCAGCAGCGACAGCAGGCTGGATTTGCCCACGCCGTCGGGCCCGATCAGGCCGACCATGCACGCCGCCGGAATGTGCAGCTGGATGTTGCGCAGCGCCTGCGTTTTTCCGTAGTGCAGGTTGACGCCTGCCAGGCTGGCGACCGCAGGCGCGGCAGGGGCACCTTTCATTGCGGAATCTTGATGGCCAGCTCCGCAGGCCAGCTAGCCTGTGGGTCGGTTTTGACCCAGGCCATGCCGGGCAGGCCGGTCTTCACCTGCTGCAAGTGCTTTTGCAACAGCGCCGGGTCGATCTGGGCCTTGACGCGGAACATCAGTTTTTGCCGTTCACTGGCGGTTTCCACCGTCTTGGGCGTGAACTGCGCGGTGCTGGCCACATACGACACCTTGGCGGGCACCACGTACTGGGGGGCGGCATCCAGCACCAGGTGGACATCGCTGCCCAGGGCCAGCCGTCCGGCGGTGGCTTCGGGCACAAAGAAAGTCATGTAAACGTCGGCCAGGTCCACCATGCTCAGCACCTTGCCGCCCGCACCCAGTACCTCGCCGGTCTGGGCGATGCGGTACTGCACGCGGCCTGCGCGGGGTGCGGTCAGGGTGCTGTCGGTGATGTCGGCCTGGATGCGCACCACGCTGGCATCGGCCGCGTGGATGGCAGACCGCGCGGCAGTCACCTGGGTATGGGCTGCGGCGATGGCCGCGCTGGCGGCCGCTACCTGGGCCTGGGATGCGTCTACCGCCGCCTGCACACTGCGCACCCGGGCACGGTCGTCGTCCAGCTCTTGCTCGGACGAAGCGCCTTCGCGGGCCAGTATCTGCGAGCGTTGGAAGCGCAGCTGTGCTGCCTCTAGCTCGCTGTGCCGCTGCGCCACCACGGCCTGTGCGGCCATGCGGTCGCTGGTGCGCACCGCCACCTGGGCCAGGGCGGTGTCCACCCCGGCCACGGCCTGTTGCTGGCGCGCGCGGGCTTCGTCGCGCTGGGCTTCCAGGGTTTGCACCTGCATATGGCCCAGTACCTGGCCGGCTTGTACAAAAGCGCCTTCGTCCACCAGGATGTCTTGCACCCGCCCGCCCAGTTTGGCGGCCACGTCGATCTCGGTGGCCTCGATGCGGCCATTGCTGCTGGTAAAGCCCTCGCCCGGGCCCTTGGGCTGCAGCATCTGCCAGGCCACCAGGCCCAGCACCCCCAAGGCGGCGACGATGGCGGCGGTGAGCAACCAAGGCTTCCATTTCTGGAGGAAGGACGGGGCCGGGGGCGGCGGGGCAGGCGCGGGGCTGGGGGTATTGGTCGTGTTCATGGGGGTGCGAGGAGTGTGGTGTGGGCGGCGGGCGTGGGCTCCAGGGCTCCACCGCCCAGGGCGGCGTACAGGCTGACCCGGCTGCCCAGCAGGGCGTGGCGGGTTTGCACCCACTGCTGTTGGGCCGCCAGCAGGTCGCGCTGTGCATCCAGCACTTCCAGGTAGGCGGCGGCGCCGTTGTCAAAGCGCATTTGCGACAGCCGTGCACGCTCGGCCTGGGTGGCCAATGCGCGGGTGGCGATGGCCGTCTGCTCGCCCAGCCAGTGCTGGGCCGAAAGCGCGTCAGACACATCGCGGAAGGCGGCCTGCACGGCTTTCTCGTACTGCACCACCGCCAGCGAACGGCGGGTTTCGGCCAGGTCCAGGTTGTTGCGGCGGCGGCCCATGTCAAATACCGGCAGCGAGATGCTGGGCGAGAAGCTCCAGGCCGGGCTGCCGGGCTGGAACAGGCCGTCCAGCTCTGCGCTGGCGGTGCCCCAGGAGCTGGTCAGCGCCACGCGTGGGAAAAAGGCGGCGCGGGCGGCTCCGATGTTGGCGTGGGCGGCCTTGAGCTGGTGCTCGGCGGCCAGCACGTCGGGGCGTTGCAGCAGCAGGTCGGACGGCAGACCGGCCCGCAGCGGCACACCGATGGTCTGTGCGTCTAGCGCGGCCAGGGTGGGCGGCAGCACTACGGGCGCGCCCACCAGCAGGCTCAGCGCCTGTAGCTGGGCGGCGCGGGCTTGTTCCAGTTGCACCCCCAGCGCCTGGGCCTGGCTGTACAGGGTTTCAACCTGGGTTAGGTTGAGGCGGGAGGTTGCACCCACCGCCACCCGGCGCTGGAAGATGCGCAGGCTCTCGGCGCGGCTGGCAATGGTTTGCTGGGCCAGCGTAATGCGCTCGCCCAGCTCGTGTACCGCCAGGTAGCCATTCGCCACCTGCGCGACCAGGGCCACGGTGGCGGCGCGGCGGGCCGCGTCGGTGGCCAGGTAGTTCTCCAGGGCGGCGTCTTGCAGGCTGTGCACGCGGCCCCAGAAGTCCAGCTCCCAGCTGGCCAGGCCCAGTGCCACCTGGAACTGGTTGCCGAGCAGGGGCTTGCCGGTAAAGCTCAGGTCGGCCGGGGTGCGCGAGCGCGTGCCAGCGGCCTGGGCGGTGATGCTGGGGAACTGGTCCGCACGCTGTATGCCGTACACGGCGCGGGCTTCTTCCACCCGCAGCAGGGCCGCGCGAAGGTCGCGGCTGTGGGCCAGCGCCTGGGCGATCAGGCTGCGCAGCGCCGGGTCGCTGAAGTAGCCGTTCCAGTCGGTGGCGGCGGCATTCGCGCCGTCTGCCGGGGCATCCGTTGTATAGCGCGCCGCCACGGGCAGCGCGGGTGCTGCATAGGGAGGGGCCATGGAGGCGCAGCCTGCCAGCAGCAGGGCGGCGACCAGCAGGGTACTATTATTTTTATAGCTACTAGCGCAGGTGGAAATTGCGCTAAAGGCATATTTCTTATAAATCATGGCGTGGCTGCTCTGCCCGCCGGGTCGGGGCAAATCTGGGTGCCTGCTGTGCCGTCCAGCAGGGCTTCGATGTCGTCCAGCGAGCCGATCACGGCGCGGCATCCAGTGGCGGCTACGAACGCGCAGGCGGCCGCCACCTTGGGGCCCATCGTGCCGGCGGGCCAGGGGTGTTGCGCCAATGCTTGCGGCGTGACTTTGCCGAGGGCGCGCTGGCTGGGCAGGCCCCAGTCCAGGTACACCGCAGCGACATCGGTGGCGATGACCAGGCAGTCGGCTTGCAGTTCGCGCGCCAGCAGGCTGCTGCACAGGTCTTTGTCGATGACGGCCTCTACGCCTTGCAGGCTGTGGCCATCCGCGCCCCGGGCTACGGGGATGCCGCCGCCGCCTGCCGCAATCACCAGCGCGTTGTGTTCCAGCAGCCAGCGGATGGCCTCCAGGCCCAGCACGCGCAGCGGTGGGGGGGAGGCGACCACGCGGCGCATGCCTTTACCGTCGGCGGCCATCGCCCAGCCTTTATCTGCTGCCAGTGCCTCGGCCTGGGCGGCGGTGTAGACCGGGCCAATCGGTTTGGTCGGGTGGCTAAACGCGGGGTCGAGGGGGTCTACCTCCACCCGGGTCAGTAGCGTGGTGATGCTGCGTGTGGCGGGCAGCAGGTTGGCTAGCTCCTGCTCCAGCAGGTAGCCGATCATGCCCTCCGACTCAGCCCCCAGCACGTCCAGCGGGTAGCTTTCCACAGCGCTGTCTACGGCGGTATAGGCGGCAGCCTGCAAGGCCAGCAAGCCCACTTGGGGCCCGTTGCCGTGCGTCAGTACCAGCGTATGTGCGCTGGCAATGCGGGCCAGCTGGGCGGCGGCGCGGCGGATGTTGACCAGCTGGTTGCCCGCACTCAGCGCCTGGCCGCGCCGCAGCAGTGCATTGCCGCCCAGGGCGACGAGCACCTTCATGCCAGCGTGGCCACCAGCACCGCCTTGATGGTGTGCAAGCGGTTTTCGGCCTGGCTGAAGACGATGGAGGCATCGGACTCGAAGACTTCGTCGGTCACCTCGATCTCGCTCAGGCCATAGCGCTCGTGGATTTGGCGGCCCACCTCGGTGTCCAGGTTGTGGAAGGCAGGCAGGCAGTGCATGAAGCGCGAACGCGGCTTCTGGGTGGCCTGCATCAGCGCGGTGTTGACCTGGTAGGGCATGAGCTGCTCGATGCGCTGCTTCCACACCGCGTCCGGCTCGCCCATGGAAACCCAGACATCGGTGTAGACAAAGTCGGCCAGCGCCACGGCTTTGAGCGGGTCGGTCTCCAGCGTGATGCGGGCCCCGGTGGTGACGGCCAGTGCGCGCATCTGCGCCACCAGCTCTGCCGGTGGTTGCAGTTCTACGGGGGCGGCGATGCGCACGTCCATGCCCATTTGCGTGCCGCCAATCAGCAGCGAGCAGCCCATGTTGAAGCGGGCGTCTCCCAGGTAGCAAAACGACAGCTCGTGCAGCGGTTTTTCGCCAAACTCCTGCATGGTCAGCAGGTCGGCCAGCACCTGGGTGGGGTGGGCTTCGTCGGTCAGGCCGTTCCACACCGGTACGTGCGAGTAGCGGGCCAGGTCTTCCACCACGCTTTGGTGGAAGCCCCGGTACTCGATGCCGTCGTACATGCGGCCCAGCACCCGGGCCGTGTCCTTCAGCGATTCCTTGTGGCCCATTTGCGAACCCACCGAGTCGATGTAGGTGACGTGGCCGCCCTGGTCGTGTACCGCCACCTCAAAGGCGCAGCGGGTGCGCGTGGAGGCTTTTTCAAAAATCAGCGCGATGTTTTTGCCTTGCAGCCGGGGGTGTTCGGTGCCCGCTGTTTTGGCACGTTTCAGGTCGGCGGCCAGGTCCAGCAGGTAGCGGATGTCGGCGGGGGCGAAGTCTTGCAGCGTCAGCAGGCTGCGGTTGCGGAGGTTGAAGCTCATGGGGTCCTTGGGGGGTTATTTCATTTCCAAAATTCGGTGGGGGTGGGGTGTGCTGGGAGCGGGCTGGCATGGCACTCGACTTTGCGGCTGTCCCCCGCGACGGCCTAGGGCCGTCGGCTCCTCCTTTATGCCGCTGCGCCGAGTGCCATGCCAACCCGCTCCTGCCAGCGGTATTGCCACGCGATGTGCGCCCAACACCCTTGCCGAGGAGGTTGGGGTGGATGGCGTAGCGAAATAAAGGAGGAGGCCGCAGGCCGGGGGACATTCGCGGAGCCACCCACCCCGGCCTCCTCGGCCTCCCCGAGGCGTGCCCACATCGTTAGATCGCATCGCGCTCGATCGGGCAAGACATGCAGTGGCTGCCGCCGCGCCCGCGCCCCAGTTCGCCGCTGGGCACGGTGATGACTTCCACCCCGGCTTTGCGCAGCAAGGTGTTGGTGTAGGTATTGCGGTTGTAGGCCATGACCACGCCGGGGGCCAGGGCCAGCAGGTTGTTGCCGTCGTCCCACTGTTCGCGCTCCACCTCGTAGGCATCGCCCCCGGTGGCGATGCTGCGCAGCCGGGGCTGGCCGATGGCGGCGGCCACCACTTCCAGGAAGGGCAGGGTCTCGGTGCGCACGTCCAGCACGCCATCGCTCTTGCCGGGGCGCAGGCTGTGCACGCGGATGGCGTTCACCACCTCGGGGAACACCGTGACCAGGTCCACATCGCAAAAGGTAAACACCGTGTCCAGGTGCATGGCCCCGCGTGATTTGGGCAACTGCGCGGCCAGTACCTGGGTAGCTGCACCCTGGGCAAACAGGCGGCGGGCCAGCTGGCTCACCCCCTGGGGCGAGCTGCGTTCACCCATGCCGACCAGCACCACGCCATTGGCCAGCGGCATCACGTCGCCACCTTCCAGCGTGGCCAGGCCATGGTCGCTATGGCCTGCCTCGGGGTCGCCCCACCATTCGGTCACCGTGCCGGCAAACGCGGGGTGGAAGCGGTACACCGCCGCCATCAGCAATGTTTCCTGGCGGCGGGCCGGCCAGTACATGGGGCACAGCACCACGCCCGCGCCAATCCAGCAGCTGTTGTCGCGGGTGAACAAGGTGTTGGGCAGGGGCGGCAGCAGCAGGTCGGCCGGGCTGGCGCAGCGGGCCAGCAGGCCGTCCATGGCAAACGGCAGCTCGGCCCGGGCCACGCCGCCAATCAGGTGCTGGGCCAGCAGCGCGGGCGGCAGGGCCTCTAGCCAGGGGCGCAGCTGGGCGGCGGTTTCAGGGTCTACAAAGTCGGGGCTGAGTTTGCGGTCTAGCAGCCAGGTGCGGGCCACCAGGTTGCCCATCGTGGTGGCCAGCAGGTCGTGCAGCTCCAGCACCTCCACACCGCGATCGGTCATGGCCGATGTGAAGGCATCGTGGTCGTTGCGGGCCTGCGCCACCCACAGCACATCGTCAAACAGCAGTTCGTGGCAGTTGGCTGGGGTCAGGCGTTTTTGCGCCAGACCCGGGCGGCAGACCAGTACCTTGCGCAGGCGGCCGACTTCGGAGTGCAGGCCTTGGGAGGGGGTTGTCATGGTGGTGTGTCCGGTTTTAAAGCGTGAGTTGGCCCATGCTGAGCAGATAGGCGGCGACTGCGGCCAGCGCCACCAGCAGCGCCAGCACCAGCCATTCCCAGGGCGTAAATGCCTGTTCGGAACGCTGGCGTTTGGCCACGATGTACAGCAGCGCACCCGGCGCATAGAGCAGGGCGCTGAGCAGTAAATACTTCAGCCCGGCCGCATACAGCAGCCACAGACAATACACGGCCGCCAGCCCGGCCACAGCGATGTCGCTGCGGTGCTGCGCCGCACGCGGACCCTCGCCGCGCCAGGCCAGCACCAGGCCGTACAGGGCGCTGAATAAATACGGCACCAAAATCATCGCGGTGGACAGCGATATCAGCGCCAGGTACGAGGCCTTCCAGAACAGCGTGACCAGCAAAAACACCTGCACCATGCCGTTGGTCAGCCACAGGGCGTTGGCGGGCACGCCTTGGGGGTTTTGCTGGGACAACCAGGACGGCATGACACCACCGCCTGCCGGTGTGAACAGCGACTCTGCCGCCAGCAGCATCCAGGCCAGGAAGCCACCGCCCACCGAAATCACCAGCCCCAAGGTAATGGCCACCGCGCCCCAGGTGCCCACGGCCTTTTCCAGCACGCCCGCCATCGACGGGTTTTTGAGTGCCGCCAGTTCAGGCTGGGTGGTGATGCCCAGCGACAGCAACGACACCGCCATCAGCAGCACCAGGCACACCAAAAAGCCCATCACTGTGGCGCGGCCCACGTCTTTGCGCTCACGGGCGCGGGCCGAGTACACGCTGGCCCCCTCGATGCCAATAAACACCCACACCGTCACCAGCATGGTGCTTTTGACCTGGTCCAGCACCGAGCCCAGCTGGGCATTGCCCCAGAAGTCGAGCCGGAAAGTGTCTATCTGGAAAGCCATCGCCACCAGCACGATAAACAGCAGCAGCGGCACCACCTTGGCCAGCGTGACCACGGCGTTCAGTACTGCCGCACCCTGTATGCCGCGCAGCACCAGCAGGTGGATGGCCCACAGCGCAATGGACGCGCCCAGCACGGCGGCGGGCGTATTGCCGTCGCCCAGCACCGGAAAGAAGTAGCCCAGCGCACCAAAGGCCGCCACCAGGTAACCCACGTTGCCAATCCAGGCGCTGATCCAGTAGCCCCAGGCCGAGTTAAAACCCACGTATTCGCCCGACAAGGCACGGGCATAGGCGTACACGCCGTTGTCCAGCTCCGGCTTGCGCAGCGACAGCATTTGGTAGACGCGGGCCAGGGTCAGCATGCCCACGCCGGTGATGGTCCAGCCGATCAGAATAGCCCCCGCACCGGCCCCCGCCGCCATGTTTTGCGGCAGGCCAAAAATGCCACTGCCAATGATGGAGCCCACCACCAGGGCCACCAGCAGGCCGAGGCCCAGCGTGCCGGGAGCCCGTGCCACCGCAGTCGGTTTGGGAAAAGGTGTAGCCGATGGGGTCATAACGTGCTCTCAGACGACAGTGGTTGAAGAACTTACGGTATCCAAGCTCCACGGCCTGTGTCTGTGCGCTGACAGACATAGCGACGCTCCATGTACCGACATTGCCAGTGTTTCCCGGCCAGCGGGTGCGGCCCTTGATGCATATCAAATGGCAGCCAAGTTGCCTGTGTTCGCTACCGCACAGATGGATGCCACCCGGGCCGCGCGTGGACCCAGCAGCACGGTTGCGGGCTATCGCCGTTAGGTAACTGCCCCTAATCACCACTCTATGTGCGCTAGCACATGGCGGGCCGCTGGGCATTTGTAGACCATCCGTTACGCGTCAAGTACGCACTGTTTGGCTGCGCAGCCAGAGATTTCATCAAACCATCGCAGTCTGCTGTTTTCATGGCGATGGCCCATTTTTTGGAAAGCTCGTACCGCATGACACCCACCACTACGCCTTTGCTACCGAAGCCGGTTACCCATCCCGCCCGCAATCTGGACCATTGGACCCATGCGAAGTTGGCGCCCCTGAGCGGGGGTATTTCTACCGTGGCCTTGCAGCTGGCCTTTATGGACTGGTTGCTGCACCTGTCGCGCAACCCGGGGCAAATGGCCGAACTGCGGGTGGCCGCTGGGCAAGAAGCGGCGCTGCTGGCGGGCGAGCTGGTGGCGCTGCATGCGGCCGCATTTGCGGATGCACCACAGCCGCCCGGCCACTTGCTGCAAGACCGGCGGTTTTCCGATCCGGCATGGCAAACCTGGCCCTTCAACCTCTACAGCCAGACATTTTTGCGCACGCAAGCGTGGTGGCAGCGCGCCAGCACGGGGGTGCGGGGCGTGTCCAAACACCATGAAGATGTGGTCAGTTTTACGCTACGGCAGTTGCTGGACACCTTGTCGCCCGCCAACCAGGTGGCCACCAACCCGGTGGTGTTGCAGCGCATGGCCGACACCGGCGGGGCCAGCCTGTGGCAGGGGTTTCAAAACTACCAGGACGACATGCAACTGCTGCGGGCACAGGCCGCACCGCTGGGCACCGATGCCTACCCCGTGGGCACGGTGGTGGCCACATCGCCGGGGCAGGTGGTGTTTCGCAACCGGCTGATCGAGCTGATCCAGTACACGCCCAGCGGTGACAGCGTGCACCCCGAGCCGATTTTGATCGTGCCGGCCTGGATCATGAAGTACTACATCCTGGACCTGTCGCCGGGCAACTCGCTGGTCAAATACCTGGTGGACCAGGGCTTTACCGTGTTTGTGGTGTCGTGGACCAACCCGACAGCGCACGACCGCGACCTGGGCATGGACGACTACCTGCGCATGGGCGTGGTGGACGCGCTGGAGGCGGTCTGCACCGTGCTGCCCAATCAAAAAGTACACGCAGTGGGCTACTGCCTGGGGGGCACCCTGCTGTCGATGGCCGCTGCGGCGATGGGGCGCGATGGCGATGGGCGGCTGGCCTCGCTGACGCTGCTGGCGGCCCAGACCGACTTCTCCGAACCCGGTGAGCTGGCCTTGTTCATCGACGAAAGCCAGATCGCCCTGCTGGAAGACAGCATGTGGGACAAGGGCTACCTGGACAACCAGCAAATGGCCGGTGCGTTCCAGATGATCAGCTCGACCGACCTGGTGTGGTCGCGCATGCTGCACGACTACCTGATGGGCCAACGCACGCCGGTGGGCGATGTGATGGCCTGGAACGCCGATGGCACCCGTTTGCCCTACCGCATGCACACCGAATACCTGCGCAGCCTGTACCTGCACAACGACCTGGCGCGGGGCCGCTACCCGGTGCGGGGCAAGCCGGTGGCGCTAACCGATATAGGCTGCCCGATTTTTTGCGTGGGCACCGTGCGCGACCACGTGGCACCCTGGCGCTCGGTCTACAAGCTGCACTTGCTGACCGACGTGGAGCTGACCTTTTTGCTCACATCGGGCGGGCACAACGTGGGCATCGTCAACCCGCCGGGCGTGCCGCACCGCAGCTACCAGGTGCAGATCCGCCAGCATGACGGCAAGTTTGTAGACCCGGATACCTGGCTGGCCGCCACGCCCGAGCAAGAGGGATCTTGGTGGCCCGTGTGGGCAGACTGGCTACAGGCCCGCTCCGGCCCCTTGGGCGCGCTGCCCAGCATGGGAGCCGAGGCGCAGGGGCTGCCGCTGCTCGGCCCGGCACCCGGCACCTATGTGTTGCAAAAATAAACCGCAGCCCCTGACCGCAATAGGCGCAGCTTGAACACCCATCTCACCCAATGGTTCAGCCATTTTTTGCGCCGCCACGGCCGGTTGCAGCATTTTTCCCGGCATCCCCTGGGCGATGCGCTGGCCCGCCCGGGCCCCCAGGAGGCGGCATCCCCGCCGATGGCCGCCGCGCTGTTGCAGGTGGCGCAAGACGACCCGGCGGCGGCCATAGCCCGTCTGGAGTCGTGCGCCGAGGGGCTGAGTGGTGCGGAAGCGGCCCTGCGCCTACAGCAGGTCGGCCCGAATGAAATAGCCCATGAAAAGCCGGTTCCCGCATGGCTGCACTTGTGGCGTTGCTATAAAAATCCTTTTAATGTGTTGCTCACCGTGCTGGCCGTGGTGTCGTATCTCAGCGCCGATGCCAAAGCCACCACCGTGATTGCCGCGATGGTGGTGCTCAGCACCGTGGTGCGCTTTGTGCAAGAAGGCCGCTCCCACACAGCGGCCGAGAGCCTGAAGGCGCTGGTCGGCAACACCGCCACCGTGCTGCGCCGCACGGGCAGTCAGCCTGCGGGCACACCGACACCCCACGTGGAAATAGCCCTGCGCCAGCTCGTTCCTGGCGACATCGTGGTGCTGTCGGCGGGCGACATGGTGCCTGCCGACTGCCGGGTGCTGTCGGCCCGTGACCTGTTCATCGCCCAGTCGGCCATGACGGGCGAGTCCTTGCCGGTCGAAAAATTTGTCGAGCGCCGGGGCACGGCCGAGGGGGTGCTGGAGCAAAGCAACCTGGTCTTTCTGGGCACCAATGTGGTATCGGGCACGGCCACGGCGCTGGTGGTGGCCACCGGCAACCGCAGCTACTTTGGCACGCTGTCGGCCAAGGTCACGGCCACAGATGCCGCGCCCAATGCGTTCCAGGCCGGGGTCAACAGCGTCAGTTGGCTGCTGATCCGTTTTGCCGGGGTGATGACGCCCATCGTGCTGCTGGTCAACGGCTTTACCAAGGGCAACTGGGCGGAGGCGTTTTTGTTCGCCCTGTCGGTGGCCGTGGGGTTGACCCCCGAGATGCTGCCGATGGTGGTCACCTCCACCCTGGCCAAGGGCGCGGTGCTGCTGTCGCGCAAAAAGGTGGTGGTCAAGCGGCTGGATGCGATCCAGAACCTGGGCGCGATGGATGTGCTGTGTACCGACAAAACCGGCACCTTGACGCAAGACAAAATTGCCCTGGCCCGCCATACCGACGTGTTTGGCCGCAACTCTGAAGAGGTGTTGAATTTCGCCTTTTTGAACAGCTACTACCAGACCGGCCTGAAGAACCTGCTGGACCGCGCGGTACTGGACCATGTGGAGCTGCCCACCGAGCTCAAGCTCAAGCAGGACTACCGCAAGATTGACGAGATTCCGTTCGACTTCGAGCGCCGCCGCATGTCGGTTGTGGTGTCCGAGCGCGATGCGCACCACGAACTGATTTGCAAAGGCGCGGTGGAAGAAGTGCTGGCCATTTGCAGCCATGTGCGCCTGGATGAGGGCAGCGGCCCCCAAGAGCAGCCGTTGGATGCCGCCATGCTGGAGCGCGTGCAGCAGTACACCCACCGGCTCAACGGCGAAGGCCTGCGGGTGGTGGCCGTGGCCATGAAAGAGCTGCCGAATAGCCAGACTGTTTACGCGGTGGCCGACGAGGCCGCGCTGACACTGGTGGGCTACATCGCCTTTTTAGACCCGCCCAAAGACTCTGCCGCCCCGGCGCTGCAAGCCCTGGCTGCCCACGGCATCCGCACGCTGGTGCTGACGGGCGACAACGCAGTGGTGACCGCCCGCGTCTGCAAGCAGGTGGGCCTGGTGGCCGGAACCGTGATGCTGGGTGCAGCGGTTGAAAAAATGGATGACACGGCCCTGGCCCAGGCGGTGCAGCAGCACCAGGTGTTTGCCAAGCTCACGCCGCTGCACAAGGAGCGCATCGTGCGCGCCCTGCGCGGGCTGGGCCATGTGGTGGGCTTTATGGGCGACGGCATCAACGACGCGCCTGCGCTGCGGGCGGCAGATATTGGTATCTCGGTCGATACGGCGGTAGACATTGCCAAAGAAGCCGCCGACATCATCCTGCTGGAAAAAAGCCTGCTGGTGCTGGATGAAGGCGTGGTCATCGGCCGCAGCACCTTCTGCAACATGCTGAAGTACATCCGCATGACGGCTAGCTCCAACTTTGGCAACGTGCTGTCGGTGCTGGTGGCCAGTGCCTTTTTACCCTTCCTGCCCATGCTGCCCCTTCAGTTGCTGCTACAAAATTTGCTGTACGACATCTCGCAAACCGGCATACCTTTTGACAACGTAGACCCGGAGCTGGTGGCCAAGCCGCTGCAATGGAACCCGGCCGACATAGGCCGCTTCATGGTGTTTTTTGGCCCCATCAGCTCCATTTTTGACATCAGCACGTTTGCGCTGATGTGGTGGGTGCTGGGGGCCAATAGTTTGGCGCAGCAAACGCTGTTCCAGTCGGGCTGGTTTGTGGTGGGGCTGCTCACGCAGACCCTGGTGGTGCACATGCTGCGCACCCCCAAGATCCCGTTTGTAGAGAGCCGGGCCGCCACGCCGCTGCTGCTGATGTCACTGGCCACCATAGCCGTGGGCATCTATTTGCCGATGGGGCCGCTGGCGGAATACTTCAAGCTACAGGCCCTGCCGCTGCCTTATTTCGGCTGGCTGCTGGGGATCTTGCTGGGCTATGGGCTGCTGACAACGTGGATGAAGCGGTACTACATCCGGCGGTTTGGCTGGCAGTGATGGGGAATTACAAGTGTTTTATGCCTCTAGCGCATATATCTACTGCGCAAGAAGCTATCTTTATAGTAGCAATTTCCCAAAGTGCGCCTGCTTGCTTTAGATCAAGCTTTATCCACATCGGCTCCGCTTGCCACCGTTTTGACACACCGTCTGCCCAGACTAGTTGCTGAACCCTGCTAACCCAAGGACTCCATGCAAAAAACCCAAGCGGTGGCCGCGCTCGGCCAGCACAAACTGATGCTCCCTACCTGGGTGCACGCGGCACTGGCGGCCAATGACCGGCTCAAGGTGTACCTGACCGTGTTGCAGGCCGCCGCAGAGCATGCATTGCACCCCAAGCGCGACGCGCTCGACCTGGCCCACGAGATGGCCGCCGCCGGCTTGCAGGGCGTGTGGTTGCAAGACCTTGCCGCAGCGGCGCGGCGGGTAGACAAAGACCTGCTGCTGCCCGATCTGCCCAAGCTGGTGCAGGACTTCAGGGACGACCTGGCCACGATGGCCCGCCCGGTGCTGGACGGCGCGGCAATGGGTACAGAGCCCGCCGCACGGGTGCAGCACTGGCTCGACTGGCTGGCCGCGTTGCCGGTGGACCGGCTGACCGACAAGCAGGTGGAGGCGCTTACCCACGGCAAACGCGGCGGGGCGGACAGCCTGCACCTGCTGGTGATGGACCTGCACAAGCAGATCAACCAGCTCTCCAGCGCCTTGGCCACCGAAGTGATTGACGGCGCCAATGTGTGGGAGCTGCAGCCCGGCGACCACGTGCGGGTAGCCGCCTTTATGCGCGGGCTGAACCGCACGGCGGGCCTGAAGTTCGACCACCCCGGGCTGGACACCAGCGCCACCCGCGACGGCGAGCGCCTGCTGCTGCAAAACGACATTGGCACCAATGACGCGCATGTGCTGGTGATGCAGGTCACCGCCCATGCCATCAGCCTGACCTATTCCGACCTGCACCGCGAGCGGCTGGAGTTCTTTCAGGCGCTGTTGCTGCCCTTGGGCGCGCAGTGGTCGGCGCTGGAGTCCCGCACCCAGGCCGAGCTGAATGGCGGCGAGGCCTATTCGGTGTCCACCGCCCAGTTTGACTGCGCCAGCGATGCCGCGCTGGAACAGGCGCTGGAGGGCATAGGCTCGCGCATCGTGTTCCTGATCGACTGGAACCGCGCCCGCAAGCGGCTACAGGCCTTTGTGGGCAAGGCCGATGCCATCGCCGTGCTGGCCGAGGCGGCCCGGCGTGACGTGGGCCACCGCGCCTGGCTACAGATCGGCGGTGAACGGACCATCTTCGCGGCCATGCAGGCAGCGGGCGAGGGCGCTTTCCGCATTGGCGACCGGCTCGACGAGGTGCTGGGCGCCGCCGATGCCCGTGGTTTTTTGGTGGCGGTGCTGGAGCTGGCCTGCAAGGTTTTGCAGGCAGGCCAGCCACCCGCCCTGGCCGTGGACGAAACCCGCATGCTGCTGGCCCAGCGCGTGCGCCAGCGCAGCAGCGAATTCGACCTGCTGGCCGAACACGCCGCCTACTGCCACGCGCTGGCGCAGGCAGTCAGCGACGGGCTGGCGCACGGCGTGGAAAGTTCGGGCAAAGCGGCCAAAGCGTTGGCGGCCCAGGCCAAAATCTGGGAACGCAAGGCCGACCATTTGGTGATGCAGGCGCGCGAGAAAGCCCAGCGCCAGCCCCGCTGGCGGCCGATTGTGGCGCTGGCCGAGCAGTCGGACGCAGTGGCCGATGCCTTGGAGGAGGCCGCCTTTTTAATCAGCCTGGTGGCCGACGACCACCACAAAGGCTGGACTGCCGAGGTGCGCAAAGTGCTGGGCCGCCTGGCCGCCACGGTGCTGGAGGCCACGCAAGACTACGTGAAGGCGCTGGCCATCGCGCAGACTTTGGGCGCAGACAGCCTTGCCAGCGACAACGATGCCTTTTTGGCCGTGACGTGGCGCGTGCTGCAAGCCGAGCGACAGTGCGATGCCTTGCTGCGCGATGCGCGGCGGGTGATTTTGGCCACCGTGCAGGATGCCCCTTCGCTGATGCTGGCGAATGACCTGGCCGTGGCGCTGGAACTCGCCTCGGACCACTTGCTGACAGCGGGCTATGCGCTGCGCGATGTGGCCTTTGGCAATGCAGGGGTGCATTAATGCCGCACCGCCACGAACACCACAAACACCACGGTGCGCACGCCAAACTGCCTGCGCTGGTACTGCCGCCCCCTTCCGCTCCGCTACCGACGATTCCACTCGCCGAGGCACCGCCGCTGGCCTGGCCCGACGAGGTGTATCTGGTGGGCTGCGGCAACGCGGCCGACAGCCACTTGCAGCCCTCGGGCCAAACGATGGGTTTCAAGGCCTGGAATTTGCTGCGCATGGCCCAGATGGGGCTGCCCGTGCCACCGGCCTTTGTGCTGGGTACGCACTACTGCACCGACCCGGCCGCCCGGGCGCTGGCAGCCCGCCCCGGGCTGTGGCAACCCGGCTTGCACGCCCTGGAGCAGGCAGCAGGGCAGGTGTTTGCTAGCGTGCGGTGCCCGCTGCTGGTGTCGGTGCGCTCGGGCGCGCCGGTGTCCATGCCCGGCATGATGGAGACGCTGCTTAACATCGGCTTGTGCGATGCCACGGTAGACGGCGTGCTGCGCCAAACCGGCAACCCCCGCCTGGTGTGGGATGCCTACCGGCGCCTGGTGGCCACCTATGGCGAGGTGGTGGCAGGCCTGCCCGTGGGCGTGTTTGACGCGGCCACGCGGGCCTTGGTGGGCACGCGGGATGAACGGGATTTGGACTTTGCCGATCTGCGCCTGCTGACCCAGCGTTTTCTGGCGGCCTACGCACAGGCGGCAGGCCAGCCGTTTCCCCAAGACCCGCAGCGGCAATTGGCCGGAGCCATCCAGGCGGTGCTGGCCTCTTGGCAATCTGACAAGGCGTGTGCTTACCGGCGCATGAACCAGATTGCCGATGCCATTGGCACCGCCGTGACCGTGCAGCGCATGGTGTTTGGCAACGCCGGTGGCGCATCGGGCGCGGGTGTGGGCTTTACCCGCGACCCGGCCACCGGGGAACCCGCGCTGTGGGTGGACTTTTTGTTCAACGCGCAGGGCGAAGATGTGGTGTCGGGCCGGCGCAGCGCCCACGGGCACGATGAACTGGCGGCCGTGCTGCCTGCGGTCTGGGGCGCTTTGCAAGCGGCGGCGCAGCAGCTGGAAGCCAGCTTTGGCGACATGCAGGACTTTGAGTTCACCGTGCAGCAGGGCCAGCTGTTCATGCTGCAAACCCGCAGCGGCAAGCGTACCCCCCAGGCCGCAGCCCGTATCGCGCTGGACCTGCTGGATGCCCAGTTAATCGACCATGACACCGCCCGCGAACGCACGGCCGGGTTAGACCGTGCGGCGCTGGCCCAGTCCTGCGTGGTGGCCCCCAGCGGCGCACCGCTACAGCCCTTGGCCCGTGCGGCTACCGCCAGCAGTGGCGTCGCGGTGGGCGAGATAGCGCTGGACCAAGCCCGGGCGGTGGCCCGCCATGCCGCCGGTGCGGCGGTGGTGCTGGTGCGCCGTGATGCAGAAACCAGCGACCTCACCGCATTGGAATCTGCTGTGGGCTTGCTCACCCAGCGCGGGGCCCGCACCTCGCACGCCGCCGTGGTGGCCCGCCAGCTGGGCAAGGTCTGTCTGGTGGGCTGTGGCGAGCTACAGATTGACGATGCAACACGCAGCATCCAGATGGGCAGCACCGTCTTGCACGAGGGCGATGTGCTGACGCTGGACGGCAACAACGGCTGCGTGTACAGCGGCGCGGCGCAAACCGAAGTGGTCTACCCGGAGGATTTGCTCGCCCGCCTGGCGCTGTTGCGCAAGTTCTAAGTACGTTTGACGTAAACAACCCTGGAGTTCCTACCATGACACACCCCGACACACCCCTGCCCAGCCCCTACAACCTGGTGGGCAAAAAAGGCCTGGTAATGGGCATTGCCAACGACAAAAGCATTGCCTATGGCTGCGCCAAGGCCATGCACGCTCTGGGGGCCGAAGTGGCCATCACCTACCTGAACGAACACGCCGAACCCTTTGTGCGCCCGCTGGCTGAGGCGCTGCACAGCCCGCTCATCTTGCCCTGCGACCTGGAAAAACCGGGCCAGCTAGAGGCCGTGTTTGCCGCCCTGAAGGACCAGTGGGGCCACCTCGACTTTGCGCTGCACGCCGTGGCCTTTGCGCCCACGCCAGATCTGCATGCCTGGGTGACAGACTGCTCGGCCGAAGGTTTTGCCCGCGCGATGGATGTGTCTTGCCATTCGTTCATCCGCATGGCCAAGCTGGCCGAAACGCTGATGCCCGAGGGCGGCACGCTCATCACCACCAGTTACTACGGCGGGCAAAAAGTGATCGACCATTACAACGTGATGGGCCCGGTGAAAGCCGCCCTAGAGGCGGTGGTGCGGGCGCTGGCGTCTGAGCTGGGTCGGCAAAACATCCGGGTGCACGCGCTGTCGCCCGGCCCCCTCTTGACCCGCGCAGCCTCCGGCATTGAAGACTTTGACAAGCTGCTGGAAAAGGCGGTGCGCGAAACGCCTTTGCGCCGCCCGCTCACCATCGACGACGTAGGCAACGTGGCGGCGGGCCTGGCCAGCGACTGGGCCCAGTGCATGACGGGCAACATCTTGTTCGTGGACGGCGGCTACCACGTACTGGGGTAAATGCATGTACACCCCCACCCCCGTAGACATGATTGAGAACCACACCTTCGATGAAATCAGCATCGGCGACACCGCCCACCTGACCCGCACCCTGCTGGCCGAAGACATCCAGCTGTTTGCCGCCATGTCGGGCGATGTCAACCCGGCGCATGTAGACCCAGACTACGCCAAAGACACCCAGTTCCACGGCATCATTGCCCACGGCATGTGGGGGGCGGCGCTGATCTCTACCGTGCTGGGCACGGAGTATCCCGGCCCTGGCGCCATCTACCTGGGCCAGAGCCTGCGCTTCATGCGGCCGGTACACATCGGCGACACGCTGGATGTGCGCGTGACGGTCACAGCTAAGGACAGCAGCAACCACCACGTCACGCTGGACTGCCACTGCACCGACCAGCACGGGCACGACGCTATCACCGGCAGCGCCCTGGTGCTGGCCCCCACCGAGAAAGTGCGCCGCCCGCGCATGGCCCCGTTGCAGGTGCGCATGCGCGACAAAACCCTTCGCTACCACCAGTTGCTGGCCCGCACTGCCGGGCTGGAGCCCATCACCGTGGCCGTGGTGCACCCTTGCAGCGAAGACGCTTTGCGCGGCGCACGGGAGGCGGCCGACATGGGCCTGATCCGCCCCATTCTGGTGGGGCCGGAGGACAAAATCCGCGCCCTGGCGGCTGCTGCGGGCATTGCCCTGGACGGCTGCCGCATCGTGCCTGCGCCGCACAGCCATGCCGCTGCCGCCCAGGCCGTGGCGCTGGTGCGCAATGGCGAAGCCCAGGCGCTGATGAAGGGCAGCCTGCACACCGACGAGCTGATGGCCGAGGTGGTCAAGCCGGGGAGCGGCCTGCGCACCGAGCGCCGGGTCAGCCATGTGTACCTGGTGGACGTGCCGTCCTACCCCAAACCGCTGCTGATCAGCGATGCCGCCATCAACATCGAGCCCGACCTGGATGCCAAGCGCGACATCGTGCAAAACGCCATCGACCTGGCCCATGCCATTGGCATCGCCCTGCCCAAGGTGGCCATACTCGCCGCAGTAGAAGTGGTGAACGCCAAGATGCAGTCCACCCTGGACGCGGCGGCGCTGTGCAAGATGGCCGACCGGGGCCAGATCACCGGCGGCCTGCTGGACGGGCCGCTGGCCTTCGACAACGCGGTGTCGCCCCAGGCCGTGCGCGACAAAGGCATTGTGTCGCCCGTGGCCGGCCAGGCCGACATCTTGGTCGCGCCCAACCTGGAGGCCGGCAACATGATCGCCAAACAGTTGCAGTACCTGGCCGATGCGCAGGTGGCGGGCATCGTGATGGGCGCGCGCGTGCCGGTGGTGCTGACCAGCCGGGCCGACGGCACGGCGGCGCGCATTGCATCCTGTGCGCTGGCTTTGCTGCTGGTGCGGATGTCCTCTTCAGGAGTGTGAATGGACGCCATTCTGGTTTTGAATGTCGGCTCGTCCAGCATCAAGTTCGCCGCCTACGACCACGCCAGCACGCCGGACGCTGTGCACCTGATCGGCATGGGGCACATGTCCCAGGTAGGGGATGAGATGGAGTTGTTGGTCCAGCAAGCCGATGGCGTGCTGCTGGAGCGCTCGCGCAGTGCATCCGCGCATGCGGCGTTTGAACACAGCCAGGCCCTGACCAGCCTGTTTGCGTGGCTGGACGCGCACCGTGGCGGGCTCACGCTGGCCGCCGTGGGCCACCGCGTGGTGCATGGCGGCCCGCATTTCACCGCCCCGGTGCGCATTACCGACGCGGTGCTGCACACGCTGGACGGCCTGGTGTCGCTGGCCCCGCTGCACCAACCCCACCACCTCAAGGCGATTCGCATCCTGCGCGAGCGCTGGCCTAATCTGCTCCAGGTGGCCTGCTTCGACACCGCCTTCCACCGCACCCAGCCGTGGGTGGCCCAGGCGCTTGCGCTGCCGCGCGCCATCACCGATACCGGGGTACGGCGCTACGGCTTTCACGGCCTGTCCTACGAGTACATCGCCAGCCAGTTGCCCCGCGTGCTGGGCCCGGCCGCGCAGGGCAGGGTGATCGCCGCCCACCTGGGCAACGGGGCCAGCCTGTGCGCCCTGGTGGATGGCAAAAGCGTGGCCTCCAGCATGGGCTTTTCGGCGCTGGATGGCCTGGTGATGGGCACCCGCTGCGGCAGCCTGGACCCCGGCGTGCTGCTGTATTTGCTGCAAGAGCGGCACATGGCACCGCAGGAGGTGAGCGACGTGCTGTACCGCCAATCGGGCCTGCTGGGCGTATCGGGCATCAGCAGCGATATGCAGGTGCTGCTGGCCAGCACCGAGCCGCATGCCGCGCAGGCGATTGCGCTGTTCGTCTACCGCATCGTCACCGAAATCGGTGCGCTGGCCGCAGCGATGGGTGGGCTGGATGCGCTGGTCTTCACCGCCGGTATAGGGGAGCACTCTGCCGCCATCCGCGCCCTGGTGTGCGCGGGCTGCGCCTGGCTGGGTGCAGAGCTGGATGTAGCGGCCAATGCCAGCGGGCAAACGCGCATCCACACCGCTGCCAGTCGGCTGCAGTTAGCCGTGATCTCCACCGATGAGGGGCGCATGATCGCCGTCCATACGCTGCGCAATATATCGGAGTGAAAATGGCTTATAGCGCATATGCATACTGCGCAAGTAGCTATCATTTTTAACTATTTGGCAAATGACAAACTGCTGCTGCGCTGGCGAAAATGCAGCCACACAATGCCGCTCAAGCCCGCCGCAAAAAAGCACCACACCGAAATAAACCAGGTGGTGTAGACCGTGTAGGCGGCAACGAACGACACGGTGGCGGCCACCCCAAACAGCCACACCGCCCGCTGGCTAGAAAACAGCGGGCTGGCGCAGGTACTCAGCAAATACAGCCCGCTGGCGGCCAGCACATGGAAGTGCGGAAAGATGTAGACGATGTGCTGGCCGCTCACCTCTGCCACCACCCGCAAGCGCAGCAGGTACGACAGTAAAAACAGCGCCGTCACACCCCCCGCCAGCGCAATGCCCAGCAGCACTTTGCGCCGCCAGGGCACGGTCTCCATCAACAGCACCGCCACGGGCACGTAGATGGGCCAAATCACTTGCGAGAACAGCGAGTAGGCCTGCGTCAGCCCGACATTCAGGCACGGCGCTTTGTCGGGAAAGGTCAGCCACAAGGCCCCTTCGATCAGCTGTTGCACGCCAAACCACAGCGGAATCAGCGCAAACGGCAAGTCCGCCCGCCGCTGCATGCGGTACGCCCTGCGCCCGGTGACGCTGCCCACGGCCAGCAGCACGGCCCCGGCGGTGAAGCTGGCGGTGGCGGAGAAGCACATGCCGGTGACCTTTGGGGCTGCGGCTTACTTGAACGCTTTGAGCAAGGCTTCAAACTCGGTTTTCAGCGATGCGTCGTGCGGTGTGATGGGGGGAATCTCGCGGTCGATTCCCAGCAAGCTGTACACCGCAGTTTGGGCAGCACGCACCGAGTATTCGACGGTAAAAACCACGTCATCGGCCAACTCCACAAACTGGCTGATAAAGGCAAAGTTGCGGGTGTGGGGGGGCACGGGCACAGGCCGGTCGCCGGGCATGCGGGGCATGAACATGCTGGTAATAAAGGGCATGCGGCAGGGTATGCAGTTGCCTGTGGCCACGGTGTCCAGGTCAAACCGCAGGTGGCCGCAGAGTTCTTGCAATATTTCTGCGCCATTGCATTCGGCCATCGGTTTGGCCACAAAGTTACCAATGCGGTCTGGAAACAAACCATAGCCCCAAAACACTTGCACATCGGCGCTCTGGTTGGCAAAGTGGGGTTGGTGCGCCAACACAATCGACATCAACCAGTGGGAGTCTTTGAACGTGACCAGCCCGCCGGTACCCGCTACGTTGCCGCTGAACGCCTGCATCTGGTTAAAGAACGCGGGGTCTTTCAGCGTTACGGTGAAGGATTCCCAGCTGGACTGCGCGATGCAGCTGTTGAACGCGGCGGGTCGGCCAAATTCTGGCCGCCCGGCGGATAGCTTTTCCCACAGCGACCAGCTGCCGCTGTCTTGCTTGGTGTTTTTGGCGGGCGCATGCTCCATCGAGCCCAGGCTGGAGGCATCGGTCATGGAGCCGTTTTGTAAAAAGACCAGGTCTTCTTCTTGCACGGGCCAGTTTTCATCCAGTCCGCCGTGCACGCATTGCAGGCCGGTTACGCTGAAAGCGCCGTCTACGGTGTGGTGCTGGATGTCGATCACCTGGCAGTCGGTGACGAATTGCACCCCTTGGGCGGCCAGCCAGTGCTGGAGTGGCAGCACCAGCGAGTCGTACTGGTTGTAGACCGTGCGCTTGACCCCTGCCAGCGTTTCAATGCGCGAGAACTCCAGCATGAAGCGGTGCAGATAGCGCTTGAATTCCACCGCGCTGTGCCAGGGCTGGAAGGCGAAGGTGGTGGCCCACATAAACCAAAATTCGGTCGTAAAAAAGGGGGGCGACAGCCAGTCGGTAATGCGTGAGTCGCCTATGGCTGTTTCGTCCGCCCGGCTGAGTTTGAGCAGCTCCAGCCGGTCTTGCATGGAAAAACCCATCGACGCCACGGGAACCTTGGCCCGGCGGCTGTCCACCAGCCTGGCGTGGGCGTGGGAATGGTGCTGTTCATTGAACGCAATGGTGTCGTCAAACACCGTTTTGCCGACCTGGAGCAACGACGGGATGGACTTGAACAAATCCCAGGTGCATTCGTAGTTGTCGGTGGTCAACATGCGGCCCCCGCGCAGTACATAGGCGTGGTGGCTATCGCCTGCGCCATCCAGGCTGCCGCCCATCGATGGCGCGGCTTCCAGAATGAAAATTTGCGCGCCAGGAAAAGCGCCATCGCGCACCATGAAGGCAGCGGCGGCCAGCGACCCGATGCCACCGCCCACCAGATAGGCTTTGCGTTGTGTTTGCATGTGTGCGGCCTTG
This sequence comes from Rhodoferax sp. LB1P47, assembly GCF_056521445.1. Lineage (NCBI taxonomy): Bacteria > Pseudomonadati > Pseudomonadota > Betaproteobacteria > Burkholderiales > Comamonadaceae > Rhodoferax > Rhodoferax sp. LB1P47. Next base: position 302,042 of record NZ_JBWMAU010000002.1, on the reverse strand, counting down.
TTAATGGGCCGCCACCGCATCGGCGGCATGCGACTGCTTCTGCACCCATGCGGCAAAGCTGTCCATCCAGCTCTGCAAAAATTCTTTGCTCCCCGGGCCAATGTTGCCTTGCGCGTCAAACAAGCCGTCTTTGGCATGGATAAAACCTTCTGGTTGCCCCATCGTGGGAACGTCCAGGTAGGCCAGTACATTGCGCAAATGCTGCTGCGCCATCGCCGTGCCGATAGCGCCTACCGATGCACCCAGCACCCCCGCAGGTTTGCCCGCCCAGGCACTGTGGCCATAGGGGCGCGACGCATGGTCCAGGGCGTTTTTAAGCACGCCGGGAATGGAGCGGTTGTATTCGGGGGTCACAAACAGCAGGCCCTGTGATGCCGCAATGTCCTGCTTCATCCGCAGCACCGGCTCGGCCTGGTTGGCATCGTCGTCCTGGTTGTACAGCGGCAGCTCGCCAATCTGCAACTGCTTGAACGAAAAATAAGACGGCGCCAGGCGGGTCATGGCGTTGGCCAGTTGCTGGTTAAAAGAGCCCTTGCGCAAGCTGCCGACGACAACTGCGATTTGGTAATGCTGCATGGAATTTCCCCAAGGTGAGTGGATAGGTGAGGCCAAGATATGCGCCGCACGCCCGTGCGTCTGTGCGCTAGGTAACTTAGGGCGTTTCGCCGAAGTGTGCGAGCACATGGGCGGGTAGTTGGGCTTGCAACGACCGCACCTGCCGCTCCAGGGCTTCGATCCGGTTGAGGTGGCCTAGCAGCAGCGCAACGGTGAATAGCTCCAGGTCAAAATCCGTGCGCAGCGTGGCCACCGCACGCAGCGGAACGACCCATTCGGCGCTGAAGATGGGCGCTTTCGGGGCGGGCTCCAGGGGCACCAGGGCGCTGTATTCCACCAGTTCTTCCAGCTCGTCCTCGCCCAGGCCACAACAGTGGGACAGTTCAGACAAGGTCACGGTTTCACTGGTGTCCAGCCAAACCCATTCAACCAGTTGCAGATTCATGTCGATTCTCCAGAGGGGGCCGGCTTGCGGGGGGTGAAATGAGAGATGTGCGATAGCTCTAAATACAGCGCGCGTTCACGCTCAGACAGCGTGGTGGGTACATCAATTTGCACCAGGGCATACAGATCGCCATGCCCACTTTTTCCCTGGGCCAAGCCCCGACCGCGCAGCCGCAGCTTGCGGCCCGAGCGCGTGCCCGGCGGAACCGTGAGCACCACGGGCCCATCCAGCGTGGGAACCTCAATGTCTGCGCCCAAGGTTGCCTCCCACGGGGCTAGCGCCAAATCGAAGTACAGGTCGTGCTTGTCCGGGCGAAAAATGGGGTGCGGGGCCAGCGCCATGTGCAGGTACATATCGCCATCGGCCCCGCCGTTGCGGCCCTTGCCGCCTTTGCCGCGCAGCCTGAGCTTTTGGCCTTCGCGGGTGCCTGGCGGAATCGTCACCTCTAGCGTGCGCGGGCCCGTGGTATCGGCCAGTTCCAGGTTCAGGGTGGTGCCACGGTGGGCATCTTCCAGCCGAATTTGCACGGTGTTTTCATAGTCGCGGCCCGGCGTGGGTACCGGGCGGCGTGCAGCCCCGCGCGGGCCATGCCCCATAGCCGCCAGCAGGTCGGCGATATCCAGGTCTTCAAAGCTTTGCCCGTGGGGGGCGTATGCATGCTGCCACTGCGGGGGTGGTGCAAATTCTTCGCCCACCGATGGCTGGCCCAGTGCGTCATAGGCGGCCCGTTTCTCGGGATCTTTGAGGGTTGCGTAGGCTTCTGCCGCGTCTTTGAACTGGGCTTCGGCATCCGGATGTTTGGAGACATCGGGGTGGTACTGGTGCGCCAGTTTGCGGTAGGACTTCTTGATCTGCTCCAGGCTGGCATCGCGCGGCAAGCCCAGTGTGGCGTAGTAGTCTTTGTATTTCATGGCTCGCAATCCTGGTAATCCACTGTGCCAAACCGTGCGCTAAGGCTTGCTGCTTTGGTGATTTTCTGTAGCGGTTAATAGACCACCGAGAGCTTGTCTATAACGCTGCGCACACCCGGCGTTCCCCAGGCGGTGAGCGTGGCCAGATTGCGTTCAGACCAGCTATGGACGTTGCCCGTGAGGGTGACCTCACTGTCCTGCACTTTGACGGCAATGTGGTCCGCATCCGAGGCGGCGCGGCGGCGCAATGCGGCTTCAATATCGGCCTTGACCGCGCTCAGGGTCACCTTGGGTTTGATGGCAATTTGGTCGCTCACGCCGGTAACGCCCATTAAATGCCGCACCACGCTGGCAGCGGCTTGCCGTTGGTATTCCCAATCCACCTCCCCCGTCAGGGTGACCCAGCCTTTTTCCACCATCACTTGGACGCTGTCTTTGGCCAGCGAGGTGCTCCACTGCAAGACGTTTTCTACCGACTGGGCGATGTCGGAGTCGTGGCGGTGGCTCCAGCCGGGCAGCGCCACATCCATCTCCACGGCCAACCCCCGGACACCGGATACCCGTTGCGCCGCATGTTCGGCGTTCCATTTTTCAGCGTAGCTTTCTACGTGGCCTGCCAAGGTCACGATGCCGTCTGAAACCTCTACGCCGATGTGCGCGGCGTTGACCGAAGGCTCCCATTTCAACTCGGCAAGGACGTCTGCTTGTATCTGTGCATCTGTTTGCATGGCGGTATTCCATAGGGTTAAGGAATATGCAGTGTGCGAGCGGGGGTGGGTGTTGATCTGTGCGGTATCCCGCTTAAGGGGCGTAAATTAAGATTTTTAGCCATTTAGGCCGCTAGCGCATATACCACCTGCGCTAGTAGCTATTATTTAAGTAGCGGAATGCTGCCGGTGCAACAGATGCTTGCGCAGCCACAGCAGGGCATCGTCCACATAGGTAAATACCACCGGAATCACCAGCAAACTCAGCACCGTGGAGGTGACCAGCCCGCCGATCACCACAATCGCCATCGGCCCGCGAAAGCTCGAATCCGTGCCCCAGCCCAGCGCGATGGGCAGCATGCCGGCCACCATCGCAATGGTGGTCATCAGGATGGGCTGGGCGCGTTTGTGGCAGGCATCGACCAGTGCTTCATAGCGGCCCATGCCCTGTTGGTGGTAGGCCACCACCGCGTATTCCACCAGCAGGATGGAGTTTTTGGTGACGATGCCCATCAGCATCAGCAGGCCGATGACCGACGACATCGAGAAGCCGCTGCCCGTAATCAGCAGCGCCATCAGTGCGCCGCCAATCGACAAGGGCAGGGCCGCCAGGATGGTGGCGGGCTGCATGAAGTCGTGGAACAGCAGCACCAGCACCGCGTAGATGCACAAAATGCCGACCAGCATGGCTCCGCCAAAGCTGGTGAACAGCTCGGCCATGCGCTGCGCGTCGCCGGTGGCGATTTGCTGCACGCCCGCAGGCAGGTTTTTCATGCTGGGCAGGGCCTGCACCAGCTTGTCTGCATCCCCGGTGGTCAGGCTGCCCAGCTCGATGCTGAGGGTGACGTTGCGCAGGCGGTCCAGCCGGGCCACTTGCGAGGGGCCACCGCCCAGCGACAGATCGGCCACCGCCGCCAACGGCACGGCCCCGCTGCGGCCCGCCACGCGCAGCTGGCCAATGGCCTCCAGGTCGGAGCGCACGCTGTCGTCAAAGCGCACGCGGATAGCAATTTGCCGCTGCGGCAGGTTGAACTTGGCCAGGTTGGTGGCGTAGTCGCCATAGGTGGCGATGCGCACCACGCTGGCCAGCGCGTCGGTGGTCACGCCCTGCTCGGCCATGCGCACCGGGTCGGGCCGCACATGGATTTCGGGCCGTTGCAGGCTGGAGCTGTCGGTGATGTTGCCAATGCCTTGCAGGGTGCGCAGGTCTTTGACCACGGCGGCCGTGGCCTGGGTCAGGGCGGCTGCGTCGTCGCTGGCCAGGGTGATGTCCAGCGACTGGCCGTTGCCCATGCCCATCACGCCCACACGGGTGCCGGGCAGCGCGCCCAGGCTGTGGCGGATGGCGGCTTCCACGTCAGACTGCGAGCGCACCCGGGTGGTGCGCGGTGTCAGGCTGACGGTGAGCGCGGCCTCGTCCACCGCGCTGCTGCTGGCATCGCTGCTGGCGCTGCCAATCACCGTAAACACCTGCGTGACCTCGGGCAGCTGGGCGATCAGGGCCTGGGCCTGGGTGGACATGGCGCGGGTTTGCTCCAGCGTGCTACCGGGCGGGAGCTTCAGCGAAATGGTGGTTTGCCCGTTGTCCGAGCCGCCAATGAACGAGGTGGACAGCAGCGGGATCAGGCTGATCGAGCCGATAAAAAACAGCCCCGCCAGCAGCACCGTGCTGAAGCGGTGGGTTTGGCACCAGCGCACCAGGGCCAGGTAGCGTTGCATCAGCGGGCCGTCTTTTTCCACATGCGGCGGGCTGGGCTTGAGGAGGTAGGCGGCCATCATCGGCGTAAGCAGCCGGGCCACCAGCAACGATGCCAGCACCGCCACCGAGCAGGTAATGCCAAACTGGCGAAAGAACTTGCCGGTGATGCCGCCCATGAAGGCGGTAGGCAAAAACACCGCCACCAGGGTGAAGGTGGTGGCCACCACGGCCAGGCCGATCTCGTCCGCCGCCTCCATTGCGGCCTGCTTCGGGGTTTTGCCCATGCGCAGGTGGCGCACGATGTTCTCTACCTCCACGATGGCATCGTCCACCAGCACCCCCACCACCAGCGACAGGCTCAGCAGGGTGATCAGGTTCAGCGAATAGCCCAGCAGGTGCATTGCGATGAAGGTCGGGAGGATGGACAGCGGCAGCGCCACGGCCGACACAAAGGTGGCCCGCCAGTCGCGCAGAAACAGCCACACCACAATCACGGCCAGCACCGCGCCCTCGTACAGCAGGTGCATCGAGCCGGTGTAGTTGTCTTGCGTGGGGCTGACGGTTTCAATCACCTCGGTCACCAGCACCTGCGGGTGGCTGGCGGCAAAGGTTTTTACTGCCGCGCGCACGGCGGCGGCCACCGATACCTCGCTGCTGCCGATCTGGCGCGTCACCTGGAAGCCGACCACCGGCTGGCCGTTCAGTGCGGCAAAGGCAAAGCGCTCTTCCGCCGTGTCGCGTACGGTGGCGATCTGGTCCAGGCGTACGCTGGTGGATGTTGATGTGGTTGCAGTCGCCGTGGTGAGTGGAATCGCCAGTGCCGCCAGTTGCTCTGGCTGGTCCAGCCGCCCCAGCGTGCGCACCGACTGGTTGCTGCCGCCCAGTGTGCCGCGCCCGCCCGAGGCATCGGTCTGCACCGCCTTGATCTGGCTGGACACGCTGCCTGCCGTTACGCCCAGCCCGGCCATGCGGGCGGCATCCAGCACCACATGCAGCTCGCGCTCCACGCCGCCCACGCGGGTGATGGCACCCACGCCCTTGACCGACAGCAGGGCCTTGCTGATGTCGTTGTCCACAAACCAGGACAGGTCGGCCTCGCCCAGGTGCGGCGCGGCCACGGTGTAGGTCAGCAGCGCGGCGCTGCCGTGGGTGACCTTGGAGACCACCGGTGCGGCCATTTCGCTGGGCAGGTCGGCGCGGGCGCTGTCCACCGCGTTGCGCACCTCGTTGAGCGCCACCTCGCTGTCTTTGTCGATGTCAAAGCTGACGCTGATGCTGGCCGCGCCATCGGTGATGGTGGTGCTGACGTGCTCCACCCCGGCGATAGAGGCCAGCTTGTCTTCGATCTTGCGGGCCACCTCGGTCTCCAGCTGCGCGGGGGCTGCGCCTTCCAGCGAGGCAGACACCAAAATGGTCGGCACATCCAGGTCGGGAAAATTCTGGATGCCCAGCTTGTGCAGGCTGAACAGCCCGGCCCCGGTGAGGATGATGAACAGCAGAATTGCCGGCACCGGGTTGCGTATCGACCAGCTCGACATGTTCATGGGGTGGCTCCCTTGGCTGGCGCGTCGGCGGCCCACTGCACCGGGTCACCGTCTTTCAAAAATGCCCCACCGCTGCGCACCAGCTGGGCCTGTGCGGTGATGCCGCTGACGATTTCTACCTGGTCGCCCCGCCGCCGCCCGGTCTGCACCTGGCGCTGGGCCACCTTGGCCGCGCCGTCTTTTTCAAACACATAGCTGTTGCCGTCGCGCAGCACCACCGCGCTGCTGGGCACGCTGAGGGCCGGGGCCTGGCCGGTGTCGATCTCGCCGCGCACGTACATGCCCGCACTGGCTCCACTACCGACCGGCAGGTCCACATAGGCCAGGCCATTGCGGGTGCTGCTGTCCAGCGTGGGGCCTACCAAGCGCAGGCGGCCCGCCACCTGGCTGCCGTCGGGCAGGGTGATGTTTGCGGTCTGGCCGGGCTTGAGGGCGCTGATTTGCTGGCCGGTGACCTCGGCGCGCCACTCCACCCGGCGCTGGCGCACCAGTTGGAACAGCTCGGTGCCGGAGGCCACCACATTGCCCAGCGTGGCGCTGCGGCTGGAGATGATGCCGTCGTCCACCGCCAGGATGCGGGTGTGGCTGAACTTGATGCGCTGCGTTTGCATGCTGGCCAAGGCCGCATCCAGGCTGGCCTGGGCGGTTTGCTCGGCAATCGCATACGCGGTAACTTGTTGCTCCGACAGGGCTCCGCTGTCTTGCACCACCCGGCTGCGGTCGGCCTCGGCCTTGGCCTGGGCCAGCTTGGCGCGGGCCTGGGCTACGGCGGCATCCTGCGCTTGCAGGTCGGCCAGGATGCTGCTGTCGGACAGCCGGGCCAGCAACTGGCCGCGCTTGACCACGCTGCCCACATCGACCAGCACCTCGGTCAGGCGCAGCCCGGCTTCTTCGCTGGCGATGCTGGCGGTTTGCCAGGCAAACAGGCCGCCTGAGACCTGCACGCTGCGGCCCCATGGGGCGGTTTGGGGCAGCACGGCGCTGACGGTCAGGCCCGCATTGGCGCTGGGGGCTGCACTGGCGGCGGGTGCGGTGCGCGACTTGGCCATCCACACGCCACCGGCCACCAGCAGCAGCACGGCGGCTGCGATCAGGCTGATTTTTGTTAATTTCATTTCGCGTCTTCCATAGATACCGACCAGCCGCCGCCCACGGCTTTGTACAAGGCAATGCCGTACAGCAGCTGGTCGCGCTGCACGGTGACAAGGGTTTGCTCGGCGGCAATCGCGTTGCGCCGGGCGACTTCCAGGTTCAATAGGCTGTCGCCACCGGCGCGCCAATGTGCCTCGACGGCCGTGGCGTAGCGGCGGTAGCCCTCGGCGCTGCGCTGCACATCGGCGCTGCGGCGCTCGGCGCTGGCCTGCCGCACCAGGCTTTGCTCCACCTCTTGCACGGCCGTGCGCACGGTTTGCTGGTAGCTGGCCAGCGCCAGGTCGTAGGCGGCCTGGGCGCTGTCTACCGCTGCCCGCTTGGCGCCACCGTTGAGCAGTGGCAGCGACAGGCTGGGGCCAAACGACCAGGGCGTGGTGTGGACCCCCGCCGTGCGGCTGCCAGACAGCGAGCCGATCAGCGACAGGCGCGGATAGCGGTCGGCCTCGGCCACGCCGATCTGGGCGCTGGCGGCGGCCAGGGCGCGCTCGGCCGACACCAGATCGGGCCGCTGGCTGAGCAGATCGACCGGCAGGCTGCCGACCTGGAAGCCGTTGGGTCTGGGCAATGCGGGTGCTTGGCTATCGAGCTGCTGGCGCAGCGCGGGCTCCGCCAGCCCGGTGAGCGCCACCAACGCTTTGACGGTCACATCGCACTCGGCCTGCTGGGCAATGGCCGTGGCCGATGCGCTGGCGGCGCTGGCATCGGCCAGGGCGGCATCGGCGCGGGCGGTGATGCCCGCTTGCAGGGCGCGCTGGGTGATGCGGGCGGTGGCCTGGCTAGAGCGGGCATCGGCCTGGCTGGCGGCCAGCGTCAACTGGCAGGCGCGGTAGGCAACAAAGTCGGTGGCTACTTCGGCGGCCAGCGAGACGCGGGCATCGTGCCAGTCGGCCTGGCGGGCTTGCAGCGTGGCGTTGGCCGACTCAGCGGAGCGGCGCACGCTGCCGAACAGGTCGATCTCCCAGCTGGCATCCAGCCCACCGGTGCTGGTGGTTTGGGCGCTGCCCAGGGTGTTGTTGCGGCTGGTCGTGGCCGAGCCACTCAGCTTGGGCTGGCCGGAGGCGCGCGCGGTGGTCACGCTGGCCCGGGCCGAGGCGATGTTGGCGCTGGCCTTGTGCAACGATGGGTTGCTGGCCTCGGCGGCTTGTAGCAGGGCGGTCAATGCCGGGTCGTTGAAGCGCTCCCACCAGGCCAGCAACTGGCCCGTGCTGCCCGCATGCGGTAGCGCGGCCTGCCACTGGCTGGGCAGGCTGAGTTGCTGCGGGTTGGGGGGGTGGTAGGCCGGGCCTACGCTGGTGCAGGCAGCAAGGGCGGCGCAGCACAGAATGCCCAGCGTGGCGCGACCGGATAGATAGGGCGGTGACAGCATGGTCGTTCGGGTGGCCGCAATGCAGGCCGGAATGTAAAGCCCGATATTACGTGGCCAATGTCAAGCATTCGTATCCTTTTGGTTGGGTAATAAATAGGCATCCTGCGCATACGTAATATGCGCAGGTAGCTATTATTTATGTAGCATTCAAAAGCGGTAGTTGGCAAACACCCCGAAGCTGTTTTGCGACTTCTTTTCGGTGATCGGGCTGGTCGCCGCGTCGCCGCGCAGGCTGGTGGCGCTGAAGCGTGCACCCAGGCCCCATTGCTGGGTGAGCTGGTAGTTGGCCCCCACGTTGAAGCTAACTTTGTTGAGCCCGGCTTTGGCGGTGTAGCTGGCCAGCCCGGAGGCAGCGCTTTGCGCAGCATCTATGCCGAAAAATGTTTGCGTGTATTTGGCATCGGCCCAGGTCAGGCTGGGGCCTGCGGTCAGCGTCAGTCGGTCCATCGGGCTGTACTTGCCCTCCAGGTCTACCGAGATGCGGGTGCCGTGGTTATTGCCGCCCAGGTCGGTCAGTACATTGCCGCCCACCTTCCACCAGCTGTCGCTGTAGCTGGCAAACACCGTGCCCAGTGCGGTGCCGTCGATGTCCCCTGTGCCGTTGAGGCGGGGGATGTCCTCGGTCTTGCGCGGTTTGTCCAGATTGAGGCCCAGGCCCACGCCGACGCGCAAGTGCGGGTCTTGCACCAGGTAGGCGCCCACGCCCGCCGGTACGCCCGCGCCGGGGACCGCGCCAATGAAGTAGCGGCCGTAGTGGGCGCTGAGCATCGGCAACACTGCGGTTTCGGTGCCACTGCTGCCAGGGTATTTGGAGTGGCTCATGAGGCCGAGGCCAGCAGAGAACTTCCAGCTGTCTGCGCCACCGGGGGCTTCTTGGGCCAGGGCGCTGGTGCAGAGGGTGGCGAGGGCCAGCAGGACGGTGTGGCGTGGGATGGCAGGAGTGCGCATGGGTCTTCTTTCAAGGGTTGATGGAGGATGGGGGGTGGCCGATATCCAGCCGAAACAGGCTGCCGCTGGGGGTGTCGCACAGGCGGAGCTGCCAGCCGTGGGCCAGGGCAATTTCTTGGCAAATCGACAGGCCCAGGCCGGCGCCCTGCGGCACCGCTCCCAGGCGTGGGCCGCGCCAGAAGCGCTCAAACAGGTGGGGCCGGTGCGCGGCTTTGACACCGGGGCCTGCGTCGCGCACGCTCAGCCCCAGGGGGTCGAGTGCCAGCGTGACCACATCCCCCGCAGCCGAGTGCTGGATGGCGTTTTCCAGCAGGTTTTTCAGCAGCGTAAACAGCGCGCTCTTGTCGCCTTGCCAATGCACCACCTGCGTGGGGCGTTGCAGGTCTAGCTGCACCTGGTGGCGGTCGGCCAGGCGGGACAAAAACCCCACGGCTTCTACCGCCACGTTCACAGGGGAAAAGCTGCCAATTTGGTAGTTATGGGCCTCGCTGACTTCGGCCAAATGCAGCAGCTGGTGCACCTGCCGGGCCATTACGTCGATGTCCATCAGCAGGGTGTCTTTGTCCGCCGTGCCGTCGATCTCTATCTGGCTGCGCATCAGGGTCAGCGGGGTTTTAAGCTCGTGCGCAGCGGCTGCCAGAAACTGCTGCTGCACCCGAAAACCCTGCTCCAGCCGCTGCAAAGCCTGGTTGAAGGCGCTGATCAGTGGCACCAGCTCGGTGGGCACGTGGGCGGTTGGCAAGCGGGCCGACAGGTTGCGGGGGTCGATGTGTGCGGCCGCCTCGGAGGTTTCGCGCAGCGGGCGCAGCAGGCTATTCAGGGCCAGCAGCATCAGCCCGATCAGCACCGGTATCGACACCAGCAGGGTCAACGTCAGGCTGCCGCCCACGGGCTTGCGGGCCGCCAACTGCGCCAGCGCAATGATGCGTTCGCTGGCTGCCGCCTGCAGGTAATAGGGCTGGCCGACCGGCGTGCCCTGCACCAACACCGTGGCCAGCTGCACCGCCATGCCGTTGACTTGCAGGTCGATGGCACCAACCTCGGGACGCCGGTGGTAATCGACGGGCAGTAACTGCTCATGGGGATGGACTCGCAGGGTCACCAGACCTTGCGCGTCCACTACCCGGAACTCGATGTCACGCGGAAATGCGCCGTACAGCCACAGCCACTTGCCGTGCAAGCTGATGCTGAGCGGCGTTCCGTCGGCAGCCTGTTCCACCCGGCCAGCGGCTTTGTACGCGGCATCTTGCAGCATGCGGTGTTGTGCCGTCCAGTCGTCTTGCCACACAAACAGCGCAAAGAAAAAGCCACCGAGCACCGTAGCAACTATGAGCACGCCGACTGCATAAGCGGCCAGTAGGCGGCCGCGCAGGCTGCGGAACCAGTTACCCCTCGACCAGCGCATAGCCATGCCCCCGCGTGTTGTGGATGCGCACGGCCGAGCCAATCGCCAGCAGCTTGCGGCGCAGCCGGTGCAGCGCTACGTCCAGCGCATTCGGGGTCACGGCTTCCGTCAGCCCCCAGGCGGCCAGCTCCAGGCTGCTGCGGCGCACGGTCTTGCCGCTGGCGCGCAGCAGGATCAGGACGATCTGCATCTCGGCCGGGGCCAGCGTAATGACCTCGTGGGCGCAGACCAGCATGCCGCCATCGGGCCGCACCTGGATATCGCCAAAGCGGTCGATGCTGTCCCGCCGCTGGGCCGGGCGGCGTGCCAGGGCGCGCACCCGGGCCACCAGTTCGGCCATCTCGAAGGGTTTGGTCAGGTAGTCGTCGGCACCCGACTCCAGGCCATCCACCCGGTCGTGCAACGCGTCGCGGGCGGTCAGCATCAGGCAGGGGGTGGATTGCTTGGCCGCACGCAGCCGCCGCACCAGGTCCAGGCCATCGCCGTCGGGCAGGCCCCGGTCAATCACCGCCACCTCGTAGTCGCCGTCGCGCAGGGCGGGCCAGGCCGATTCGATGCGGGGAAAGCTATCCACCAGAATGCCCACCTGCGCCAAGGCCTTGCAGACCAGCTGGCCCAGGCGTTCGTGGTCCTCAACAAGTGCAATACGGGCCATGCTGTCAGGCTGTAGGAAGGAGAAGAAAGGAGTGCATGCGGGCGATTGTGTGCAAGCCTCTCTTACGGGCGACTTTCTGGGCGAAATGTAGGGCGATGGGTGCCGTTGGCCGCCAGAAAGTCCACTACGCAGCCATGCATGCGCGGCTCAGGCCAGTACGACGGTGCAGCCCGCTTCTTGCAAGTCTGCCAACGCGGGAAGTGCGCGTGCGCGTTTGTCGGTGATGAGTTGGTAGATGCTGTTGACGGGGCAAAACCCCACCCGACTGCGTTGGCCGATTTTGGTGTAATCCGCCAGGATGACGGTGTGTCGCGCCTGGCTTGCCATCGCGCGGGCAACCTCGGCTTCGCTGGTCTCGTAGCTGCTGGCACCGTGGTCGGCGGTGATGCCAACCGGCGACAGCAGGGCCCAATCGACGCGCCAGCGCAGGATCTCGGCGACCGTGGCCGCGCCGTAGTTGGCGGCGATGCTGGCGGTGGGGGTGCCGCCCAGCACATGCACGCTGTGGCGCAGTTGTCCCTGGCTGTCGGGGATGCTGAGTTTCAAGGCCACATCGAATGAATTGGTGATGACCGTCAGGCCGCGCAACGAGGCCAGTTCTTCCGCCAGCAGCGACACCGTGCTGCCAGCATCAATGAACACCGTCTGGCCGGGCTGCAGCAATTTGGCCGCCACGCTGGCGATGGCGCGCTTCTCCTCGGGCTGGGCTTTGGTGCGCTCTTTGAGTGGTGCCTCAGGTGCGGGCTCTATGCATTTCACGCCACCGTAGATGCGGCGCAGCTCGCCCAGCGACTCCAGTACCGCCACATCGCGGCGGACGGTCTCGCGGGACACCTCCAGGTCGGTGGCAATGCGCTCGGTAGTGACTTGCTGGAAGTTGCTGAGCAGGGCGCGTATGCGCTGGTAGCGTTGGTCTGGAAGCATGGCAAAGCGTGGATAGGCATGTCATAACAAGCCTCTGGAAACAGAGAAACGGCCAACCCCGCAGAGGGGCGGGCCATTCTAGTGCGCGGAGGTAAACGCAGGTCAGAGGGGGATGACTAACTGGTCTGCTTGCGCGGGGCCGTACATCAACGGGTCGCTGATGGAGGGCTTGCCGGTTTCCAGCCGCCCGGCAAAGCGCCGGGTGTGGCCTTTCAGTGCGGGGACCGTGACCGTGAAGTCGTACCAGTAGCCGCTGCTCTTCAGCGCCCAGTGCAGCGCGCCCTCTTTGCCAGCTGCGACCGACACGATCTGTGGCGCACTGCCGAAATAGGCATTGGCCACCACGCTGAAACTACAGGCGGCCGCCCCTGTGTTGTAGAGCTTGAGCAGCAGGTCGCCATTGGCGATGTCGTAGCAGACCTGCACTTCGGGATTCGGCTGGTCGGCGGCGGCCAGGGCTTTGGCGTTGCCGGTGAAATGTCGGTGAAAGCCATTGGGGCCCAGCACCCACAGATCGTAGAGGCCGTTGTTGGTGGCCAAAGACCAGCTGTTTTTTAGCTGCTTGCCGGCCTCTACGGTGAAGCGCTTGGGCAGGGCATCCAGATTCAAGCGGTCGTACACATGGAAGACGGCGGCGGCTCGTCCGGTGTTCTCAAAACCCAGGCTTAGCTGTTGCGTGCCGGGTGTGCAGACTGCGGTCACGTGCAACTCGTACGGCAGTGCGCGCGAGGGGCGGGTCCCCTGTTCTTGCACCGGCAATGCGGGTGTGCCGGGTATCGGCGGTGTGGTTCTGCCGGGCAAGGCCGCAGCACGCTGGGCCAGGGCCGTGGTGCTGGGCAGGCTGCTGTAGAAGGCCGTGTTGTTGGGGTCGGCAAAGTTCAAGGTGCTGGTCAAATCGCCGCAGACCGCTCTGCGCCAGGCGGAAATGTTGGGCTCCATCACGCCAAAGCGGGTTTCCATGAAGCGGATCACCGAGGTGTGGTCGAACACCTCCGAATCGACCCAACCGCCCTTGCTCCAGGGCGACAGCACATACATGGGCACGCGCGGGCCCAGGCCGTAGGGGCGGTGCATCCATTGCTGTTGGCTGGGGCTGTCGTCGTAGCTTTGGATGTTGTTGTGGTGCTCGCCCACCATGCCGACGGTGGAGCCACCGGCCAGCACTGCGCTGGCAGCGTCGGAGCTCCAGGTCTCATACGACGGCACTGCGGGCGGTGGCACGTGGTCGAAGAAGCCGTCGTTTTCATCGAAGTTGATGAACAGCACGGTCTTGCTCCAGACATCGGGATTGGCGGTCAGTGCATCCAGCACCTGGGCGGTGTAGTCGGCACCTTGGACGGGGCTGGAGGGGCCGGGGTGCTCGGAGTCTGCGGCGGGCGCAACGATCCAGCTGATCTGCGGCAGCGTGCCGTTAAGCACGTCTTCCTTGAGCTTGTCCAGCTTGCGGGTGCTGATGCCGCGCTGGCGCAGTTGCTCCGAGTAGCCGGGTTTTTGGGTCCAGGCCGCACGGAAGACCTGGAAGCCGGCCAGGGAGTTGTCGGTGAAGTTGTCGTCCATGTCCTCATACACCTGCCAGGTGATGCCCGCAGCCTGCAAGCGCTCGGGGTAGGTGGTCCAGCTGTAGCCGCCGTCGCCCTTGTCTTCATCGAACCAGTCGTAGACGTTGGAGATGGCCGGGCCATTGTTCAGCTTCAGCGGGTCGTTGGTGCCGGTCCACAGAAACAAGCGGTTGGTGTTGGTGCCGGTCTGTGTGGAGCAATAGTAGGCATCGCAAATGGTGAAGGCGTTGGCCATTGCGTACTGGAACGGGATGTCGGTCTTGTCAAAGTAGCCCATCGAATGGTTGCGCTTGGCCGCAGTCCACTGGCCCATGCGGCCCAGATCCCAGGCTTGCTGCGCATCGGACCAGCTGTGGGGCGTGCCCTCAACCCGCATGTATTCAAAGTTCTGGGTGGTATTGAGGTGGAACGGCGCAATCCATGCCGGGCTGGCACCGGTGGTGGCATTCGGCTGGTACCACACGGTTTTGCCACTGACGCCATTGCGTGTGGCCACGGGAATGGGGAAGCGGTCGGCAAAGCCGCGCACGCCATTCAGCGCGCCAAAGTAATGGTCAAAGGAGCGGTTTTCTTGCGTCAGCACCACGATGTGTTCCACATCCTTGATGGTGCCGGTGGCATTGTTGGCCTGGATGGCCAGGGCTTTCTGGATGGCGGGCGGGAACATGGCCAGTGCAGCGCTGGAGCCTGCGGCGGTGGCAGCAGTGCGCAAAAAGGAGCGGCGATTGAGTGTCATGGTGTGGGGCGGTAAAGGGTGGGGTGGAGGGATGCGCCAGATCAGCGGGCGCAGCGCACGTCGCGGGCCTTGCCTTCGGAGCCGTTGTTGTTGTCATCGTCACCGCCGCAGGCGCTCAGCACCAGGCATAGCGCCAGTCCGCCCACGAGGACCTGGCCCCAGTGCCGCAGACGGGATGGACGGGGGGGTGTAGCGGGTGTTAGCGCCGCGATGGGGCGGTTTGCCCGGTGGGAAGGGTTTGCGTGCATGGTGGGTTCCAAAGTGGGGGTCAAAAAATTGCCTAACCCAGCCGCTGCCCGGTTAAGTCAGGTCATGCTATGTGCGCAAAGTTACGTTTGTGTGACTTTGTGGTTCTTGTTTTTGGGGCGCAAAAAAAGCCCTTTCTATGCGGCCATAGCAAGGGCTTTTTGCGGGCAGAGGTCTTTAAAATTTAAGGGAAAAAGGCCGCTAGCGTAATTCCTACCTGCACTAATAGCTATATTTTAGATAGCAATTACCCGATCAACTGCCCACCGTCATGGAAGGGATACGGGCCATCAAAGCGGCCGCTGGCCACCAGATGGCTGACGAGCGGGCCGTGGCTGCCCAGCGCATGCAGCGCGAAGCCGGGGGGCTCCAGGGTCCAGGCGGAGGCTGCGTCGGGGGCCAGGTCCAGGCACACCTGGTGGGCGGGCGAGGGCACCGTCATGGCGATGCTGCCGCCAAAACGCACCTGGATGCTGCGGTGCAGATGGCCACAAATAAGGCGTTCCACATTCGGGTGCCGGGCCACCAGCGCTTCCAGTTCTGCCGCACCGTGCAGCAGGCCGATGCGGTCCATGTGGCCGATCAGCGTGGCAAACGGGGGGTGGTGCATGGCGATGACCACCGGGCGGTGGTGGTGCTGGTCCAGCGTGTCGGCCAGCCACTGGAGGCGCTCGGCACACAGGCTGCCGTGGCTGGCACCGGGCACCACGGTGTCGAGCGCGACCAGTTGCATCCCGCCGATGGCCACGCTGAACTGCACAAAGCCGCTGCTACCCAAATAGGTGTGCTCGGCAAAGCTGGCGCGCAGCTGTTCGCGGTCATCGTGGTTACCGGGCATCAGGTAGACCGGCATGGTCAGCGGTGCCAGTAGAGCGTGCAGATGGGCGTACTCGGCAGCGCGGCCGAAGTCGGTCAGGTCGCCGGTAATGACGACCGCATCGGGCTGCTGCGGCAAACGCAGAAGGGTGTCTATCGCCTGTTGCAGGTACGGGCTGGTGTCGAGTCGGCCGTAGGCCAGGCGGCCGGGTTCGCGGATGTGCAGGTCGGAGAGTTGGAGTAGCAGAGTCGTCATACCGTTTCTTCGCAAGACATCAGGTGTTCGGGGGCGATGCGGATGCCCACCGTGTCGCCCACTTGGGCGGGGTGGTCGCGGTCTACTTCGGCGTGGAGCGGGGCTTGGTCGGCCAGCGCCAGAGTGAGCTGCACGCGGTGGCCCAGAAAGCTGCGCCGCTGCACCACGGCCTGGCCTGCATCGGGTTGCACCGGGCCGATGTGGATGTCTTCCGGGCGTACCAGTAGCGTGCCTTGGCCCGCGCGGGCAGGCGGGCATTCCAGCAGCAGACCGCCCAGTGGCAGCTGGTTGCGCATCAGCGGCTGGATGCCGCGTTGCAGCGTATTCACCCGGCCTAAAAAAGTAGCCACAAACGGATGGCCGGGGCGGCGGTACAGCGTCTCGCCGTCGCCTATTTGCACGATGCGGCCGGCCTGCATGACCGCCAGGCGGTCGGCAATCGCCAGCGCTTCTTGCTGGTCGTGGGTGACGTGGATGGCGGTGATGTGCAGGCGGCGCAGCAGCTCGGCCAGCTCGTCGCACAGCGATTCTTTCAGCTTGGCATCCAGCGCGGTCAGCGGCTCGTCGAGCAGCAGCACACGCGGGCGCACCGCCACCGCGCGGGCCAGGGCCACGCGCTGGCGCTGGCCGCCGGAGAGCTCGGCCGGGCGCTTGTGCTCCAGGCCGTTCAGGCGCACCAGATCGACCAGCTCGCCGACAGTTTTGCGCTGTTCGGCTAACGGCACGCCCCGGATGCGCAGGCCGTAGCCGATGTTGGCCACCACCGACATCTGCGGAAACAGCGCGTAGTGCTGGAACACCATGCCGATGCCGCGCCGCTCGATGGGCAGTGCCGTCACGTCCTCACCGCCGAACCGGATGCAGCTGCCCGCGTCCGGCGTTTCCAGCCCGGCGATCAGGCGCAGCAAGGTGGTTTTGCCGCAGCCCGAGGGGCCCAGCAGGGCCAGCACCTCGCCGGGTTCGACCACCAGCGTGGTGGGCAGCAGGCCGCGCGTGCCGTCGGCATAGGTTTTAGCGCAGTCGATTACATCGACGCGCGTGCGTTCAAGTTCCATTGCGTTTTTCCATGAAATGTCCGAGCCACTGCAAGCCCCATAGCACGGGCAGGATGACCAGTAAAAAAACCAGCGTGTAGGCCGAGCCGATCTCGATGCGCATCGACGCGTAGCTGTCCGCCAGGCCCACCGGCAAGGTGCGCGTCAGCGGCGTGTGCAGCATCCAGGTCAGGTTGAATTCGCCCACCGATAGGGTGAAGACCATCAGGCTGCCTGCCACGATGGCGGGCAGCACGGCAGGCACCAGTACGCCCATGAAGCGCTGAGAAAAACTGGCGCCCAGCGAGCGCGCGGCTTCCTCCAGCGCCAGCAGTTCGGGGCGCCGAAACGCGGCCCCCACGGTGCGCACCATGAACGGCAGGGTGAACACCAGATGCCCGACCAAAATGAAGGCAAAGCTTTGCCGAAAACTGCGCAACTGCCCGTAGGCCAGGATCAACGCCAGCGCGGTCGCCAGGCCGGGCACGGCCACCGGCAGGGTCAGCAGCTCTTCAAACAGTCTGGCCCAGCGCGACCGGCTGCGTGCCAGTGCATAGGCGCAGGGCACGCCCAGCAGCAGGCTGCCCACCACGCACAGCAGGGCCAGCAGCAGCGAGGCGGCCACCGTGCTGCCGTAGACCTCCAGCACCTCGGCGATCCAGCGCAGCGTCAATCCGCTGGCCAGGCCGGTGCTGTAGTTGTTGACCAGCCCGGCCAGCACCGACAGGGCGATGGGCGCGAGCATGAAGACGCTGACCAGCGCCGTCAGCGCCAGCAGCAAGGGTGGGGGGTGTCGGGGGGGTAGGGAGTGGGCCATAGGTTCAGTGCCGGGTGGAGGTATGGCGGGTCAGGAACAGGCTTAACCAGGTGATCAGGCCTAGCGTGATCGACAGGCTGGCGGCCAGCGCGAAGTTGGCGTAGTTGGTGAATTCGTTGTAGAGCGTGATGGGCAGCACTTCAAATTTGCTGGCCAGCGTGAAGGCCGTGCCAAAGGCCCCCATAGAGGTTGCAAAAACAATAGCGCCACACGCAAGCGTAGTCTGCGCTAGCTCAGGAATCCATACATCTTTGGCGACTTGCCAGCGGGACGCGCCCAGCGAACGGGCGGCCTCTTCCAGCTGGGCATCCATCGCGCTGGCGGCAGCGGTGTAGCTGGCAATGGCGCGTGGCAGCGAGAAGTACAGGTAGCCCAGGAACAAGCCCGTCAGCCCGTAGGCAAACGTGCTGCGGCCCAGGCCCAGCCACTCGGTCAGGTCGGCCACCAGGCCCTGGCGGCCCCCCAGCAGGATGATGAAAAAACCGATGATCACGCCGGGAAACGACAACGGTAGGGTCAGCAGCGACAGCAGCAGCGGCTTGGCCCTAAAGCGCAGCCGCGCCAGCGTGATCCCGACCAGACCGCCGAGCACCAGGGTCGCCAGCGTCACCACCAGCGACAAGCCCAGCGTGTTGAGCAGGCTGCGCAGGTAGCGGCTGTCCAGCAGTACCGCGAAATAGGTGGTCCAGCCTTTTTCGGCCGGCAGGGCCAACAGGCGCACCACCGGCAGCAGCCAAAAGGCCGCGAAAAAAGCCACAGCGGGTGCCGCGCAGGCGCCCAGCAGGCGGGAGTGGGAAGACATGCGGGGCACCTTTATGCAGACTCTGTGCAGATTTACTGCGCTTCTTTCAGGTAACGGTCGGAAAAGGCTTTTTGCACTGCGGCCATCTTGCCGTAGTCCACGGTTTTGGCGCGGGCATATTCGCTGGCGGGCAGGAAGCGGGCCTGGATGTCCTTCGGCATGGCCGTGGCACGCACCGGGCGCAGATAGGCATTGGCCCACAGCGCCTGGCCTTCGTCGGACAGCACGAAGTCCAGCACCTTGTGGGCGTTGTCGGCATGCGGCGCGTTGGCCACCTGGCCCATCACGTAGGGCACCACCAGCGTGCCCTCGGTGGGAATGACGAACTGCACGTTGGCTTTGTCCTTGTACTTGGCGCGGTAGGCGTTGAAGTCGTAGTCCAGCAGGATGGCGATCTCCCCCGACAGCACGCGGGCATAGGCGGTTTGCTTGGGCACGATGGGCTCGTTCTTTTGCAGCGCCTTGAAGTAGTCGATGCCGGGCGTGAAGTTGTCCAGCGTGCCGCCGCGCGCCTGGTTGACTGCCACCGCCCCCACGTAGCCGACGAAGGCCGAGGCCGGGTCCAGGTAGCCGATCAGGCCCTTGTAGTCGGGCTTGAGCAGGTCGGCCCAAGACTGCGGTACCGGTTTGCCCTTGAGGGCATCCACATTCACCATGAAGCCCAGGGTGCCGGAATGGATGCTGAACCAGTGGCCTTGCGGGTCTTTCAGCCCGTCGGGAATATCGGCCCAACCGGCCGGTTTGTAGGGGCTGATGACTCCTTCTTTTTGCGCCTGGATGGCGAAGGTCACGCCCAGGTAGGTTACGTCGGCCACCGGACTGGCCTTCTCGGCCACCAGCTGCGCCAGCGACTGGCCGGAGTTCTTGTTGTCCGGCGGCACGGTGATGCCGGTTTTGGCCTTGATGGCCTTGAGCTGGCTGGCCCAGTCGGCCCATTCGGGCGGGCAGTTGTAGCAGATGGCGTTTTGCGCCATAGCGCTGGCTCCGGCGGCAAGGCCGAGTGCCAGCAGGGCGGTACGGGCGAGGTTTTGCAAAGGTTTGCGCATAAAAACTCCGTGGGTGAAAGGATGGATGGGGCGGTAGCTTCTTGTTATGAATGGGGGACCGGCGCGCAGGATTCGCCCGCGCGAAAACCGTAGGCCAGCAAGCGGCTGGCGCTGGGCGGCACGGGGCTGCCGGTGTGCATAGCGGCTACCAGCAGCTCTACGCCGCAGCGCCCGATATCGGCATTCGGCTGGCTGATGGTGCTGAGCACCGGGGTCAGGTCTTCGCCCAGGGCGATGCCGTCAAAGCCGGTGATGCTGATGTCCTGCGGCACCCGCAGGCCCGCCAAGTGTGCGGCGCGGATACTGCGAATCGCCAACAGGTCGTTGGAGCACACCAGTGCCGTGGGGCGCGGGTGCAGCTCTAGCAGGCTGCGGATGGTTTGCACGGCGGTTTGCATGAAGGGCACCTCTAGCCACTGCGAGCCGTCCAGCCCCTGCGCTTGCATGCCCGCACAAAAGCCCCGGTAGCGCTGCTGGGCCCGGTCGGAGGCGGCCAACTGCCCACTGATGAGGCAGATGCGCTGGTGGCCCAGGGCGGCCAACCGTGCCACCAGCTCCTGTACGGCCTGCGCGTTGTCTACCGACACACAGGGGTGGGCGGCGTGCCGGTTATAGGCCAGCACATAGGGCAGGCCCGCGCTGCGCAGGCGCTCCAGTGCGCTGGAGGTGCCGGGGTTGGACACCACCAGCACCATGCCGTCCACATTGCTGGCCAGCAGTTGGTTGACGGCCCGTTCTTCCTGCTCCAGCGCGTAGTCGGTGGTGATCGGCAAGATGGCGTAGCCCGCTGCGCTGGCGGCTTTGGCAATGCCGTCCAGGCACTCGGCAAACACCGGGTTCAGCAGGGTGGGCAGCACCACACCGATCACCCGGCTGCGCTGGGTCCGCAGGCTGCGGGCGCTGGCATTGGGCAGGTAGCCCAGCGCCTGGCTGATGTGGAGCACCCGTTCGCGGGTGGCGGCATGCACCTTGTGGGGCAGGTTGAAAACCCGCGACACGGTGGCCATCGATACCCCGGCTTGCAGTGCTACGTCTTTGATACTCACAAAATCATCCCGAGTGAAAACGATTTCATTGGACAAAGAAAACGTGACGCAGTGATGACAGGCGCAGCGGCGTAAATCCGGTGAAAGTGCGGGGCAAAAAAAAAGCCCGCGTCAGCGGGCTTGCGGGGCGCGGGCGGGGCTTACTTACCCCGTTTGACCCGCAGCAGCTCGTCCAGAATCAGGCTGATGGCGCCGATGGTGATGGCCGCATCGGCCAGGTTGAAGGCCGCAAAGTGCATGCCACGCCAATGGAAGTCCAAAAAGTCCACCACGTAGCCGTGCAGCAGCCGGTCCACCACGTTGCCAATCGCCCCGCCCAGAATGCAGGCCATGGCGAACGAGAACAGTTTTTGCCCGGGGTGCGAGCGCAACATGTAGACGATGAACACCGCCGCCGCAATGCCAATGCCGGTAAAGAACCAGCGCTGCCAGCCGCCCGCGCCCGCCAAAAACGAGAACGCCGCGCCGGTGTTGTGGGCCCGCACAATGTTGAAGAAGCTGGTCACATAGGTGCTGTCGCCCAGGTGGTAGTAGCCCATGATCAGCACTTTGGTGAACTGGTCGGCTATCAAAATAATGAGCGCCAGGCCCAGCCAGGGGAGCAGGCTGGGGCTGGATCTGCCGAAAGTGGATTTGCTTTTGGCCATGCTTAATGTCCCAACAACGTGTGCCATTGGGCGGGGTCTTGTGAGGTGTGAAAGACGCTGTAGACCACCAGGGTGGTGTCTTCCAGCGCATAAAAAATTTCAAATGGAAAGTGGGGGATGCCGACACGCCTGAAAGGGTCAATGGCCAGTTTGAACTGTCGTGGATTGCGCTGCACCCGCTCCAAAATGTGCGCTGTGGCTTGCTTGAAGCGCAGCCCCAAGGCGGGCTGGATGGTTACGTACCAATCCAGTGCTGCATCAAACTGCTGTTGCGCGGTGGCGGTGAACTGGAGTCCATGCATCCTAGCTCTGGTCCCAGCCGTATTTCTGGGCCATGCCTTGTTGCATGGCATCCCAGCTAACTGCCGTTTCAGGTTGGGCCAGATACTGCGCACGGCTGGCGTGCAAAGCTTCTATTTTCCAGGCGGGCAGTGGCGTAGGGGCTTCGGTTTGCAAGCTGTCCCAGAGCTGGCCAATCAAGGCATGGCGCTGGTCGGCAGGCAGTGTCAACAGGGGGGCCAGCAGGGCGCTGGTGGCTTCTTCTATAGCGGTAGGGGTCATCGCAGCACTCCTATGATTGGCTTCATGCTATTTTGCGCTCTTGGCCCGCGTCGAGCAGGTTGCGGCACTCAATACGGCCTTAAAAAGACTTTGAACACGTTCTTAAACACCTGCTCCACACAGCGTTAGCAAGAGGCGGTGGTCACTTATGTAGGACCCGTTGATGATCGGTGTCCAATTCTTAACTGCCTCGTCTAATGTCTTTCGTTCACCTGGAAGTTTTTGGTTCCAGTACCCGGCAGCGTTCAATTCGCCACCTGAGCGCCCATTTCGCGCAGACAGCGCCCACCAAAAATACGCCGCATTCACGTCTGGGGCGGGCCCATTTCCCTCGATATACATCTGCGCAAGGGCATATTGCGCCTCTGAATTATCTTGGTTGGCCGCTAGTTGGTACCAGTGGAGTCCTTGTTCAGGGTCTTTGGGGACGCCCATGCCTTTCGTGAACAGCAGGCCCAGGTCTTTTTGTGCCACGGGGCTATCCATTTCCGCCGCCTTCAGCAGCCAGAAAAGGGCCTTCTCCATGCTAAAAGAAGCGCCGCGCCCGGACTCATATTTACGGCTGACATCCAGAATGGAGGAAGTAGTCCGGGTGAAATTCTGCTTTGCCCCCACGCGATACCACGCAAGCGCCTCTTGATCGTCGGCACTGACGCCGATACCCAAAGCAAGAATTTCGGCCAATTCAATCGCGGCTCTCGGATGTCCTTGCGTAGCAGCTTTTCTCAACCATTCGACTGCCAACTTCTCATCGCGCTGGCCATAGGGTGCATCAAAGTACATGCGGCCTAGTGTGTACTGGGCGAGCGAACTGCCCTGCTCAGCATAGGGCACATACTCAAGGATGGAAGCCCGTCCGGCACGAACAGAGAGTGGACTAGTCGCTGTAGCAATTGCAGTGCGCCGTTGTTCGCCTTTAGATGCTGATTCAAACTTCCAACGCAATGCCTCAAAGCTGTCTTTCGGCACGCCAATGCCATCCGTGTACATAACGGCGAGACGGGACTGCGCTTCTGAATTTCCTCGCTCAGCAGCCATCAAAAGCCACTTACCAGCGGCAAAGGGGTCGCTCGGTACCCCTTTGCCGTCAAGGTGCAGCGTGCCAAGTAAAACCTGTGCCGATACGCTGCCCTGCTCGGCAGCGCGTTGCAACCAGTCAATGCCAGCCTTTACATCTGCCTGTGATACCTGCAATAGCCGCCTACCCACGACAAATTGCGCACTCCTATCCCCGTCGTTCGCCATTTGCAGCAACGCGTCCGGTGCTGGGCAGCTGGTCGGCGGCATAGTCGTCGCTGCTGCGTTTACTCCTAGGCAAGTAGTCGCAACTATGGCGATGATGAGCACGCGAATCTCTGGACGATTCACGCCGATAAATTTGAACCGCATTTTTCTATCTCCATGCATATCGCCATGACCTGTTTTGTCCATTCGGCCCCAGCGCCGCTGATGCTTATTTACCCCGCTTGACCCGCAGCAGCTCGTCCAGAATCAGGCTGATGGCGCCGATGGTGATGGCCGCATCGGCCAGGTTGAAGGCCGCAAAGTGCATGCCACGCCAATGGAAGTCCAAAAAGTCCACCACGTAGCCGTGTAGCAGCCGGTCCACCACGTTGCCAATCGCCCCGCCCAAAATGCAGGCCATCGCAAACGAGAACAGCTTTTGCCCGGGGTGCGAGCGCAACATGTAGACGATGAACACCGCCGCCGCAATGCCAATGCCGGTAAAGAACCAGCGCTGCCAGCCGCCCGCACCCGCCAAAAACGAGAACGCCGCGCCGGTGTTGTGGGCCCGCACAATGTTGAAAAAGCTGGTCACATAGGTGCTGTCGCCCAGGTGGTAGTAGCCCATGATCAGCACTTTGGTGAACTGGTCGGCTATCAAAATAATGAGCGCTAGGCCCAGCCAGGGGAGCAGGCTGGGGCTGGATTTGGAGAAGGTGGATTTGCTTTTGCTAGCCATTACGCAAACACCCGGGTTTCACCGGCTCCATACAGATTGCTGCTGCAACGTCCGCAGATCGTCGGGTGGGCTGCGTCCACACCCACATCCGGCGTGTAATGCCAGCAGCGCTCGCACTTGGTGTCTAAACTGGCTGTAGCGCAGGTACTGATTGCGCTACCAGCTATTAAATTAATAGCTGATGTAATGAACACGAATTTCAGGTCTGCCCCCAGGTTGGACAGCAGGGCAAAGTCGTCTGCCGCCACCGTCAGGTCTACATTGGCTTGCAGGGATGCGCCCACTTTGCCATCGGCGCGCAGCACTTCGATGTCTTTGTTGACCGTGTCGCGGATCTCGCGGATGCGGCTCCACTTGGCCAGCAAGTCGGCGTCCGGCGTGCCCAGGTCGGCATAGGTTTCCAGGAAGATGGATTCGCTGGTGCCAAAAATCTTCCATGCCTCCTCAGAAGTGAAGCTGAGGAACGGGGCCATCCAGCGCAACATGGCGTGGGTGATTTGCCAGAGCGCGGTTTGCGCGCTGCGGCGGGCCAGCGACTTCGGCGCGGTGGTGTAGAGCCGGTCTTTCAGCACGTCCAGGTAGAACGCACCCAGGTCTTCCGAGCAATACACCTGTAGCTTGGTGACCACGGGGTGGAACTCGTACACCTCGTAGTGCGCCAGGATGTCGGCCTGCAACTGGGCGGCACGGCTGAGGGCGTAGCGGTCAATTTCCAGCAACTGGTCTGCGGGCACTGCGTCCGTCGCGGGATTGAAATCGCTGACGTTGGCCATCAAAAACTTCAGCGTGTTACGCACCCGGCGGTAGGTGTCCACCACGCGGGCCAAAATTTTCGCGTCGATGGCCAGGTCGCCCGAATAGTCGGTCGATGCACACCACAGGCGGATGATTTCCGCGCCCATCTTGTCGCTGACTTCTTGCGGCGCAACCACATTGCCCTCGCTCTTGCTCATCTTGCGGCCTTTGCCGTCCACGGTGAAGCCGTGCGTCAGCAGGCCCTTGTACGGCGCGTGGTCGTACATGGCGCACGAGGTGAGCAGGGAGCTGTGGAACCAGCCGCGGTGCTGGTCGTGGCCTTCCAGGTACAGATCGGCGGGCCAAGCGGATTGCTCTTTGTGGCTGGCGCGCAGCACGTGCTCGTGGGTGGTGCCGGAGTCGAACCACACGTCGAGGATGTCGTTGACCTTGGTGTAGTGCTCTGCATCGGCACCGATGATGGATTCGGCCGTGGCCTTGCTCCAGGCCTCCACGCCGCCCGCTTCCACCATGCTTGCGGCCTGGTCCATGATCTCCATGGTGCGCGGGTGCAGTTCACCGGTGGCGGTGTGGATGAAGAATGGCAGGGGCACGCCCCAGTTGCGCTGGCGGCTGATGCACCAGTCGGGCCGCCCCGCAATCATGTCGCGCAGCCGGGTTTTGCCGTTTTCGGGGTAGAAGCTGGTCTCGTTGATGGCGGCCAGGGCCAGTTTGCGCAGGGTTTGCGGGGCTTTATCGACCGTGAATACGCCTTCGCCCTCGTCCATGCGGATGAACCACTGGGCGGCGGCCCGGTAGATTACCGGGGTTTTGTGCCGCCAGCAGTGCGGGTAGCTGTGGGTGATGACTTCCGTGGCAAACAGGCGGTCGTGCTCGCGCAGTTTTTCAATGACCAGGGGTGCGGCCTTCCAGATGTTCAGCCCGCCAAACAGCGGCAAGTCATCCACGTAGCGGCCATTGCCTTGCACCGGGTTCAGGATGTCGTCGGTCTTGATGCCGTTGGCCACGCAGGAGTTGAAATCCTCTACGCCGTAGGCGGGGGACGAATGGACGATACCGGTGCCGTCGTCTGCCGTAGCGTAATCGGCCAGGAAGACAGGGCTCAGGCGGCGGTAGCCCGGGTCCACTTCGTAGAACGGGTGCTTGAAGTTAATGAAGGCCAGCTTTTCGCCCAGGGCGGTGGCCAGCACCGTGCCATTCAGGGCGAAGCGGGCGGTGGCTTTTTCCACCAAATCCTCGGCCAGCAGCAGGATGCCGCGCTCGGTTTGCACCAGGGCGTAGGTCAGGGACGGGTTCAGGTTCAGGGCCTGGTTGGCGGGGATGGTCCAGGCGGTGGTGGTCCAGATCACGGCGAAGGCGGGCTGGGGCAGCGACTCCAGACCAAAGGCGGCAGCCAGCTTTTCGGGTTCAGCGCATTCAAAGCCCACGTCCAGCGTTTGCGACTTTTTGTCGGCGTATTCGATCTCGAACTCGGCCAGCGAGCTGCCGCAGTCGAAACACCAGTACACCGGCTTCAAACCCCGGTAGACAAAGCCGCGTTCCATGATGCGTTTCAGGGCACGGATTTCGTTGGCCTCGTTGCCAAAATCCATCGTGCGGTAGGGGTTGTCCCACTCGCCCAGCACACCCAGGCGCTTGAAGTCGGCCATCTGCCCGGCAATCTGCTCGGCGGCGAAGGCGCGGCTTTTGGCCTGCACTTCGTCGCGGCTCAGGCTGCGGCCATGCAGCTTTTCAATCGCGTTTTCGATCGGCAGGCCGTGGCAGTCCCAGCCCGGCACGTAGGTCGCGTCCATGCCCTTGAGTTGGCGCGCCTTGACGATCATGTCCTTCAAGATTTTGTTGACAGCGTGGCCGATGTGGATGTTGCCGTTGGCGTAGGGCGGGCCGTCGTGCAGTACGAAGCGCGGCGCACCACAGCGCGAGGCGCGCAGCTTTTTGTAGATGCCTTGGTCTTCCCATTCCTTGACCCAGCCTGGCTCGCGCTTGGGCAGGTCGCCGCGCATGGGGAAGGGGGTGTCGGGCAGGTTCAGGGTGCTGCGGTAGTCGGTGGCGGTTGATTCGGTCATGGGATTTTCGATTGGCACGTTGGGAAGGCAGCCGACAGGCGTGGGCTGCGAGATCTGGTGGCCGGGCGGGCCTTGAGATCGTCTAAATTCGGTCGCGCGTTGTCTGGCGGCTGGTTTCTGTGTGCAAGCTGGCGAAGTACGCCCGTGCGTCGTCGCAGTCTTTGGCGATGCCGATTTGCAGGGCATCCAGACTGTCGTATTTCAATTCTTCATGCAATTTGTGCAGCAGTTCCACGCGGATAATTTTACCGTAGGCCCCCTCGGGGCCCAGGCTGGCGGGCCAGTCCAGGCAGTGGGTTTCCAGCAGCACACGGCCACCGTTGGTGTCGTTCGGGTCCAGCGAGGGGCGGATGCCCAGGTTCGCCACGCCCACCAGGGCTTGTTCACCCAGGCCATGCACCTTGACTGCAAAGATGCCGCTGGCGGCGGGCTTCCAGTGGGCAAAGCGCAAATTTAGGGTGCGAAAGCCGTCCTGGCGGCCCGGGGCCGATTCGCCCAGTTGCCGCCCCAGTTTGCGTCCGTGCACCACATGGCCGCTGATACTGAACGGGCGGCCCAGCAGCCGGGCTACATCCACCATGCGGCCTTCTTCCAGGGCCGAGCGCACGGCCGAACTGGAGACGCGCAGGCCTCGCACCTCATAGCTGTTCATGCGGGCGACGTCAAAGCCCTGGGCATCGCCCGCCGCGTCCAGCATGGCGTAGTCGCCCGTGCGCTTGGCGCCGAAGCGAAAGTCGTCGCCCACCAGCACATAGCGCACGCCCATGCCGCGCACCAGCACGTCGCCGATGAAGGCCTCGGGCGCTTGGGCGGCGAAGGTGGCATCGAAGGGCAGCACCACCGCCTGGTCCACGCCACAGCGGTGCAGTTCGGTGAGTTTGTCGCGCAGGGTGGCGATGCGGGCCGGGGCTAGGTTGGGCTGGCCGAGGGCCTGGGCAAAGTAGTCGCGCGGGTGCGGCTCGAAGGTCATGACGCAACTGGGTACTTCCCGGTGCCGGGCTTCGTTGATCAACAGTGCCAGCATGGCCTGGTGGCCACGGTGCACGCCGTCAAAATTGCCGATAGTGAGCGCGCAGTGGGGCGCAATGCCAGGGTGTTGGAAGCCACGGAAAACCAGCATGGAATGTTATCTTTTTGATAGCGAATCGCGCCCGTCGAATAAGCGCTGTCACGTAATAAGTCATGGAACAAGGTATATTGTGACGTAGCAAACAGGCAGCATTTCCGGTAAGTGGTTTATCAACCGTTCCAGGAGGCGTTTCGTGAAGGTCTTGAAGCTCTCAGCCCAAGGGTTGCCCCAGTCGTGGATATCGCTGGAGCTAGCCGTCGTGCACTACGCTGCCGAGGATGTGCGCTGGGAGATGGGCGCGCAGGTGGCGGTGTTCCACGGTGGGCACAACGCCATCACCGGTACGCAGTCCATCATTACCGTCAACAGCATCATCGGCACGCGCGGTGTGCCCAACATCAACCCCTTTGACCTGCGCCCCAGCCTGACCAACACCAAGCTGTTTGTGCGCGACCGCTGTGTCTGCGCATACTGCGGCAACCATTTCCATGAAGACGTGCTGACCCGCGAGCACATCAAACCGCTAGGCCAGAAGGGCGCGGACACTTGGATGAATGTAGTCACCGCCTGTAAGGCTTGCAACCACCGCAAGAGCAACCGCACGCCCGAGCAGGCCCATATGCCGCTGCTATACACGCCTTACGTGCCCAGCCTGTGGGAAGACTTTATTTTGCGCAACCGCCGCATCCTGGCCGACCAGATGGATTTTCTGATGGCCCACGTGCCGAAGTCGTCGCGGTTGTTAATTTAGCCCCAGCTCGGTACACAGCTTGTTCACCGTGGCCCGTAATTGGGCCACTTCTTCTTCTAGCGCCTCGATCCGCGCTTCCAACCGGGTGGTGTTGCCGGTGTCAGCCGTTTTGCTGGCGACAGCATTCAGATCCACCGGGCCGCACAGCAGGTGCGCCCAGCGCTGCTCGCGTTCGCCGGGGCTGCGGGCCAGCTGGACCACCAGCGGGCCGCCTTTCTCAGTGCTGCGCTCCAGCATTTCGTCCAGAAAGCCTTCCACCGAGGAGATGTCGGCAAACTTGTACCAGCGCTCGGTGTTCAGCCGCAGTTCGCCTGCGGTTTGCGGGCCGCGCAGCATCAACAGGCCCAATATCACCGACGACTGCTCGGGTACGCCGATGCCGCGCTGGAAGTTGTGCTCGAAGCGGGTGACCCGGCTGCCGCTGGATTCGCGCACCAGGGTTGCATCTTTCAAACTGCCCAGGGCTTCGGCGATTTCGGCCTCGGTCAGGTTCATGGCAGGTTCGCGGCTGGTTTTCTGGTTGCAGCCGTTGAGTAGTGCGGCCATCGATAGGGGGTAACTGTCCGGCACGGTGCGGGCTTTTTCCATCAAGGTGGCAAGGACGCGGGCTTCGGTGGGCGAGAGGAGGGTAGTCACAGGGATAATTCCGGTCAGTATGAAGAACATTGTTATTTTGATCTCTGGCGGCGGCTCCAATATGGCCGCGATCGTGCGCACCTCGTTGCGGGACGACTGGGCCGGGCGTTTGGGCTCCAAAGTGGTGGCGGTGGTGAGCAACAAGGCCACAGCGGCGGGGCTGGACTTTGCGCGGGCGCAGGGGCTGGCGGCCGAGGTGGTGGAGCACAAGGCGTTTGCCGATGCACCCGATCCGCGTACGGCGTTTGATGCCCAACTGGCCCAGGTGATTGACCGCCATGAACCCGCGCTGGTGGTGCTGGCGGGTTTTATGCGCATCCTGACGCCGGGGTTTGTGGCGCGCTATGCGGGGCGGCTGGTGAATATCCACCCGTCGCTGCTACCGGCTTTTGCGGGGCTGAATACCTACCAGCGGGCGCTGGACGCAGGCTGCTGCTTTGCCGGGGCTACTGTGCACCAGGTGACCGCCGAGCTAGACCACGGCCCCATTCTGGGCCAGGCCGTAGTGCCGGTGCTGCCGGGCGACACCGCGCAGTTGCTGGCCGCACGGGTGCTCACCCAAGAGCACTTGCTGTATCCACGTGTGGTGGCTAATTTGCTATTAAAAATATAGCTAATTGCGCTTGTGTAATAAACGCTAAGGTCGATTTTTTATAAATTTTCTGACTGCCCGGGTCTTACGGAAGGGAATTACAAGCCTTCCAGAAACACAGCAGAACTGGCTTTGCCACCCCCCGCAAGGGGTGGGAGACAGAAGCGAAGTTCTACCGCCTGGGGGTCACTAAATTTCAGTAGCTGAGTCCGAAGCCGAATGGGTACAGCGTGTCGATGGTGGGGTAGCCGGGTGCATCCGGCTGGTTGTTTACCACCGCCTGCACATTGTTGGCCAGCGCAAACGGCAGCTTGCCCTGCGGCTTGAACGCTGCACCGCTGGCCAGCACCTTGCCGCTCAGCACGTCCAGCAGCGCGGTGTTGCTGATACCGAAGCCCGCAACAATGGCGCCAGCACCCTTCAGACCACTGGCATCGTCGAGTACGTAGGGCTGGCGAAAGTAAATAGCCAGTACGGTCTTCTTGGCACCGACTTCGTTCATTACTGCCTTGATGTCCGCCAGGGAGGGCGAAACCAGCCATGACTGGGCTGTCGCCATCTCGGTGAAGGACAGCATGCCGTTTTCCCACGGCAGCGAGCCGCCGAAGTTCAGACCGTTGTCTAGGCAGGCCTTGGCCGCGTCTTCCGCCGTGTAATCGCTGGTGGCCACGCAGCGGTCGAGCGCGCCCCAAGCTTTGCCGGTCGCGGGGTTGATCTTGCCGCCGGTGGCAGGATCGTTGCTCTTGTAGCTGCTGGTGACCTTGGTAGTCGTACCCGCCAGCAGATTGTTGTTCGATACCTCGACCCGGATTACCGCGTAGTCGTGGCCTGCCGCACTGGGCCGCACGCCACCCACCAGGGCCTCGCCGTCGGTCACTGTATAGCCATATTTCGTAGTGTCGGTCTTGGCCAGACCCATCGTGTAGACCTTGGCTCCTGCTTGAAGTGGCAAGGTTTTGCTGCCGCTGGCCTGGTTTTGGTTTTGCAGCAGTACGACGGATTTGCGCTGGATCTCCATGCCGACTGCGCGGTGGGCATCGCTACCAATGCTGCCGCTGGCCAGGCTGGCGTTGATGTAGGGGTTCTCGAACAGTCCCAGCTGGAACTGCTCTTTCAGCAGGCGCTTGGCGGCTTCGGTGACCCGGGCTTCGGACACCAGGCCGGCGCTGACCAGGTCGGTGATGGTCTTGTTGACGCTGAAGCCGGACAGCGTTTCTGTACCGCCGTTGATGGCGGCGGCTACGCGCTCGGAAACAGTCTTTTTCTCCATCCCCCAGGCGCGGTCGTTGATGATGCCGGTGTCGGAGTTCACGTAGCCTTTGAAGCCGAGTTTGCCGCGCAGCAGGTCGGTGACCACCTGCTTGGAGAAGGCAAAACCGATCTGGTCGTAGGTTACACCTTCGTAAGTCACGTTGATGGGCACGCCGTAGTAGGGCATGACGGCCGATACGCCTGCTTCTAGCGCGGCCAAAAAGGGCTTGAGGTGGTAGGCGAAATTGCCAGCCGGATAGGCTTGGTTCTTGCCGTGTGCGTAGTGCGGGTCGAAACCACCTTCCTGCGGGCCACCGCCCGGGAAGTGCTTCATCGTCAATGCCACCGCCGACTTTGCGTTCACCGAGCTGCCGTCCTTGATGGTCGTACCTTGCAGGGTCTGCACCAGCGTTTTCATGATGTCGGCGTTCAGGTCGGCATCTTCGGTAAAGGTTTCGTGCACCCGGTACCAGCGTGGCTCGGTAGACAGGTCGGCCATGTAGCCGTACATGCCGCGCAGGCCGATGGACTTCCACTCGTCGCCCATCACCGTGGCGAATTGCTGGACCACCGACATATCACCTGCGCCCAAAGATGCGGCGGCCAGACCCGCTTCCTTGGGGAATTCGGTGAACGCGCCTGCGGCTTCGCTGATGCCAAAGCGAGGGTCTTTCTCGTAGTGGTTACGGGCGTTGGATTTAAATATTACCGGGATGCCCAGGCGGGTGGCCTCGCCCATCTCCTGCACGGTATTCGTGAAGTTGGCTGCCTGCTCTGGGGTGACTTGGCCGGTGGTCGGCGTGGCGGACACCACGCTGCGAAAGATGAAGCGGCTCATCTTCTGGGTATTGATGAAGCCTGCGGCGGATACCGGTGCGGCCCCGGCCGTTCCGGCGTTCAGGGTGTCGATCAGCATCAGGCCGACTTTTTCCTCCAGCGTCATTTGGGCTACCAGGTCGTCAATACGCTGCTCTAGCGGCAGCCGCCAGTCTTCGTATATATCCAGCTTGCCATTGCCGTTGGCGTCTTTGAATTGTTTGCCATCCACGTTCAGCACGGCCTTGGAACGTGCGCCGATCAAGGGCTGGGCCACCTCGGTGTCGTTACCGCCGCAGCTGACCAGGGTCAAAGCCAAACCCAGGGCCAGTGCCAGCTGGGTCTTGGTATGGCATTGGAGGGCTCTAGTACGGGCCGTGGCCCCCAGCGGTTTTTGTGTGTTCATTATTTATGTCTCCTGTGGGTCAAAGTGCGGCAAGGGTTGTGGCATGTGCCTTGCCATGAGTGTCAACATCAAATGGATTGTGTTAACGTTAACTTTTATTGTTATCGTTAACAATTTGACTGTCAATGCGAGGAGACCTAGAGGTATCCCTAGGTTGGTGTCGGCTTAAACGCTGTCGCGTTCGATGATGGTGAAGCCGATATCGATGGTGTGGTGTGGGATGGTGCGACCTTCAACGCGGTCCACAATGCAGCGCGCGGCCTCGGTGCCGATGCGTGTGCCGTCGATACGAACAGTGGTCAGTGCGGGGTGCAGATCTCTTGCAAAAGCCAGGTCGCCAAAGCCCACCATCGCAAGTCTGCCGGGAACCGCTATGCCCAGAGCCTGGGCCTCGGTCAACACGCCCAGTGCCAGCAGGTCAGAGCTGCAAAATACCGCATCAAAGTCGGCATTGCGTGACAGCAAGGCCTGCAGGCCTGAGCGCCCGCTGCCAAGAGTGGTGGGCGCGGGGACGACATGTACCAATGGCTCTGGCAGTCCCAGGCTGTGAGCGGTGGCTACAAAAGCCTGGCTGCGACGCTGAGCGCGCTCGTCGTCGCCCCCAATGACGGCCAAGCGCTGGTGGCCCCGACCAACCAGGTAGCGGCACACTGCATCGGCCACCGCGCTGTGCGAAAAGCCGACTAGCATGTCTATAGGTTCAGGCGTCAGGTCCCAGGTTTCGACCACCGGAATGCCCGAGGCCTGTAGCCGTCGGCGCGCATCGTCCGAATGCACCACACCGGTCAGCACAATGCCATCTGGTCGGCGGCCAATGATGGCCCCCAGCAGTTCGTCTTCCAATGGATCGGTGTAGCCGGTTTGCCCTAGCATCAGTTGGTAACCCTGTAGCCGCAGAGCGGCAGTCAGTGCTTGTACGGTTTCGTTGAAAACCGGGCTGATCAGGGTGGGTACCAGGGCCGCTACTAGGCGGCTTTTGTTGGACCGCAGGCCGCCGGCCAGCAGGTTGGGCACGTAGCCGGTACTGGCAATCGCGGCGCGCACTTTGGCCAGCGTGGCAGGCGGTAGGCGATCGGGGGTGTTGATGGCGCGCGACACTGTCATGGCCGATAGACCGGCCAGACGCGCCACATCGTTCACGGTGATGCTGGCGGCGCGTTGTTTGCGGTTGGGCGTGGGCGACGGATCGGATGGTGGAGGATGTGGCAGCGCGGTCATTGCAATAGATGGTAGCTGCAACTGCGTCGCCATGATCTGCTGATGAAGTACTCAAATTAACTACTGAAAGTGTAGCTTGCATCGCATATTAAATATGCGCTAGAGCCTGTTTTTATGCTGTAACGCTGAAGGTGGAGCCGGTGGTCTTGCTGGCCGAACCTGCGGCAATCGCGGCGTACTGTTTGAGCAACTGCTGCGCCAACTGGTTCAGGTCGATGCTGTCTGCACTGGCGCTGTTGGTGCTGGCGGTTTTTTGCAGCGTTTCCACGGCAGTGGTCACTTGCTTGGCAAAAGCATTGGCTTCGGTGTTGCTGAGTTTGCCGTCTTTGTCGGTGTCGATGGCCTTGAGCAGAGCCTCCAAGGTGCTGTCGGCGCTGAGCGTGCCCGCTGCGGCCCCGGCAGCGGCTTCGGCGGCCGAGACGATGCCGTCCTGGTTGGTGTCCAGCGGGTCGTAGGTGGTGCTGTCGGTGCTGCTGCCCGAGGGCGGTGGGCCGCCGGGTGGTGGCCCACCGGCAGCTTGCGGGCCACCTGCGTCGAATTCGGCTTTGCTCAGTTGGCCATCGGCATCGGTGTCCAGGCTGGCAAATGTGCCACTGTCGCCGTCGTCGTCAGTGACGGTGGTGGTGGTTGTCACCGTGGTGGTCACGGTGGTGCTGGTGTCGCTGCGGGTCTGGGCAAAGTCCATCGTGCTGGGCAGAGGGACGATGCTGGGGATGCCCTTTTGGAGTTCGTCGGCATTCAGACTGCCGTCGGCATTGGTATCCAACTCACCCATCAGTTGGGCCGCTGTGTTGCTATTGGTGACACCGGTGCGCTCAGACACCTTGTCCATCAAGGTTTGCAGTTCGGCACCGTTTACGCCCCCGCTGCTGTCGGTATCTGTTTTGCTAAACAGTTTGGCTTTGCGCTCTGCTGCCATGGTGGCCCAGGCGTTGCTGCTGTTGCTGACAGGGCTTATGGCGGTCATGGCGGGTCCTTTAACGTGAAGGGGGGCTGCGTGAATCGTGCGTCTGATTTTTGTGTTGCCCGGTAAAGCTGGTTTGTCCGCTGTGTATCTGGCTTGGTACAAAAGCCGGTTTGAGCGTTGGAAAAGAAGGGTAAAGAGCGCCTAGTTTTGGCCTTTGGGGGGCTTGTGTCTGCCTACACTTTTCGCAGAAATGAACAATTTATGAACCCCACTCGGCAAATTTTGGTCGTCGATGACGACGAAGGCATCACCACGTTGTTGCGCGACTACCTGTCGGGTTTCTCCTTTTGCACCCATACCGCCTGTGATGGGCCCAGCATGCGCCAGCAATTGGCCACGCTGCCGATTGACCTGGTGGTGCTCGATGTCATGCTGCCCGGCGCGGACGGCCTGAGCTTGGCGCGTGAGCTGCGCCAGCATTCGGGTATTCCGATCATCATGCTGACGGCGCGCACCAACCACTACGACCGGGTGCTGGGTCTGGAGATGGGGGCTGACGACTACATGAGCAAGCCCTTCGAGCCGCGTGAGCTGGTGGCCCGTATCCACACCGTATTGCGCCGTGCGGCCAACGTACACGACCGGATCTTGCAAGAGGTGGGCAGCGATGTGGTGTATTTCGATGGTTGGGCACTGCACCGGCACGAGCGGCGCTTGACTGCCCCATCGGGTCTGGTGGTGCCGCTGTCGAACGCCGAATTCCGCTTGTTATCCAGCTTTTTGGCGGCACCGCGCCGCTTGCTGAGCCGTGACCAGCTGATGGAGCAGGCCCGAGGCCGGGCTATGGATGCGTTCGAGCGCAGCATTGATCTGCTGGTATCGCGGCTACGGCAAAAGTTGAGCGACACCACGCAGTCGCAGGATGTGCCATCCTTGATCAAAACAGTGCGGGGCTCGGGTTATATGTTTACCGCGCAATCCGTGTTGGGTCAGCCTGCGTGGCATCTCTGAAGCGGATTTTCGCGCGGCTGCTACCCGCCACATTGTTTGGCCGCTTGGCCTTGCTGCTGTCGGTGGCGGTATTGGTCAGCCACGTGCTGGCATTGACCATGATGTTTCAGCTCCGCCCGCCCATGCCCATGCCCATGCCCATGCCCATGCCCATGCCCATGCCCATGCCAGACGCGGGCGCAGACCTGTTCGCCTGGAACCCGGAGCCGTCGGATAGCGGTCGCCCAAAGCATGGCCCTCCGCCACCTGCGTCTTGGGCCGATTTGGTACCGGGCCTGTGGCTGGATGTTGGCGTGCGCTTGGGTGCCTTGGTGCTGGCCGCCTGGTTTGCCGCCCGCTGGTTGTCGGAACCGATCCGCCGCCTCGCCCGCGCGGCCCATGCCTTGGGTGAAGATGTGGACCACCCAGCCTTGCCCGAAGACGGTCCGCTGGAATGCCGCGAGGCCAGTCGGGTGTTTAACCAGATGCAAGCGCAAATCCGCCAGCAATTGCAAGAGCGCGACCGTTTTGTGGCGGCGGTGTCGCACGATCTGCGCACCCCGCTGACACGCTTGCGCTTGCGGGCCGAAGGGCTGGACGATCCGGCGCAAAAGCAAGCCTTCCAAAACGATGTCGTCGAGATGGACGCGATGATCACCGCCACGTTGGATTACCTGCGCGGCGCAGCCCTTGAGGAGCCCTTTGTGCTGTTGGATGTGCAGTCGCTGGTGCAAAGCATGGCCGATGACCAGCTGGCCTGCGGGCACACGGTGTGCATTAGCGGCAGCGCGGCCCCGTTGCTGGCCCAGGTCTCGGCCTTGCGCCGCTGCATCGGCAACTTGGTGGAGAACGCCATCCGCTACGGCGGCGCAGCGCACATTCAGCTCAAGGATGCGGCGGATTACCTGCTGGTCGAAGTCATGGATCCCGGCCCCGGATTGCCAGAATCCGAGCTAGAACAGGTGCTGGCCCCGTTCTACCGTGTCGAGGCTTCACGCAACCGCCACCACGGTGGAGTCGGCCTGGGCCTGTCCATCAGCCATGACATTGCGCGCAAGCACCGGGGCAGTTTGCAACTGCGCAACGGTGCTGCCGCCGGGTTGGTCGCTACGCTGCGCCTGCCTCGATAAGCGTAAAGCGCGGCTGGCGCACACCTGCGATCACCACTTCTTCTTCAAACATCGCCGCCGGGCGCACCCATAGGCCATGTTCGCCGTAGAGGGCGCGGTACAGCGTCATCGGCTCCAGCGTTTCGCTGTGCCGCACCGTGCCGAGCACGTCATACAGCATGCCCTTGTAGTGGCGGTAGCGGCCGGGCGGGGTGGTAAGGAGCGGGGGGAGTTTGTCGTTGGACATGAAAATAGGGGGCAGTAAAAAGCGGCGTGGGACAATATGCGTTATGCATCCTAAAGATTTCCTCGACGAGTGTTCTGAACTCGTACGCCAAGCCCTCCAATTTGAACACCCTGCCGACTCGGTGGTTTCGCGGTTTTTCCGCGACAACCGGTCGCTGGGCCCACGTGAGCGAGCCACCCTGGCCGAAACCGTCTACACGGTTTTGCGCAAAAAACTGCTGTTTGACCACTTTGCCCCTTCCGGCAGTGGCTCCAAGCAGCGTCGCCTGGCGATTTTGGGTTTCCACGGTCCGCGCGACTTCTTGTACGGTGCGCTGACCGACCAAGAGAAAACTTGGTTGGAGAACTGCGACAAAGTCAAGTCTGAAGACCTGCTGGACCGCCACCGCCACAACCTGCCCGAGTGGCTGGTGCAGCCGCTGAAAGACCAACTGAAAGACGAATTTTGGCCGCTGGTGGAAAGCCTGGTCCACGGCGCAGGCCTGGATTTACGCGTCAACGCCCTGAACGCCAAGCGCGACGACGTGCAAAAAGAGCTGGCCAAGGTTGGCATTAAATCTGTCGCCACCCCGTATTCGCCGTTTGGCTTGCGCCTAAGCGATAAGCCCGCGCTGACCAAGCTCGATGCTTTCACCCGTGGTGCCATCGAAGTGCAAGACGAAGGCTCGCAGTTGCTGGCCCTGCTGCTGGATGCCAAGCGTGGCGAAATGGTGGTGGACTTCTGCGCCGGTGCGGGTGGCAAAACATTGGCCATCGGTGCGGGCATGCGTAGCACCGGGCGTTTGTACGCGTTTGACACCTCCGGCCACCGGCTGGACGCGCTCAAGCCCCGGCTGGCGCGCAGCGGTTTGTCTAACGTACACCCTGCCGCCATCGCCCATGAGCGCGACGACCGCATCAAGCGCCTGACCGGCAAGATCGACCGCGTGCTGGTCGATGCCCCTTGCTCCGGCCTGGGTACCCTGCGCCGCAACCCCGACATGAAATGGCGGCAAACCCCCAAGGCAGTGGAAGAGCTGGTGGTCAAGCAAACCGCCATCCTGCAAAGCGCGGCCCGACTGCTTAAGCCCGGCGGCCGCTTGGTCTACGCCACGTGCAGCATCTTGCCGGCTGAAAACGAAGAGATCGCGCTGGCCTTCTCGGCCGCAAATCCCGACTTCACCCCCCTTGAAACGGCGGACATCCTGACCCATCTGAAGGTAGAGAACGCGGCCACCCTGTGCAGCGGTCCGGTCAGTGGCGGCGAGTTTTTGCGTCTGTGGCCACACCGCCACGGAACAGACGGCTTCTTTGCCGCCGTGTGGCAAAAGAAATAAGGCGTAAGACTGGGGTATGTGTGGGGGTGCTGCTCTAGGTAATTTCAGTCCCCCAATTTATAATAGAAGGCTTGGTCGGCGTACGGATACCGCTCGGCTTTTCTAAAACATTGAGGCTTTTTACCTATGTTGTTACCCGATTGGGCTGTGTTGAACGCAGCGGTTGACTGGCTTGCGAACGGTCTGTTGAACCTGTCCTGGTGGCAGGTCGTGTTGTACACGCTGGTCACCACCCACATCACCATTGCCAGCATCACCATTTACCTGCACCGCCACCAGGCGCACCGGGCGATGGACCTGCACGCGCTGCCGGCCCACTTCTTCCGCTTCTGGCTCTGGCTGGCTACTGGCCAGGTGACCAAAGAGTGGGTGTCCATCCACCGCAAGCACCACGCCAAGTGTGAAACCAAGGACGACCCGCACAGCCCCGTAGCGCACGGCATCAAAACCGTGTTCTGGACCGGTGCCGAGCTGTACCGCAAAGAATCCAAAAACCTGGAAACCATCGCCAAGTTCAGCCACG
Organism: Rhodoferax sp. LB1P47; assembly: GCF_056521445.1. Taxonomy (NCBI): domain Bacteria; kingdom Pseudomonadati; phylum Pseudomonadota; class Betaproteobacteria; order Burkholderiales; family Comamonadaceae; genus Rhodoferax; species Rhodoferax sp. LB1P47. The sequence continues at coordinate 263,550 of NZ_JBWMAU010000002.1, read as the reverse complement.
GCTGCCCTAACGACTGGATCGAACGCAACCTGTACAGCCGCTTCAGCTGGCAAGGCGTGGGCCTGATGCTGATTTTGAACCTGGCCTTGTTTGGTGTAGCTGGTTTGACGGTTTGGGCCATCCAGATGGTGTGGACACCGTTCTGGGCTGCTGGCGTCATCAACGGCATTGGCCACTACTTTGGCTACCGCAATTTTGAAGCACCTGACGCGAGCACCAACATCTCGCCCTGGGGCATCATCATTGGTGGCGAAGAGTTGCACAACAACCACCATACCTACCCCACGTCGGCCAAGTTCTCGGTCAAGCCCTACGAATTTGATATTGGCTGGATGTACATCTGTGCGCTGGAAAAAGTGGGCCTGGCCAAGGTCAAAAAGACCCCGCCCAAGCTGCAACTGGGCGCTGTCAAACCCGTAGCCGACGAGAAAACCCTGGAAGCGCTGATCACCAACCGTTACGAAGTCATGGCTGGCTACGCCCGCGAATTGCGCCGTGCCTGCAAGGCCGAACTGGATGCGATCCAAGCCCGCCAGGGCGATGTGTCGGCCCTGCAAGCGGCCAAGCGTTGGATGCACCGCGATGCCGAAAAAGTGCCCGCTGCTGCCCAACCGCAATTGGCCCAGGCCCGCGCTGCCCACCCCGTGCTCGACAAAATGGTGGTGATGCGCGAAGAGCTGCGCCAGATGTGGCTCAACACCTCGCAGTCGCGTGAACAGCTCACCATCGACCTGCAAGCCTGGTGCCACCGTGCCGAAAGCAGCGGCATCAAAGCCTTGCAAGACTTCTCCATGAAGTTGCGCGCTGCACACGCCTGATCGCGTTCACCGCTCCTCAAAAAGCCCGCCGATGCGGGCTTTTTGTTGTCTGGCTCCGGTGGGTCAGCCCCATACATCCAAGGGTGGGTCGTTGGCCACGGCGCGCAGGATGTCGGTGCGCGAAACAAAACCCGTGAGCATGCCGTTGTCATCCACCACCGGCAGGCCGGGCAGATGCGTGTCCAGCAGCGCCTGGGCGACGCGGCGGATGTCGGTGTCAGCCGTCACGCTGGCCACCGGGGTCCACATCACGCTGGCCACAGGCAGGGCCATGCGGTCGGCCCAGTCGCTGGCACTGGGGCTGCCCAGCGTGGGGTAGATATCGGCCCGCAGCAGCATGCCAACCAATTGGCCTTTTGCATCTAGTACCGGCATTTGGCCGATGCGGTGGCGGGCCAGCAGGGCGGCGGCAATGGCCAGTGGCACATCGGTGCGGACGGTGATGGCGGGTTGGGTCATCAACAAGTCCACCCGGTCCAGCGGCTGTCGGGGTGTATCGGGCTGGCTCACTTGGGTGTAGGCGGCAACAGCCGTGGCGGGTAGCAAGGCCTTGGGGTGGGGGTGGGGTGTATCGGCCTCGAACGGCGGAACGGAAAACTCGGGCTCCACCACCAGATCGTTGGGCTCAATAGCGTGCAGTCGCGCCACGGCATGTACCTTGTCGATATGGCGCAGTTGCTCCACCGTGCCGGTGAACACCCGCCCTGTGACTCCATAGACTGAAAACATGGCTCTAGTCCTCCTTTAATCTTCGCTGGGTGCGCACACCGATTGCGCCACCGCCACCACATGCGCACGGGCATCTTCCAGCCAGCCTACCACCCGCAGGCGGGCGGGCTGCGCGCCTTCGGGCACGCCCAAGGGCCGGATTTCCGTGTGCGCACCCGCTGCGCTCCAGTCCAGTACCAAGGTAGTACGCACCAGGTTGCGTTCGACCGCCGTGCCATCGGCCCCGGCCGGAATGGTTTCGACCAAGGCCAGCCAGGCGGTGAGCGGGCCGTGGGGAATTTCGGGCGACTCCAAAGCAATAGATGTGCCGATGTAGCCCCCCAACGCCGGGCCACGGGCCACGCGGATCTGTAGCAAATTTGGTAGCGTGGCGGCGGGCAGAAGTACTTGTACCAGCGCCCGCTGGCGGTCCAGGCCATCCTGGCGGGCGGCGGCCGACAAGGGCGCATCGTCGCCCAACGCCCCCGGCACGATCCAGTCCAACGCCACCATGCCGTGGCGTGGCTGGGCTACCTGCACATCGGCCCAGCAGGCCGCGCAATCGGCGCTGATGAAGCGCTCCAGCAAAGCCGTGGGGGCGGGTTGGCCATCGCTGGAGCAGGATGCCTGGGCGCTGGCTGCTTGGTGCAGCACCAGCAGCAGTGCGGTGGCCCAGAAGGGCAGGGTGGGTTGCATGGGGTTCCTACAATCGGCCTATGTTTTCCGCAAATACTAACTTGGCCGCACAGGATGCGCCGCTCCTCCACAACCTTAACCCTGAGCAACTGGCGGCTGTCACCCTGCCCACCGGCCACGCGCTGATTCTGGCCGGGGCCGGTTCCGGCAAGACCCGGGTGCTCACCACCCGCATTGCCTGGCTGCTGCAAACCGGGCGCGTCAACCCCGGCGGCATCTTGGCGGTGACCTTCACCAACAAGGCCGCCAAGGAGATGGTGCTGCGCCTGGGCACCATGCTGCCGGTGAACGTGCGCGGCATGTGGATCGGCACCTTCCACGGCCTGTGCAACCGCCTGCTGCGGGCGCATTACAAACTAGCGAATCTGCCGCAGAGCTTCCAGATTCTGGACACGCAAGACCAGCTCAGCGCCATCAAACGCTTGATGAAGCAGTTCAACATCGACGACCAGCAGTACCCTGCCAAGCAAACCCAGTGGTTCATCGGCAACTGCAAGGAAGAAGGGCTGCGCCCCGAGGCGGTGGAGAGCCATGACCCGCAGACCCGTAAAAAAATTGAAATCTACGCCCTGTACGAAGCGCAATGCCAGCGCGAAGGGGTGGTCGATTTTGGCGAACTGATGCTGCGTAGCTACGAGCTATTGCGCGACCAGGATGCTATTCGCGAGCATTACCAGCGGCGCTTTCGCCACATCCTGATCGACGAGTTCCAGGACACCAACAAGCTGCAGTACGCCTGGATCAAGATGCTCTCCGGCCACGGCCCCAAAGATTTGGCCACCGGCACAGCCCTACCCGGTGGCAGCGTGATCGCGGTGGGCGACGACGACCAGAGCATTTATGCCTTCCGGGGCGCGCGGGTCGGCAATATGGCCGACTTCGTGCGTGAATTCGGTGTGACCCAGCAGATCAAGCTGGAGCAAAACTACCGCAGCTTCAGCAACATCCTGGACTCGGCGAATCAGCTCATCAGCCACAACAGCAACCGCCTGGGCAAAGACCTGCGCACCACGCAAGGCCCGGGTGAGCCGGTGCGCGTGGTGGAGAACCCCCGCGATCTGGACGAAGCCCAGTGGATCGTCGACGAGGTCAAGCAGCTGGTCCGCGACGGCATGCCCCGGCAAGAAATCGCCGTGCTGTACCGCAGCAACGCCCAGAGCCGGGTGATCGAAACCGCGCTGTTCAACGCCGCCATTCCCTACCGCGTGTTTGGCGGCCTGCGTTTCTTCGAGCGGGCCGAAATCAAGCACGCGCTGGCCTACCTGCGCCTGCTGGAAAACGCCAACGACGACACCAGCTTTCTGCGTGCGGTCAACTTCCCGCCGCGCGGCATCGGTGCGCGCAGCCTGGAGATTCTGCAAGATGCCGCCCGTGCCAACGGATGTTCGCTGCACGACGCAGTGAGCATCGTGCCCGGCAAAGCAGGCGCTAACTTCGGTGCCTTTGTCGCCAAGCTGGACGTGCTGCGCGAGCAGACCGAAGGCCGCACCCTGCGCGAAATCATCGACCTGGTGCTGGACCACAGCGGCCTGCTGGCCCACTTCAAGGCCGATCGCGAAGGCGAAGACCGGGTCGAGAATTTGAACGAACTGGTCAACGCGGCGGAAAGCTTCGTCTCCCAGCAAGGCTTTGGCCGCGATGCCGTGGCCCTGCCGCTGGACGAACTCAGCCAATCCCCTGCCAGCCAGGGCCTGGACCCCAACCTGCCTGCTGCCGAGGGCTTCATCGACCAGGACAGTGGTGAAACCCTGTCGCCCCTGGCCGCCTTCCTGACCCACGCCTCGCTGGAGGCCGGTGACAACCAGGCCAAAGCCGGCCAGGAGGCGGTGCAGCTCATGACCGTGCACTCCTCCAAGGGCCTGGAATTCGATGCCGTCTTCGTCGGCGGCATGGAAGAGGGCCTGTTTCCGCACGAAAACTCCCTCAGCGACCGCCAGGGCCTGGAGGAAGAGCGCCGCCTGATGTACGTGGCCATCACCCGCGCCCGCCAGCGCCTGTACCTCAGCTTCTCGCAAAGCCGTTTGCTGCACGGCCAGACCCGCTACAACCCGCGCAGCCGCTTCTTCGACGAGCTGCCCGAATCGGCGTTGAAGTGGATCACCTCCAAATCCTCCGCCTATGGATTTACTCCTAAATCAATAGCTGGTGGCGCAGGTAGTACCTTCGCCAGAGGCACATTTAATGCTGAATCTGCACCTTTTGCCAGCCCCCCCGTGCCACCGCAAAAAGCCGCCCCCAGCCACGGCCTGCGCGTCGGCATGCTGGTGTTCCACGCCAAGTTTGGCGAAGGCAAGGTCAACCTGCTGGAAGGCAGCGGCGACGATGCCCGTGCGCAAATAAACTTCCCCCGCCACGGCGTGAAGTGGCTGGCGCTGAGTGTGGCGAAGCTCACCCCGGTGCCCTGACGCGACCGTCTTCATCGCGTCACACACCGCGTGCAGCATGGTGGAAAACCAAGCCACGGAGCCCGCCATGACAGACCTGAATGAATTCCACGTCGGCGATTTTGTCGTCTCGCTGTTTGCCAAGCCCCTGATGGACGGCACCTGGCTGGCGCGGGTGGGTATCGAACAACATTACGGCATGCCCATCCCCAGCCAGCGCACCTTCAACTTCGACAACCCGTTCATCACGGAAGACAGCGCCCTGGCCCACGCCCGCGAGCAGGGTTTGCGCATTGCGCGCGACCCGGTGGCGTTTTTGCAGATGGCGTAAACCCCGCAAGCATTAAAAAAGCCCGCTGGCATCGCGCCTGCGGGCTTTTTGCTGTGTGCAGCCCCCGCAGGGGCCGCGCTAGCTTACGTGCCGATGCGCCCACCGTCGATCTTGGTGATCACGATGGTGGCCGAGCGGGGGCGTTGGCCGGCGCCGTATCCGGCGTTGGCGGGCCACTGGCTGGTGTACTTGGCGGGGGTGTTCACGTCGGCCATCTTGGTGCCTTCGCCGGGGTGCTGGATGTTGATGAACAGCGCGCGGCCGTCCGGGGTTTCGCACAGGCCGGTGATTTCGCAGTCCTTGGGGCCGACCAGAAAGCGCTTCAGCGTGGCCGGGGTGGGGGTTTTGCCCACATAGGTTTCCACTTTTTTCACGCTGCCGTCGGCACGCGGGAAGCTCAGGGTCTGCTTGGTTCCGTCGCCCACGCGGCCCGGCATGCCAGCCAGCAGCATGCAGTTGGTTTTGTCGGTATAGGCGCTGTCGTCGGTCTGGATCCAGCACAGGCCGGTGGCCTCGCTGAAGGCCAGGCCGTCAGGGGCAGACATGTCGTTATCGTCGGTCAGTCCGGAGAGATTGACCAGGCTCTTGTCGGCATCGGCCTCGGCTGCAAACAGGTACACGTCCCACTTGAAAGCCGTAGCCGTGGGGCTGGCCTGGGCGGTGCGGATGATGTGGCCGTTGACGTTGCCCTTGCTTTCCTTGCCGTCTTTCATGTCGGTGTAGTAGCGTGGGTTGGCGGCATCGGTGGAGACCTCGCCGTCTACCGTGCGGTTGGCGTTGTTGGTCAGGCTCATGTAGAACTCGCCGGTGCGCGGGTTGATGCCACCCCACTCGGGGCGGTCCATCTTGGTGGCACCGGCGGCGTCGGCGGCCAGGCGGGTGAAGACGGCGATGTCGGCAGCGGTTTTGAACTCGAAGTCGGGGTTGGCGGCTACGTAGGGGTTGTTCATCGACAACTCCAGCCATTCACCTGTGCCGTCGGCTTTGAACTTGGCAGCAAACAGCGTGCCTTGGTCCAGGTACTTATCGCCAGCTGCCAGACGGTCGGCGGGGTTCGCATCGGCGGCATCCCACTTGGCGGTGGAGACGAACTTGTACATGTATTCGCCACGGGCATCGTCGCCCATGTAGGCCACCACCGACTCGCCGACCACGGGCTTGGAGAAGCTCACGCTCTCATGGGCAAAGCGGCCCAGGCCGGTGCGCTTGCGCAGGGGCTGCTGGGTGTAGGCATCCATTTCGACCACATAGCCGAAGGTGTTCATCTCGTTGCGGTAGTCGCCCTGGGCGTTGGCAGCGCTGGCGCTGTTGTTCCAGCGTACGTACTGGTCGGTGCTGCCACCGGTTTCCCAGCCGTGGCGGCTGGCGGCACCGGCTACGCGGCCATAGCGCACCAGGCCCGCAACGGATGGGTCTTTTTTGCCGCGCTTGTCGTCGTCTTTGGCATCGCGGAAGAAGTAGCCGTACCAGTTTTCTTCACCGGATACAAACGTGCCCCAAGGGGTTTTGCCGGTACCGCAGTTGTTCAAAGTGCCACGGCAGCGTGTGCCGTCAGTGCTGAATTTGGTGACCACATGGGCGCTGCCCATCGCCGGGCCGCGCAGCACGGCTTCGGTCATGGTGGTGACGCGGCGGTTCAGGGCCGAGCCGGGCTGGTACTTCCAGGCACCGCCTGCGGTGCTGACTTCGACCACCGACAGGCCGTGGATCATCAGCTCTTTGTCCACCTCGGCGGCGGGGCGGGGCAGGGCCGACTTGCCGCCGTTGGCGTGGATGAAGAAGGACGACAGTTTTTCGTCCGTGGTGGCTTCGTGGTTCATGGCCAGCAGGCCCCGGTTCACCGCGCTGTTGGATGCCTTGCCGCTGGCATCCAGGCCAAACCATTCCATGCCGTCGTGGTGGTCGCCCGCGCGTTTTTCCATGTCGGCATCGCTGCCGTCGTTTTTGAACGGGGTTGCACCGCCCAGAATCGGGTCGCCCAGGGCGTAAATGATCTCTACTTTGTAGCCCGCAGGCACGCTCACGGAATCGGCCAGGCTCTTGGGCACGGCGTTGAAGGCCAACAGGCGCTCGTTGCCGGCCGATGACATGGCGCCGTCGGTGGCGCAGCCGGTCAGGGCGGCCGCGCCCAGCAGGGTGGTGGCGGCCGTGCCTGCACCGCTGACCAGCAGGTTGCGGCGGCTCAGACGTGTATCCAGCACTGCGTCAAAGTGTGGGTTGGCCGAGCGGTTGGAGTCTTCTTCGTTGAAGTTGGTAGTCATATGCGTGGGTCAGTGGGTTGTAGGAGAACCCGCACATCTTCATCGGTGCATGTGACAAAGATGTGAATGTTGAATGACATAGTGGCTTACTCAGGTTTGGGGGAATAACCATTCAATATTTCAACTAAACTTGAAATATGAAATCAATTCCACTCGATGAAGCTGCTGCCGTACGTGCGTTGGCCGCCTTGGCCCAAGCCCAGCGCCTGCGTGCCTTCCGCGCCCTGGTCGTGGCCGGGGCCGATGGCCTGACCCCCGGTGTCATGGCAGAGCAACTGGGTGTGGCCCCCAGCGCGCTGTCGTTCCACCTGAAAGAACTCACCCACGCGGGCATGGTGGCCAGCGAGCCCCGGGGCCGCCACCTCATCTACCGCGCCAACTTCGACCAGATGACCGCCCTGCTGGGTTACCTGACCGAGCACTGCTGCCAGGGCGTGGCCTGCGAGGTGGCCGCTACCGGCTGTGTGGAATGCTAGGTTCAAATTTATAAAAAATCGGCACTTCGTGCTGGTCACAGCATCGTATGCAGCTCTTTATTTTGTAGCAAATTTTTTTAACCCACTGGAGTCTTTTATGGCAACCCAACCCATCAACGTCCTGTTTTTGTGCACCCACAACTCGGCCCGCAGCATCCTGGCCGAGGCCATGCTGAACCACATTGCAGGTGGTCGTTTCAAGGCCCATTCCGCAGGTAGCAGCCCGCGCGAGAACCAGCAGCCCAACCCTATGGCCTTGCAGGTGTTGCAAACCGCCGGGGTCAGCATCGAAGGCTTGCACAGCAAAAACTGGGACCAGTTCGGCGGTTTGAACGCGCCGCACATGGACCTGGTGATCACCGTGTGCGACAACGCCGCCGGTGAAGCTTGCCCCTACTGGCCCGGCCAGCCCGCCACCGCGCACTGGGGCTACCCCGATCCGTCCGACGTGCTGGGCACGGATGCGCAGCGGTTGGATGCGTTCCGCCAAACCCTGCACGCCATCCGCCGCCGTCTGGAGCTGCTTGTCAACCTGCCCGCCGCCAGCGTGGACAAGCTGATGCTGCAAACCGCCGTGCGCTCCTTGTCGAAATCGTGAGCCGGGCGGTCCATCCTTGCAGTCTGGCCCAGCAGCTGCTGGCCGAATGCCTGGGCACCGCCGCGCTGCTGTGCGCGGTGATTGGCTCCGGCATCATGGCCGAGCGGCTGGCGGGCGGCAACATGGCCGTGGCCCTGCTGGCAAATACGCTGGTGACGGTGTGGGCGCTGTATGTGCTGATCGAAACCCTGGGGCCGGTGAGCGGTGCGCACTTCAATCCGCTGGTCACATTGCTTATGTGGTCAAAAGGGCATCTAGCGCATATAAAAACTGCGCAAGCAGCTATTCTTTTTATAGTGTTTCAGCTGCTCGGTGCGGTGCTGGGTGCCTGGCTGGCGCATGCCATGTTCGACCTGCCCATCCTGCAAACCAGCGCCAAGCTACGCACCGGCAGCGGCCAGTGGATCGCCGAAGCGGTGGCTACCGCCGGGCTGATTTTCACTATTCTGCGTGCCCCGGCGGGCAAGGCCAGCCTGCTGGTGGCCAGCTACATCGGCGCGGCCTACTGGTTCACGGCCAGCACCAGCTTTGCCAACCCCGCCGCCGTCCTGGGGCGCATGCTGAGTGACACATTTGCCGGTATCGCCCCGGCCAGCGCACCCGGTTTTGTGCTGGCGCAGTGCGCGGGCGCGTTGGCGGGCCTGGGGCTGGCCCGACTTTTTGAAATTAAAGGAGCACCATGACCACGACTATTTTCCACAACCCGGCCTGCGGCACCTCACGCAACGTGCTGGCTCTGATCCGCAATGCGGGCATGGAGCCCACCATCGTCGAGTACCTGAAAACCCCGCCCAGCCGCGACCAACTCGTGGCCTTGCTGGCCCAGTTGCAGCTACCGGTGCGCGCCGTGTTGCGCAAGAAGGGCACGCCGTACGAGGAACTGGGGCTGGACGACCCGGCTTTGACCGACGACGCGCTGCTCGATGCCATCGCCGCCCACCCGATCCTGCTGGAGCGCCCCATCGTCACCACCCCGCTGGGGGCCAAACTGTGCCGTCCGTCCGAGGCGGTGCTGGACATCTTGCCATCGCCCCAGCAGGGCGCGTTTGCCAAGGAAGATGGCGAGCAGGTCGTCAACGCCCAAGGGGAACGCCTTGTCCCCTGACGTGTTGCCTAACATCGACCCGGCGCTGTTCCAGGTGCCCACCCAAGCGGCGTTGCATAGCGCGCCGCCCAGCACCCACCCGCCGCGCATCCTGCTGCTTTACGGTTCACTGCGCGAGCGTTCGTTCAGCCGCCTGTTAAGCGAGGAGGCCGCCCGGCTGCTGACCGCGATGGGGGCGGAAACCCGCACTTTCGACCCGCACGGCCTGCCGCTGGCCGACGACGCGCCCGACACCCATCCCAAGGTGCAGGAGCTGCGCGAGCTGGTACTGTGGAGCGAGGGCATGGTCTGGACCAGCCCTGAGCGGCATGGCGCAATGACCGGGGTGATGAAAACCCAGATCGACTGGATTCCCCTCACCCAGGGCGCGGTGCGGCCCACCCAGGGCAAAACGCTGGCGGTGATGCAGGTCAGCGGCGGTTCGCAATCCTTCAACGCCGTGAACCAGCTGCGCGTGCTGGGCCGCTGGATGCGCATGGTCACCATCCCCAACCAGTCGTCGGTGGCCAAGGCGTTTTTAGAATTTGACGCGGCCGGGCGGATGCAGCCATCGGCCTACTATGACCGGGTGGTGGACGTGGTGGAGGAGCTGCTCAAGTTCACCCTGCTGACGCGGGATGCGTCGCCGTACCTGACCGACCGCTACAGCGAGCGAAAAGAGAGTGCCGAAGCGCTGTCGCAGCGCGTGAACCAAAAATCCATCTGAAACCGAAAGCCCCACATGTCCACTGCACACCCGGAAGTCATCATTGTGGGTGGAGGGCAGGCGGCCCTGTCGGTGGCCTATTTTTTGCGCCGCGCCAAACGTTCTTTTGTGATCCTGGATGCCGAAGCCGCTGCGGGGGGTGCCTGGCAACACGCGTGGCCGTCGCTACAGCTGTTTTCTCCGGCCGCATGGAGCTCCATCGCCGGGTGGCCCATGCCGCCAGTGCAGGGGATGTACCCCACGCGCGCGAACGTGATCGACTACCTGCGGCAGTACGAAGCCCGCTATGCCCTGCCGGTAGAGCGCCCGGTCTGGGTGTCAGGTGTGGAGCGCGCAGAGCACGGTTTCGTGGTGCGGGCCGGGTCGCGCACCTGGCCCTGCCAGGCCGTGGTCAGCGCCACCGGCACCTGGCGCAAGCCTTACACGCCGCCCTACCCGGGGCAGGACGTGTTCCAGGGTGTGCAACTGCATTCTGCGCACTACGCGGGCGCGGCGGCATGGGCCGGCAAGCGTGTGCTGGTGGTGGGCGGCGGCAACTCCGGTGCGCAGATCGTGGCCGAGGTGTCCCAGGTGGCCGAAACCCTGTGGGTCACGTCCCAGCCGCCGGTTTTCCTGCCCGATGCGGTGGATGGCCGGGTGCTGTTCGAGCGGGCCACCGCACGCTGGAAGGCGGCCCAGGAGGGGCGCACACTGGAGCAGCCCGTGGGCGGCCTGGGCGATATCGTGGTGATTGCCTCGGTGGCCGCTGCCCGGGAGCGCGGGGTTTTGCAGGCCCGGCGTCCCTTCACCCGCATGGCGGCGCACGGCGTTGTCTGGCCGGATGGCACGGCGTTCGACGTGGATGTGGTGGTGTGGTGCACCGGCTTTGTGCCTGCACTAGACCACCTGGAGGGTCTGGGTGTGGTGCAAGACGGGCGGGTCGCGGTGCACGGCACCCAGGCGGTGCAACAACCCGGTCTGTGGCTGGTGGGCTATGGCGAATGGACAGGCATGGCCTCGGCCACGCTGGTGGGCGTGATGCGCAGCGCGCGCAGTACAGCACAGGAGATTGATGGCTACCTGGGCCGCCGGGCGGATGCCGAGCCCGCTGCGGTGGACCTGGGCAGTGACTGAATTTATAAGAAATCGGTGTCTTGCGCTTGTGCCACCTGCGCAAGAAGCTATTTATTCAATAGCAGTTGGGGCGGCTGGTTCCACCGTATCGGCGCTGAAACTGTCGCGGAACGTGAAGTACACCGAGGTCAAAAACACGCAACTGCCCAGCAGCGTGACCACAAACACGCCCACCCCCAGCAGAGCGGGCACGCCCAGCAGCAGGGCCAGGATTTGTGCTGCCAGCCCCACGCCCAGCAGCACGCCGAACCAGGTCAGGCCGAACACCAGGTACGCGCCTTTGTTGCGCCAGCAGGCCACCAGGCTGAAAAACAGGCTTTTGCCGGGGCTGATGCCGTGCCAGTACACCAGTGCGGGCGCGTGCCAAAAGGCTAGCGACAGCGGCATGTACAGCAGCATGAAGGTCAGCATGCCCGAGAGCAGTTGCACCGGGTCTTTGCTGGCTTCTTCGGCCGTGCGGTCGCCCAGGAAGAAGCGGACAAATTCGCCGCCATCGACCAGCATCGAGATACCCAGCACCGCCATGAACCCCGCCGCGTACAGGGCACCCAGCACCAGCAGCGGGCGTATGCCTTGCTGCCCGGCACGCAGGGCGCTGAGCAGAATGGCAGGCGTGGGGAAGCTGCCCTTGGTGGCCTCTAGGGTGGCGGCCATCAGGGCCAGTGCCATCGTGGGCAACAGCGCCATCGCGGCGATGCTGCCCAGTATCGGCACCAGGCTGATGATGCTGAGTGCGGCCATGCACAAAAAGAACAGCCCGGCCAGCGCCAGCGGTTGCTTGAAGAAGGTCTGGATGCCCAGCCGCACCCACAGGGTGCCTGTGCGCGCGGGGACGATTTGGAGTTTCATGGGAATTTACAGAGTGACCGGGTGGCGGATGCGCTCAGACAGCACCCGCTCGAAGTGGCTGGGGTCGTGGGCCTTGAGCATGGCCGCTTCACGGGGCAGGTAAAAGTCCCACAGGCGCGAAATCCAGAAGCGCAGCGCCCCGGCACGCAGCAGGGCGGGCAGCAGCTGGCGCTCGGCGGCGATCAGGGGGCGCACGGCGCTGTAGGCGGCCAGAAAGGCATCGCTGCGGGCTGCGTCGTGGGCTCCGCTGGGCAAATCAATGCACCAGTCGTTCAGGCACACGGCGATGTCGAACAGCCAGGCATCGGTGCCGGCAAAGTAGAAGTCGAAAAAGCCGCTGAGCTTTGGCACGCCGTCCACGCTGTCGAACATCACGTTGTCGCGGAACAGGTCGGCGTGGATGGCGCCTTGCGGCAGGGCGGCGTAGGCGCTGGACGCGGCGACGTGGTTCTGAAAGGCCAGTTCGCTGCGCAGCAACTCGGCCTGGGCCGGGTCCAGATGCGGCATCACCACCGGGGCGGTGTCGTTCCACCAGGGCAGGCCGCGCAGATTGGGTTGGGCCATGCCGAAGTCGCGCCCGGCCAGGTGCATGCGCGCCAGCATGTCGCCCACGGCGGCGCAGTGCAGCACACCGGGGGCCAGCTCGCTTTTGCCGCGCAGTTTGGTCACCACCGAGGCGGGTTTCTTTTTAACCGTGTGCAGGATGCTGCCCGCCTTGGCGCCGCCCTGGATGCCCACCGGGTCGGGCACCGGGATGCCGCGCTGGGCCAGGTGCTTCATCAGGTGCAGGTAGTAGGGCAGCTGCTCGAACGTCAGGCGCTCGAACAGGGTGAGCACGAACTCGCCGCTGTCGGTGGTGGCGAAGTAGTTGGTGTTTTCAATTCCGCCCTGGATGCCGCGTAGCGCCGTCACATCCCCTAAACCCAGCTGGCGCACCAGCGCGTTGGCCTCTTTCAAAGAGACTTTGGTATAGACCGCCATGCTTAGAAGTTCAACAGTTTCCAGACCCGCACACCCACGCTGCCCTGGCCGCCGTCGCGGCCGTCAATGCTTCGGTTGCGTGCGCCGTTGGCCGGGACCACCTCGTAGGCGGGCAGGCCGTTGCGGGGTTGGACGGTGATGGTTTGCGTCTCGCCGCCGACGCGCAGCTCTTGGATGCGTACATCCGCATCCTGCACTTCGATGTGCTGGATACGCTGGTCCAGTGGGGTAGCAGGGGTGGCCGCCCCTATGGAGGATAGGGGCGATAGACCGAATAGAAAAATGGGAAGGATGTGGTGAGCGCGCATGGCCTGGATTGTAGGCGGCTGTACCGGCGAGTTAGGGGCCAGGGGCCTCTGTCGGCTCGTCAAAGCCCAGGCGGATCAGCTCGCCCTTCTCGGGCGGGTCGGTGTAGGTCCAGTCGTCGAGTGCGTCGCGCATCACGCTGGGCGGCGCGGCGAAGGGCGCGACCGGTATATTTTTGAGAGCACGGCCCATGAAGTCGATCCAGATGGGCAGGGAGACGCTGCTGCCCGATTCGCGGCCCAGGCTGCGGGGTTTGTCGTAGCCGGTCCACACCACGGCCACCACGCTGGGCTGGAAACCGGCAAACCACGCGTCTACCGAGTCGTTGGTGGTACCGGTTTTGCCGTACAGGTCGGGGCGCTTCAGCGTGGCCTGGGCTTTGGCGGCGGTGCCGCTGCCGGTCACGGTTTGCAGCAGGCTGTTGGTGATGAACAGGTTGCGTTCGGGCACGGCGGGCAGCAGGTCGGCCAGCACCGGGGGCGGTGGCGCTTCAAACAGCACGGTGCCCTGCGCGTCTGTGATGCGCTCGATCACCACCGGCGCCAGCACATGGCCACCGTTGGCCAGCACGCCGTAGGCCGAGGCCAGTTGCAGCGGCGTGGTGCTGCCCGCGCCCAGCGCCAGGGTCAGGTTGTCGGGTTGTTTGTTGATGTCAAAACCAAAGCGGGCGGCCCATTCGCGCGCGGGCTGCACGCCCAGCATCTGCACCAGCCGCACGCTGACCAGGTTGCGCGACTTGGCCAGGGCGGTGCGCAGCGGGATGGCGCCGAGGAACTGGCCGTCGTCGTTTTGTGGGTTCCAACCTGGGCCGCCGTTCACCCCCGGCAGGTCCAGCGGGCCGTCGTTGACCACGGTGGATGGCATCACGCCCTGGTCGATGGCAGCGGAGTACAAAAACGGCTTGAAGCTGGAACCCGGCTGCCGCCAGCCCTGGGTGACGTGGTTGAACTGCTGGGTCGAAAAGTCGAACCCACCCACCAGCGCCCGCACCCTACCGGTGCCGGGGGTCAGCGCTACCAGCGCGCTTTGTACCTCGGGCCACTGGGCAATCGACCAGCCGGTTTTAGTGTCGGTGTGTTGTACGCGCAGGATGGCCCCGCGCTTGATGGCCAGCGGCGCGGTGGCCTTGGGGCCAAGGGCGGCCTGGGCCCAGCGTAGGCCCTCGCCGCTGATTTGCAGCGTCTCGCCGGTGGCCAGCCGGGCCACCACGGCCTGCGGGCTGGCCAGCAGCACGATGGCCACGCGCAGGTCTTCGTCGTCGCTGTAGTCCTTTAGCGCCATCGCGGCGGCGGCATCTTCTTCGGCCGGGTCGCTGGGCAGCTCTTCCCATTCTTCCGGGCCCCGGTAGGGCTGCTTGCGGTCAAACGCCAGCACGCCCTTGCGCAGCGCGGCGTAGGCGGCCTGCTGGTCGGTGGAGATGAGCGAGGTGGTGACCTTGAAGCCCTGCGAATAGGCCTGCTGGCCGTAGCGCTCAAACACCGCCTGGCGGGCCATTTCGGCCACATATTCGGCGTGCACCGGCACTTGCAGCGGCGAGCGGATGACCAGCTTTTCACCCGTGGCCTGGGCAAATTGCGCCTCGGTAATGGCCCCCACACTGCGCATGCGGCCCAGCACCAGCTGCTGGCGGCGGGTAGCGCGCTCTAGGTTGGTGATGGGGTTGGCGTAGGCCGGGTTTTGCGGCAGCCCGGCCAGCAAGGCCATCTCGGCCACCGACAACTGGGCCAGCGGCTTGCCAAAGTACACCTGCGCGGCGGCCCCAAACCCGTAGGCGCGGTGGCCCAGGTAGATCTGGTTCATGTACAGCTCCAGGATCTGGTCCTTGGTAAGGGACTTTTCGATCTTCAGCGCCAGCATGGCCTCTTTGAGCTTGCGCTCTGCCGTCTTGCGGTTGCTTAAAAAGAAGTTGCGCGCCACCTGCTGGGTGATGGTGGATGCCCCCTGGCGGCGGCCCCCGGTGAGGTTGGCCACCACGGCGCGCAGCACGCCAATCGGGTCGATGCCGCTGTGCTCGCGAAAGCGGGCGTCTTCAATTGCCAGCACTGCGTCTTGCATCTGCCGGGGGATCTGGGCCAGGGGCAAAAACACCCGCCGCTCGGAGCCAAACTGGGCAATCTCCACCCCGTCGCTGGTGAACACCTGCATTGCCTGCTGCGGTTGGTAGCGGGTCACCTTGTCCAGATCGGGCAGGTTGGGGTAGTACCAGGCGGCCGCCAAGGCCACCAGCAGGCCGCCCACCAGCCCCAGGCCCAGGCAGGCCCACAGGGCGGTGAGCCAGAGTTTGCCGGATTGGGCGCGGCGGCGGGAGTAGGGGGGCGTGTGGGGTGTCATACAGGCGGCTGAGATTAAAGGCAGGGTGTGAAGTGTGTATGAAGTTAGTGTGCTATATGTTTCATAGCTATTGGCGCATGTTTTATAAGCGCTAGAGGCCTAAAACATACTTTTTTTTGGTTGTGCAGGGCGGGGGTGTTGCCGCGCACACAGCGTGCCGACCGCAAAAGACTAGGGCTTACCCTCGGTTTGGGCGATTAACGAACGCCATTGTGCGATCACCGATCGTATTAGAGTAAAGCTGCAAGGGTTTTCCCCTGCTTCTCGTTACCTTTTCTGCACGGCTCTTACCGGGGCGCAGCTTTTTCAACCCACCAACCCCCTAGGAGACATGCATGGCTAACACCCTGGATGGCGCGGCGCATAGCAAGAACCAGTCGAAAAAGGCCACCGCCAGCGGCTGGATCGGATCGGCGCTGGAGTATTACGACTTTTTCATCTATGCCACGGCAGCGGCGCTGATTTTTCCGCAAATCTTCTTCCCCAAGGGCGACCCCAAGACGGCCATCATCGCCTCGCTGGCCACCTACGGCGTGGGTTACGTGGCGCGGCCCATCGGGGCGTTTTTTCTGGGCCACTGGGGGGATACCCAGGGCCGCAAGAAGGTGCTGATCATCTGCATGTTTTTGATGGGCTTTTCCACCGTGGCCGTGGGCCTGCTGCCCACCTATGACCAGATCGGCCTGTGGGCACCCGCCTTGCTGGTGCTGATGCGCCTGGTCCAGGGCTTTGCGGTGGCCGGGGAGATCTCGGGGGCCAGCTCGATGATTTTGGAGCACGCCCCGTTTGGGCGGCGCGGCTTCTATGCCAGCTTTACCCTGCAAGGCGTACAGGCCGGGCAGATTCTGGCGGCCGCCGTGTTCTTGCCCTTGGCCCACTACATGCCCACCGAGCAGTTCAACAGCTGGGGCTGGCGCATTCCGTTCCTGCTGAGCTTTTTGGTGATCGTGGCGGGCTACATCATCCGCCGCGAGGTGGACGAAACCCCGGCCTTCACCGAAGAAAACGTGGATGGCAAAGTGCCCAAGGCCCCCTTCGTGCAGGCCATTACCGAGAGCTGGCGCGACATGTTGCGGGTGATGTGCTGTTCGCTGATGAACGTGATTCCGGTGGTCACCACCATCTTTGGCGCGGCCTACGCGGTGCAGCCCGGCTACGGCATTGGGTTTGAGAAAGACATCTACCTGTGGATTCCGGTGCTGGGCAACATCGTGGCGGTGCTGGTGATTCCGTTTGTGGGCAATCTGTCGGACAAGATTGGCCGCAAGCCGCCCATCATCGTGGGTGCGCTGGCCTCGGGCCTGCTGGCCTATGTGTACCTGTATGCCATCAGCATCCACAGCGTGCCGCTGGCGATTTGCATGTCCATCCTGATGTGGGGCATCGTGTACCAGGGCTATAACGCCGTGTTCCCCAGCTTTTACCCCGAGATGTTCCCCACCCGCACCCGGGTCTCGGGCATGGCGATTTCGCAAAATTTGGGCACCCTGGTCACCGCCTTGCTGCCTGCGCTGTTTGCCTACGTGGCCCCACCCGGCGCGCTGGACATTCCGTTCACCGTGGGGGCCATCACCTTGGCGGTGACGGTGATTGCCGCGATCGCTGCCTTCACCGCCCGCGAAACCTACCGCGTCCACATGGTGGATTTGGGCAACCCCAATGCTGTGCCAGTGCCTAAGCGGGCCTATGACGCAGCACGGGAAGAACTGATGGCGGGTCGGTAAAGTCGGTAAAGACCCGCGCGTTCCAGTCCGCTCAGGGCGCGATCGCCATGCCGATCAGCGGGCTGCCGTTGCCCACGGTGCCCAGGGCGGTGCTGCCGCCGGTGGCCAGGTCCACCACATGCAGGCGGGTTTTGGGGGCTTGGGGCGAGCGCACCGCTGCCAGGGCGGTGTTGCCCACGTCCGAGATGTCAAACGTGGCATCCAGCAGCGGCCCCAGTCCCAGCGTGCCGATGGTGGTGAGCCGCCCGGTATCGGGCGACACGGCGGGGGTGGTGCCCTCGCGCGAACCCTGCATGACCAGCACGCCCAGGGCGCGGTCAATCGCGTACAGCGTGGTGATTTTTTCGTTCACGGTGTTGTAGGTATAGGCCACGGCAGACACGTTGGGGGCTTTGCCCGCATTCGCGTCGCCAGGGGCATACGACAGCTGGGTGTCGGGCTGCACCCCGGCCAGGGCGGCATTGCCGTCTACCACCGCACCGGTGTCGGGGTGGATGCGCAGGTTCATGCCGCCCTCATGCACGATGCGCATGCGGTCTACCGCCGGGTTGAAGTCAAAGCCAAAAAGGCCGCTGGGCAGTGTCAGTGCCAGCGGGGCCGCAGGCACGGCGGTGAGCGCGCCGGTGCTGGTGTTGACGGTGTAGACCCGGCCCGACTGGGCCAGCGTAAACAGCACGCCGCGTGCCACCCGGAAGTCCATGCCCACCAGCCTATCGCCCGCCGCCAGGCCGGTGACCGGCAGGCGCGCCAGGATGCGGCCCGGCTGCCCGGCGTTGAACTTCACCAGCTCCATGCCGGTGGTGATGGCCAAAACGGTTTCCTTGCGCAGGCTGCCTTGGGGCTCGGGCGGGGTGGCGCAAGCAGCCAGCAGGGCGGCGGTGATGCCGATCGCGGTGGCGGTCAATGTGCGGGGCACGGCGGGCAAGCGTTTCATGGGTGCAGTCTTTGTTATATATAAGTGGGCGTCCGCAGCGCCGGAGTTTTGCGCAGGTCCGGAATAAATTGTGCATGGAGTTTGGTGGTGCGGGACGCGGCTAGTTCTTAACCCGCACCGGGGCGTGTCTTTACACAAATGCAAATGGTTTGTATTTGTGTTTGCGTGAAATAATGGAATACCCTTAATTTTCATTGTTTGTTTTTTAACTCCGCTATGCACTGCCCCAACCGATTACGCCCACTTTCTTTTCTTTTGTCCGTCATCTACGGTGCCTACGGAGCGCCAATGGCCCTGGCGCAAGATGCCGACCTGCAAACCCTGCGCCCCGTCACCGTGCGGGCCGCCACGGCCCAGGGCTTTGCGCCCCAAACGGTGGAGGCGGGTAGCTTTCGTGGCTCGGACATCATGGACGTGCCGTCTACCGTCAATGTGGTCACCCGCGAGGTGCTGGAGCTGCAAGGTGCAGCGGGCCTGTATGACGCGCTGCGCAACACGGCGGGCGTGACGCGCCAGCAAAACGGCGGAGAAACCTGGGACCAGCTGGTGATCCGGGGCATCAGCGTGGAAAACCGCAGCAACTACCGGCTCAACGGCTCCATGCCGGTGCTGAACTTTTCACAAATCCCGATGGAAAACAAGGAGCGCGTGGAAGTGCTCAAGGGCGCTTCGGCGCTGTACTACGGCTTTACCTCGCCCGCTGGCATCGTGAATCTGGTCACCAAGCGCGCCGGTGTCCAGCCGGTGACTTCGCTGGGCCTGGTGGTCGACCAATACGGCACCGCCTTGTCCACCGTGGACGTGGGCCGCCGCCTGGGCGATGAGCAGCAGTTTGGCCTGCGCGTGAACGCGGCGAGCGGGGCACTGGGCTCGTATTTGAACGGCGTGGACAGCGGCAATCGCGGCTTCGCCTCGGCCGCCTTTGACTGGCGTGTGACCAGCCGCCTCACGCTGAAGGCCGACCTGGAGTTCGACCACCGCAAAACCACCGAGCAAGTCGGCGTGGCCCTGCGCACGGCAGTCAACGGGGCCATTACCCTCCCCAACCCGGTGGATGCCAAGAAGCTGGTCGGCCCCGATATGGCGAAGTTTGAAACCAGCACCCGCAACGCCCAGGTGCGTGCCGACTACGCCCTCAGCGACAACTGGGCGCTGACGGTAGAGGCGGGCCAGTCGCAGGTGGAGCGCGACCGCAAACTGGCCATCTTCAGCTTTGCCAACGATGCCGCCGTGGCCACGGGCGCGGGCAGCATACGCGGCAACATCCAGACCTTGCAGGCCCAGACCGACATGCTGCGCGCCGAGCTGTTCGGCAGCTTTGCCACCTTGGGCGTGCAGCACGGCCTGACGCTGGGCGCTACCCGCACCCGCTACGGCCAAGACCCGATCTACCAGCAAACCTATACCGTCGCATCGCAAAACCTGTACAACCCGCTGCCCATCACCAGCGTGGTCTATGGCACCGTGCCCACCACGGCCACCACCGCCGCGCTGGATACGCAAGACACGGGCCTGTACGCGCTGGACCAAATCCAGCTCTCCCCCCAGTGGCAGCTCATGCTGGGCCTGCGCCATAGCCGCTACCAAAGCGACCAGGGCACGGCCCATTACGACGACAGCAAGAGCACGCCGATGGCCGCGCTGGTCTACAAGATCACCCCCGACCTGTCGGCCTACACCTCCTTTGCCGACGGACTGGAGCAGGGCGACACCGCGCCCACCGGCACGGCCAACGTGGGTGAGCGCCTGGCCCCCGGCGTGAGCAAGCAAAAAGAGCTGGGCATGCGCTGGCGCACACCGGGCGGCACGCTGCTGTCCACCGCGCTGTTCAACATCAACCGCCCCGGCTACTACACCAACACCAGCAACGTCTACACCGCCGACGGCGAGCAAAGCTACACCGGCATCGAGCTGGCCACCCAGGGCCAGTTAACAAAGCAACTGGCCTGGCAAACCTCGGCCCAGTGGCTGGATGCCGAGTTCCGTAACATCAACGCCAACTACAACGGCAAGCGTCCGGAAAACACCGCCAAGCAGACCGGCAGCGCCTTCCTGTCGTACGCCCTGGCCAGCGTGCCCGGCCTGTCGGTCAACGGCGGGGCCTACTACACCGGCCGCCGCCCGGTGAACGACCTGAACCAGGCCTGGCTGGGCGGCGTGACCCTGTACAGCCTGGGCGCCCGCTACGCCACCCGCCTGTGGGACTACCAGACCAGTCTGCAACTGAACGTGGACAACGTGGCCGACAAACAGTATTGGGCCGCTGGCGGCACGCGGCTGGCGGCGGGCGCACCGCGCACGGCCAAGCTGACCTGGAAGTTGGATTTATAAAAAAAGTGGCTCTAGCGCAGGTACTACCTGCGCTGGTAGCTATGTATTTAGGAGTGTGTAGCGGCTTGCAAGCCGCTACCGTTTGTGCATCAAGATGTCGTGCCATCTGCCGATAACCCAAACATGCAAATCACATCCTCCACCGCGATCCGCACCCAAGGCTCCCAGGCAGGCCAGCAGATTGCGGGCTTGCTCAAGCAAATGCGCCAGCTCACGGAGCAGTTGAAAAGCGCGGCAACCGGGGATGGGGACCCCAAGGCCAAAGCCGAGCGGATCAAACTGCTACAGGCCCAAATCCAGATGGTGCAGGCGCAGATTGCCGCCATCCAGCGCCAGCAGCAGCAAGAGCAGCTGAACCAGCAAAAAACCGCCCAAGTGGCACAGGCCACCGAGCGCCCACCCGCCCGCACTCCGGGCTTGGGCGAGAGCGTCGATACCTACGCTTAATCTGTGCGCACCCGCCCCACGGGAATCACCAGCGGCGTGCCCGACACCGGGTCTTCAATGATGCGGCAGGGCAGGTCAAACACCTGCTCCACCAGGGCTGCGGTGATGATGTCCTTGGGCGCGCCCTGCGCCACCAGTTGGCCCTGGCGCAGCATGACCAGGTGGTCGGCGAAGCGGCAGGCATGGTTCAGGTCGTGCAGCACGGCCACCAGGGTGCGGCCTTCGCGCCGGTTCAGGTCGCGAAACAGCTCCAGCAGATCGATCTGGTGCGCCAGGTCCAGGTAGGTGGTGGGCTCGTCCAGTAGCAACAACTGCGTGTCTTGCGCCAGCACCATCGCCACCCACACGCGCTGGCGCTGGCCGCCCGAGAGTTCATCGACCAGCCGGTCCGCCAGGTCCTCAATCGCGGTGGCGCGCAGGGCCTGGGCGACGATGCGGTCGTCGGCCGCCGTCCAGCCACCAAACAGGCTTTGGTGCGGATGCCGCCCGCGTGCCACCAGCTCGGCCACGCGGATGCCCTCGGGCGCAATAGCGGTTTGCGGCAGCAGGCCCAGGCGGCGGGCCACTTCGCGGGTGGGGTAGCTGCCGATCAGCGCACCATCCAAATACACCTGCCCTGCCTGCGGGGTGCGCAGCCGCGCCAGGGCCTTGAGCAGGGTGGATTTACCGCAGGCGTTGGGGCCCACGATGACGGTGAACGCACCATCGGGAATGTCCACGCTTAAATGCTCGGCCACGCGGGTGTCGCCGTAGGCCAGGGTCAGGTCTTCGCCCCGGAGGCGTGAAGCGCCGACTACGTGGGACGGGCGGGGGGTGGGTGTTTGCATAGATTTAGAGGTCATGGCTCTTCCACTCACGGGCTAAAAGGTAAGTCAAATAAGCTCCGCCGAGCGCACTGGTGACCAGGCCCACGGGGATTTGGAACGGGGCCAGCAGCAGCCGCGCCAGCAGGTCGGCGCTGGCGCACAGCACGGCGCCCACCAGGGCTGCGCTCCACAGGCCGATGCCCGGGGCGCGGCACAGGCGGCGGGCCAGTTGCGGCGCAGCCAGCGCGATGAAGCCAATCGGCCCGGCGCAGGCAATGGCCAGCGCGGTCAGGGCCACGGCCACCAGGGTCAGGTAGGTGTGGCTGCGGCCCACGTGCAGGCCCAGGCTGGTGGCCAACTCATTCCCCATCTCCAGCAGGCGCAGGCGCGGGCTGAGCAGCCAGGCCAGCGGCAGCAGCACGGCGCAGCCCAGGCCCAGGCGCTGGGCTTGCAGCCAGCCGCTGCCTTGTAGGCTGCCGTGCAGCCACATCTTGGCGGCCAGGGCCTGGTCCAGCTCGGCGCGGGTGAGCAAAAAGTCGTTCACCGAGGCCAGCATGGCCGCCACCGCCAGGCCAATCAGCACCAAGCGCTGGCCCTGCATGCCGCGTTGCAGGCTGAACAAATACACCAGCGCCACCGTGGCCAGCCCGCCCACCAGCGCGCCCAGCGGTACGTTGAGTGCCCGGTCGCCCAGCCACAGAATCACCACCAGCGCACCCGTGGCTGAGCCGGTGGTCAGGCCGATGATGTCCGGGCTGGCCAGCGGGTTGCGCGACAGGCTTTGGAAGATGGCCCCGGCCGTGGCCAGCGCCGCGCCCGCACCCAGCGCCACCAGGGCACGCGGCAGGCGCAGCTCTAGCAGCACCATGCGGGCCATGCCATCGTCGCCCCCCCACAACGTGCTGAAAAACCGGCCCCAGGCCAGGTCGTAACTGCCCAGGCGCAGGCCCAGCAGGCTGACGGCCACAGCGGCCAGCAGCAAACCCACCAGCACCGTGCGGGTGCGGCGGTGCGCCAGTTCGGCCCAGATGCCGCTGCTGATGTTCAGGTTCATACCGCACTCCCTGTGCGGCTGCGCTGCACCAGGGCCAGCAGCACCGGCGCACCGATGAAGGCGGTGACGATGCCGACCTCGATCTCGCTGGGCACGGCAATCAGCCGCCCCAGAATGTCGCTGCCCAGCACCAGCACCGGCCCGGCCAGCAGGCCGTAGGGCAGTATCCAGCGCCAGTGTGGCCCCACCAGCAGGCGCACCGCGTGCGGAATCACCAGGCCCACAAAGGCAATCGGCCCGGCCGCCGCCGTGGCCGCACCACACAGCAGGGCGATGGCAATGAAGCTCCAGATGCGCACCGGCTTGAGCCGCAGGCCCAGCGCCTGGCCAAATTCGTCGCCCAGGGCCATCGCGTCCAGCGCCCGGGCCTGCCACAGCGCAATGGTGCAGCCCGCCAGCACCAGCGGCAGCATGGGCCACAGCACGTCGGCGTTGCGCCCGTCCAGCGCACCCACCACCCAGAAGCGGTAGGCATCAAAGGTGGTGCTGTCAAACAGTGTGACGATGCCGGTGCACGATGCCAGGCTGGCGCTGATGGCCGTGCCCGCCAGCAGCAGGCGCACCCGCTGGGCGCTCGGTGCGGCCCCGCTGCTGAGCACATACACGCCCACCGCCGCCAGCAGCGCGCCCAGCAGCGCAAAGCCCAGCGTGCCCACATAGCTGCCCACGCCCAGCACCGACATGGCCAGCACCACCGCCAGCGCGGCCCCGGCGTTGATGCCCAGCAGGCCGGGGTCGGCCAGCGGGTTGCGCGTCAGCGCCTGCATCAGGCCGCCCGCCACGCCCAGCGCCGCACCCACGGCCAGGCCCAGCGCGGTACGCGGCATGCGCATCTGCCAGACGATGGCGGATTCGACGCTGCCGTCGGGCTGCCACAGCAATTGCCACAGCCGGGCCAGCGGAATCGGCCGCGCCCCCAGCGAAATACTGGCCAGCACCAGGCCCAGCAGGGCGGCCAGCAGCAAGATCAGCCCCAGGCCCCGGGCGGCGCGGCGGGCCGGGGTGGCGGCGGGAAAGACGGTCATGGTTTTGGTAGTGGGGTAGGGGTGGTCTGTGCCAGTGCATCCAGCACCGTGCGGGCGGCCAGGGGGCCGGCGTTCAGATAAAACGGGTCCAGCCCCACGCGTACGCTGTGGCCCTGGGCGGCTCCGCGCAGGCGGGTCCACAGGGGCGAGCCGGTCAGGCTGCCCAGGGATTTGTCGCGGGCGGCGTAGAAGATCCAGTCGGCATCGGCCTGGTCCAGCAGCTCGCCGCTGATGTCTTGCGAATTGCCCGCAAAGCGCTGGCTGGCCGGGCGTTGCAGGCCCGCATCTTCGGCAATGCTGCCGGTGAACGAGCGTACGCCCATCACCCGGTTGCGTGCCGCGTTGGCCTGCACAAACGACACGCTGGGGGCAGCACCGGCGCGCCAGTGCCCGGCTAGCGCATTGGCATCGGCGTGGTAGTGCTGGAGCCAGGCGCGGGCTTGGTCACTGCGGCCCAGGGCATCGGCCAGCAGCAGAAAGTCGATCTTCCAATTCACCCCGTTGCCGCGTGTGACTACCGTGGGGGCGATGCGCTGGTAGAGCGCGTGCATCTGCGGGGTCAGCATGGCTTTGTTGACCAAAATCAGGTCGGGGCGCAAGGCGGCCAGCACCTCCAGGTCGGGGGCGCTGCGCACACCTAGGTCGGCGGTGCGGCGCATCTCGGCCTGGCGCAGCGCAAAGCCCAGGGCCAGGTAGTCGGCATACAGGCGGCCCTGGTCGTCGCGGGTGGTGCCCACCGGCACCAGGCCCAGCGTCAGCAGGCCGTCGTTTTGCCCGGTGGACAGCACCGCCACGCGCACCGGTGGCTGGGCCAACCGCGTGCTGCCCTGGTAGTGCGCCACGTTGCGCGGAAACACGCCATCGGCCACGCCACTGCCCAGGTCGGCGGCCAGCTTGCGCGGGGCAGCGTGGGTGGGGGGGTGGGTGGCCTTATCGGCTTTGGCGGATGTATCGGCAGCCAGTGCCGGAAAGGCCAGCCCGCACAGCAGCAGGGCCAGGGTGCTGCGGCGGCAGCTTGAAAAAGCCATAGTCAAAATTTCAAACGCAAATGGTAATAAGAATTGATTGTAATTAGCCCGTGTAAAGCAATAGTGTCTGCCCCCCCGCAGGCAAAATGCCCCCCATGACGAACAAGAAAACCCTGCTGCTGGTCGATGGCTCCAGCTACCTGTACCGCGCCTTTTTTGCCGGTGGCGAAACCATGAGCACCACCTTGCCCGATGGCACGGTGCAAAAAACCGGTGCCATCCGCATCATCATCAACATGATGAACAGTCTGCGCAAAGAGGTGCGGGCCGACTACGCGGTGTGCGTGTTCGATGCCAAGGGTCCGACCTTCCGCGACGAGTGGTATCCCGCCTACAAAGCCACCCGCAGCCCGATGCCCGATGACTTGCGCACGCAGATCGAGCCGGTGCACGAGGTGATCCGCCTGCTGGGCTGGCCGGTGGTGGCTGTGCCGGGGGTGGAGGCCGATGACGTGATTGGCACGCTGGCCGTGCTGGCGGGCAACCAGGGCATCGAGGTGGTGGTGTCCAGCGGCGACAAGGATTTGAGCCAGCTGGTCAACGAGCACGTCACCATCATCGACACCATGAACGGCAAGCGCCGCGACGTGGCCGGGGTGACCGAAGAATTCGGCGTGCCGCCCCGCCTGATGGTGGACTACCAAACCCTGGTGGGCGACACCGTGGACAACGTGCCCGGCGTGCCCAAGGTCGGCCCCAAGACTGCCGCCAAGTGGCTGATGGAATACGGCAGCCTGGACGCGCTGATGGCCCGCGCCACCGAGATCAAGGGCGTGGCGGGCGAGAACCTGCGCAACGCCGCCGACTGGCTGCCGCAGGGCCGCCGCCTCGTCACCATCAAGACCGACTGCGAGCTGGCGGGCTACATCGACGGCCTGCCTGCTATGGATTCGATAGCTTTCACCGCACAGGATACGGGCGCTTTAAAGACTTTTTATGAAAAGTTTGGCTTCAAGGGCATGGCCCGCACGCTGGACGCTGCGGCTGCCGCAGAACCCACGCCCAAGGCTGAAAAGCCTGAAAAAACCGCCAAGCCGTCAGAACCCGGCTTGTTCGATGAACCCGTTGTAGATGCCGCCCCCACCCGCACGCCGGGGTTCGAGACCATCCTGACCTGGGATGCCTTCGATCGGTGGCTGGCCAAGCTGCAAGCCGCCGAGCTGGTGGCGCTGGACACCGAAACCAATTCGCTGGACGAAATGCTGGCCGAGATCGTCGGTATCAGCGTCAGCGTGACACCCGGCGAGGCCGCCTACATCCCGGTGGCGCACAACTACCCCGACGCGCCCGCCCAGCTGCCGCGCATGGAGGTGCTGGCCAAACTCAAGCCCTGGCTGGAAGATGCCAGCCGCCCCAAACTGGGCCAGCACATCAAGTACGACCGCCATGTGTTCGCCAACCACGGCATCGAAGTGCAGGGCTACGCGCATGACACCATGCTGCAAAGCTATGTGCTGGAAGTGCATAAACCGCACGGCCTGGGCAGCCTGGCCGAGCGCCACCTGGGCCGCAGCGGCATCAGCTTTGAAGACCTGTGCGGCAAGGGCGTGCACCAGCTCACCATCAACCAGGTGGATGTGGAAAAAACCTCTGAATACGCCTGCGAAGATGCCGACATGACGCTGGCCGTGCACCGCGTGCTCTGGCCGCAGCTGCAAGTGGTTCCCGCCCTGGCCTTTATCTACCAGCTGGAAATCGACAGCAGCGAGGCGCTGTACCGCATCGAGCGCAACGGCGTGCTGATCGACGCGCCCACGCTGGCGGGCCAAAGCCACGTTTTGGGCCAGCGCATCTTGCAGCTGGAAACCGAGGCGTATGAACTGGCGGGCCAGCCCTTCAACCTGGCCAGCCCCAAGCAGCTGGGCGAAATTTTCTTCGACAAACTGGGCATGCCGGTGGTCAAGAAAACCGCCACCGGCGCACGCAGCACCGACGAAGAAGTGCTGGAAAAACTGGCCGAGGACTACCCCCTGCCCGCCAAGCTGCTGGAGCACCGGTCCTTGAGCAAGCTCAAAGGCACCTACACCGACAAACTGGCCCTGCTGATCCTGCCGCGCAGTGGCCGCGTGCACACCCACTACGCCCAGGCCGTGGCCGTGACCGGGCGGCTCAGCAGCAACGACCCCAATCTGCAAAACATCCCCGTGCGCACCCCCGAGGGCCGCCGTGTGCGCGAAGCCTTTGTGGCCGCGCCTGGCAAAGTGATTGCCAGCGCCGACTACTCGCAAATCGAGCTGCGCATCATGGCCCACATCAGCGGCGATGCCGCCTTGCTACGCGCCTTTACCGACGGACTGGACGTGCACCGCGCCACCGCCGCCGAGGTGTTTGGTGTCACGGTAGAGCAAGTCACCAGCGAGCAGCGCCGCTACGCCAAGGTGATCAATTTCGGCCTGATCTACGGCATGAGCGCCTATGGCCTGGCCAAGAACCTGGGCATCGACAACACCGCCGCCAAAAACTACATCGCCCGCTACTTCGACCGCTACCCCGGTGTCAAAACCTACATGGAAAGCACCCGCGAACTGGCCAAGCAGCAGGGCTACGTAGAAACCGTGTTTGGCCGCCGCCTGCAACTGGCCAACATCCAGACCGCCAAGGGCGCGCTGCTGGCCGGCCTGGAGCGCGCCGCCATCAATGCCCCCATGCAGGGCACGGCCGCCGACCTGATCAAGCTCAGCATGGTGGCGGTGCAAAAAGCGCTAGATGCCGAAAAGCGCGGCACCAAGATGGTCATGCAGGTGCACGATGAACTGGTGTTTGAAGTGCCCGAGTCCGAGGTGGACTGGGTGCGCGTCGAAATCCCCCGCCTGATGGCCGGTGTGGCCGACCTGAAAGTGCCGCTGCTAGCCGAGGTGGGCGTGGGGCCCAACTGGGACAAGGCCCATTGATCCGCAGGGTGCTATGGTTTAAATAGCTGCTAGCGCAGGTGATATATGCGCTAGCAGCCTAAAAGGCATAAACCCGCGAAATAACCACCCCTTCCAGAAACAGCGCGGAACTGGCTCTGCCAGGCCGCTGCTGTTGCCCCCTGCAAGGGGGGTGGCGGAAAGCGCTTGCGCTGTAGCCTGGGGGTGCTATTTAAATTTAAAAAACGCCACGTCGTCGGCCAGCCCCTGGGCCTGGTCGGCCAGGCTGCCGGCGGCGGAGGCGGTTTCTTCTACCAAGGCGGCGTTTTGCTGGGTGCCCTGGTCCAGCTCGTTGATGGCGGCGCCAATTTCTGCGACGCCGAGGCTTTGCTCGCGGGTGGCGTGGGCGATCTCACCCATCAGCGCATCGATCTTGCCCGCGTTGGCCACGATTTCTTGGATGGTGGCGCCGGCTTCGGCCACCACTTTGTTGCCCGCTTCGACCTGCTGGATGCTGGCGGAGATCAGGGTTTTGATTTCTTTGGCTGCCGCCGCCGAGCGCCCGGCGAGCGAGCGCACCTCGGAGGCCACCACGGCAAAGCCCCGGCCCTGCTCGCCTGCCCGGGCGGCTTCCACGGCGGCGTTCAACGCCAGGATGTTGGTCTGGAAGGCTATGCCGTCGATCACGCCGATGATCTCGCCGATCTGGTTAGAGGAGGTGCGGATGCCCTCCATAGTGTTCACGACTTGCGCAATCACCTGCCCGCCCCGGGTGGCCGAGGCGGCGTTTTCACGCACGATGGCGGTGGCACCTTGCACGGTGTCCGAGGTGTGCTTCACGGTGGAGGCGATTTGTTCCATGCTGGCGGCCGTTTTCTCCAGGCTGGCGGCATTGGTTTCGGTGCGCTGCGACAGGTCTTGCGAGGCCGAGGCGATTTCTTCGCTGGCGGTTTGCACGCTGCCGGCGCTGTCGCGCACGCCCATGGCGATTTTGCGCAGGCTGGTTTGCATGTCGCCCATAGTCACCATCAGTTGCGCGGCTTCGTCCGTGCCCCAGGGCTTGGGGGCGGTGGTCAGGTTGCCCTGGGTGATTTCGGTCAGGTGTCCGGCCACTTCGCGCAGGCCGCCCATCATTACTTTGTAGAAGGCCAGCATCAGGTAGAGCGCCGCCAGCACAAAAAAGACGGCGATGCCCAGAGTGGTGTGGAAAGCACGCTCCAGCCGGTCTACCCGGGCTTGCAATTGCGATTCCAGGCGCGCCAGGAGCTGCCCGTTCATGGTTTTTTGTTTTTCGCCCACGGCCCGGCCCAGGACCAGCATGGCGGCGGCATCGCCGCTGGGGACGTCGATCAGCACCTGCTTTTCTACTGCGGCCAGAAAGGCCTCACGGGCAACATCGACGCCTTGCATGTCGATGGTTTTGGCGACTTCGGGGAAGCTGACGATGCCTTGCTGGTAGGAGTTTTCAATCGCCCCGTCCATGTATTGCAGCAGCACCACCGAGTCGCTGGTCAGGCGGCGGTGGGTGGCCGAAGGGGGCTCTTGCGAGGCCAACGTCAAGGCGCTCAGGTGGCGAATGCGCGACAGAAATTCGGTGTACTGCGGACCCACCAGTACCGAGATATTCATCAGATGGTAGGTGTCCAGCTCGGGGTCGAGCGAGAGCTGGGAGCCGTCGGCAATATTGCCCAGCAGGGTGATGGCGGCATCCAACACCACGGTGTGGGCGGCAAATGTGGCATCGGCATCGTCGGCCTTGGGTTTTTGCAGCAGGCTGTCATAGGCCTTGCGCAAGGCGGCAAAGCCTGTGTTGGTGCGGAAGGTGGTGCCGGATTCTTTTTCTGCCTGTTCTACGGCGCTGAAAGCGGTTTTGACTTTGTCTTGTGCTTCGGCCATGCCCTGGCCGTCGGTGGCCGCCCGGCGGAAGTCCTGCACGGCCTCCATCAGGCCGAGTACCGGCTTTACATAGGTCAGGCCTTGTTGTTCGCTGCGGGCAAATTCGATTTGGGCCTGGGAGTCGCTGCGGATCACCGTCAGCATGTACAGCAGCGGCACCATGAACATCACGCTCACCCAGGCGGCCTTGGCCGGAAAACTGATGCTGCGGAACAGTTTGACACCGGGCGCTAGCCAGCCGTGGTACTGAAAAAACGAGCCAAATACGATACCGCCGTTGTCTTGATCACCACGCATGCCATGCTTCCGTTAAGTTACAAATAAACACCCACAGCTCACGATACTAATGGATACATGTTAGGTTTTTTTGAAAAATCGCCCGCATGGCCGATGGCGGTGCCGTAATAACCCGGCGTGCCGTAATGGTGTTGCTAATTTTTAACGCTTTGCGCATGTCGGATGTGTGCGTTTAGCTATTGATACGGTAGCTAAATCAAGGCGCTGCAGTGGTGGGAAATGCCGCGCGGTGGCGGTAGTTGCTAGATTTTTCGGGTTGGCGTGAGCCTGAACGCGCTGGTCGCCTACAACTGGCTCACTTCAAACTGCTGCCGACCAGCATTTTTAGCGCGGTACAGCGCGGTGTCGGCGGCATCCACCAGGGTGTCGGCCTTGCGGTCGGCATCGGGGATGGTGTAGGCAATGCCAATGCTCAGGGTCACATGGTCGGCGGTGAGCGAGCTGGCGTGGGGAATATGCTCTTGCGCCAGGGCGTCCATGCAGTGCTGGGCGACCATGCGGGCGTGCTCCCGGTCGGTGCCGGGGAGCAGCAGCACAAATTCCTCGCCGCCGTAGCGGGCCACCAGCTCGCCCGCGCGGCGCACGCAGGTGGCCAGCAGTTGGGCCACACGGCGCAGGCAGGTGTCGCCCGCCAGGTGACCGTAGTGGTCGTTGTAGAGTTTGAAGTGGTCAATGTCGATCAGCAGCAAGGCCAGCGGCTCTTGCTGGCGCGCACCGCGCAGCCATTCGGTGGCCAGCACGGCATCGAAATGCCGCCGGTTGGCGATGCCGGTCAGTGCATCGGTGGCCGACAGCTGGGCCAGTTGCTGGTTGGCTTTTTCCAGTGCCTGGCGTTGCTGCACCAGCTCGGTGATGTCCAGCCGCACGGTGATCAGATAGCCCGAGGGGGTACGGGTTTCGTAGGCATGCGCCCAGACTCCGTTGGGGTAGGCGCGTACTTCGGGGGTGCTGCGTTGGCCACGGTCGGCCAGGTGGGCCGCCAGCCAGGCTTCTTCGTGCTCCATCGCCTCGAACGGAAAGCCCTGGCGCAGGCCGATGCGCAGCAGCGCCTCGTGGGTCAGGCCGCGCCCTTCCTCTAGTGAGAACCAGGGCCGCATCTCGCCCATTTTGCGGTTGAAGTAGACCAGCCGGTCTTCCTCGTCGTACAGCTCCATTCCGATGGGCATGGCCTCCAGCGCCTCGGATAGTTGCGACTGGGCCCGCTGGGCCTGTTGCCGCGCTTGCTCCAGGGCGCGCTCTTTGCGCACGGTTTCGGTGATGTCGTTGCGCAGCGTGGCGGTGCTGCCATCGGGCAATTTGTACTGGTGGACGCGGGTCCAGCGGTCGTGCGGTAGCTCTTGGGTGGTGACGGCAGAACCAGCGCGGAATTCAAGCAGCCGCTGTTGCACCCAGGCTTCGTTGCGCAGTTCTGCGGGCACTTCTTCTTGTGCAATGGCCTGGCGCAGCAGGTCTTCAAAGCGGGCCCCCGGCACCATCGCGTGCGATGTTTGGGGGTACATCTTGCGGCAGCGTGCATTGACCATGACCAGCCGGTCCTGCGCATCGAACAAGGCAAAGGTGGCATGGTCGGGGAGCACGTCCAGGGCCTTTTCCAGCCGCTGCAAGGCCAGCCTGGCAGCGGCGTGTGCCGGGCTGGCATCCGCTGTGGCATGGCCGTGTGCGGCGCTGCGCAAGCTGCCCACCCAGGCCACGCAAAGCGCCACCAGTGCCACTTGCACGACCACTACAGGCCAGCCCCACGGCAGCCATGCCAGCGCTGCTTGTGCCGCGAGCAAAGCCGTGGCTGTGAGCAGCCTAGGCCACGCGTGGGCACGAAAAAGCAAAGAAAGTGGCATGGCGAGGGCTGGTGTGGTGTTGTGCGCTGGCGGGGCGTAACCGCAATCCGTACCGACGGACCGATGTCCAAAGCATAGCAGCCGACGGCAATGTGCCAGGCCCCAGTCGGGCTACAGCAGCCCTGCCGTTTCTTTGGCGCGCATCTTCGCGGCGATGTATTCGCCGTGCGTGACATGCAGCAGCCCGGCCATCTGGTTGATGACGCTGTTTTCCACCGCGCCCAGCTGCCCGTCGGCATAGGCCACCTGCCACATGTCTTGCACGATCTGGATTTTCTGGGCTTGCGTGCAGAGCCCGTTCAGGCGGGTGGTGAAGCGCTGGTAGTCGTAGGCACTGGCCGCTGATTGCTCGGCTTGCAGCATGAGTTGTGTCAATGCCGCGCCGTTGAGTTGCAGGCGCTGTTGCAGCATGAGCACCACGGCCTGGCGCTCTACGGCGGTCTTGGCCGGGTTGGCCCGCATCACCTCGACCAGTAGCACGGCGGTGGCCAGGTTCAGCGCGCTTTGCTGCTCGGCGGGGGCGGGTTCGGTAGCCGTAGCGACCAGTTTTTCAAAAATATCTTTCAGGGCGCGCAGCATGGGCAGGAAGAGTGGCTAGGGGGCAGGACAGACCCTGGCGCCGGGGATTTGGTTCCCCTCGCCCAGGTTCTTAGCGGCCCCATGCTCCCAATGCTTCTAACGCGTCTTCGCGCCAGAACGTGGCCGCCGCAAAGTAGCCCTCCCACACGCAGCCATTGCAGCCGCGCCCGCAGCAGGTAGTGGGCTCGGGCGGCGGTGGGCGCAGCGGGGTGGCGTGGGCCTGTGCCTGCTGTTGCAGAAGGTGAAACATGGCTGCTGCCGCTGTGCGGTCGGTGGGGTAAGGTGTTGCGCGGAAGTCGGTATCGGCCATGCACGTATTCCGTGGGGGCCTATGCAGCGGAGGGGGTAAAAGTGCGCACCTGGTTTCTGCCGGCCTGCTTTGCTTGGTACAGCGCGGTGTCGGCGCGGTGCAGCAATTGTTCAAAAGAGCCGCCCGGGGGCGTGAGGGTGGCAATGCCGATGCTGACGGTGAATGTGGTGGTGTCCTTGGCATCGTTGGTCTGTACCTGTTGCAGGGCAATGGCCTGGCGCAGCGATTCGGCCACCAGGCTGGCCCCGGTATTGTCGGTTTCCGGGAGCAAGACAACAAACTCCTCGCCCCCTAGCCGGGCGACGGTATCCAGGCCGATCCGTATGCGCAGGCGGCAAGTGTCGGCTACGGCGCAGATCACCCGGTCGCCCGCCAGATGTCCCCAGGTGTCGTTCACCTTTTTGAAGTGGTCAATGTCCACCATCAGTACCGACAACGGGTGTTGAAAGCGCTCGGCCCGCTTGCATTCCTTGGCCCCCAGTTCCAGCAGCGTGCGGCGATTGGCCAAGCCGGTGAGGGCATCGTTGGCCGCCAGTACCTCCAGTGCGGTGTTCAGCTCTTGCAGCAAGGCGTTTTGTTGGGCCAGCTCGCGGTTGGCCTGGTCGATTTCTTCTTCTTTGCGCTTGCGGTCGTCGATGTTGAAGGTCACGCCGATGAAGCGCTGGCCCGGTATGTCGCTGGCCGCGTCCATGATGCGGCCGTAGTTGGCAAACCAGACCCAGTTGCCGTTTTTGGCTAGCAGCCGGAACTCGCAGCGGTACTCTTGTGTGCTGCCCGACATATGTGCGCTTATCGCAGACTGGAGCAGGGCCAAGTCGTCGGGGTGGACGAACTCGAACATATGCTCCAAGTGGTGCTGCACTTCTTCGTTGTTGTAGCCCAGTTCGTAGAAGGTTTTCTGGGCCTTGCGGGTCACTTCGCCGGTGTGTAGGTTGTTCTCCCACAGATCGAGTCCTGCGGCTTCCAATGCCAGTTCCAGGCGCTCTTTGTTGAGGTCGTCAGAGCGCATGTTGCTATTAGTTAGGGGGCAGGCTACCCGCGTATCCGATGCTGCGCAGCACGCTGGCGAAGGATGCCAGCACCCCTGGCGTGGCGTACAGCTGGGGGGCTGCGGCGACTTGGATGACGCTGACCGTCTGGCCGGTACTTTGGCCGGTGGCCGTGTCGAAATAAACCGCCAGATCGTCGCTTGCATTGGAGAAGCCCCGGCCCGTGCTTTCCGAGTAGTAGCAGATGGCATCCGGGGCGATGGTGTCGGGTACTTGGCTCTGGCCCGAGTACATGATAAGGTTTTCGTTCAGGTTGTAGAGGGTGTGCGTCTCGCTGCTGAGGGATGGGTTCTGGGTGTTGCTCAGTTGGATCACCCCCGCGTCCAGCGATGCCGTGGTGGTGGTTTGGCTGATGGCTGTAATGTAGAAGTTGGTGACGATGGCAATGGCCGCACGGCCGGTGATCAGCGCGATGTGCGCGGCCACATCGGCCGTGCTGGGTGGCGTGGTGGCCGCCAGCAACAACTGGCCCAGCCCCCAAGCCTGGGTCACGGTGCCGGGAATGTAGTTGCCCCGCAGGGCATAGCCATTGCTGGCGTTCGACGGCCATAGTGCGATGCCGGAAAACCCGCCAAATCCTGCCACCACACCGCCTGCCAGCGTCTCCATCCTAGTCGCCGTGCTGGCGTGGAGCAGGGCTGATTCGAGCACGCTGGCGTCGGCCGTGTCGGTCGCCAGGGCACAGGGGGCCACCGGCAGTTGGTTGTTGAACGTGGTTTGTGGCAGCTCGGGTACGGCGCGCCCTGCACCGTCGCCGTCTACAACCCATAGGGCCCCGCCGGACATGGCCGCCGCAATCAGGGGCACCAGTGAGTTGATGGCCCCTGTCTCGACTGCAATGGCGCAACCCAGCGTGCAACCCGTGCTGGCATCCAGTACGGCCACGGTGTTAAAAATCGAGTTTTGTATATCCGCCAGCGTCAGCTGGTCGCCGGCATTAGGCGAACCCATCATGGCCAGCACGCAGGCATTGGTGGCACCGTCGTAAGCCTGTACCGTCACGCTGCCGCTCCAGCCGCTGTCGGCCAGTTCTTGCAAAATTGCCAGTGCATCGCGGTAGCTGCCCCCACCCCCGCTGGCCAGGACCACAGCGCCCGCTGCGATGGATTCAAAGTCGCTCATGCCATAGCTGTAACAAGAGTGCATGCTTTCCTTTATAGGGGCATTGGTCGGCTGAGGCTAGGTTGATACAAATTGTAAGTTTAGTTTGTGTCGAACAGCTTGTTAAACAACACGCTCTTAGCGTGAAACAACTTGCATGGCTCGGGGTGCTCTGCACCCGAGTCCATGCCATTTAGTGGGTGACGAACTGGTAGGTCACGTCTTCGGTTTCTATCATGTCCAGCACGTCGTTAAGCACATCGTCGTCGCCGGTGCTGGTCCAGGTGTCTTCCGGATCGGTGGCAAACATCGGTTCGATGGCCATGTCCATGAACTGGCCGTTCGGCAGCTTGAGCACCTGACCGCCCTCGGAGGTGGTGGCCAGCACCCAATCATCGGGGACGGACATTTCGAGCTGGATGGTGACGTTGAGTTTTTTCATGGCAGATATCCGCAAAGGTTGAGATGGGGAGGAGGTTAACCGATGCGTGCAGTGCCGCCTGATTTAAAGAAAATCGGGCTTTGGCGCTTATGGAATATGCGCAAGCAGCTATTAAAAAAGTAGCGCCTGCGCACGTCTGCATTTACAGCGCCGGGTAGTCGGTGTAGCCCTTGGCGCCGGGCGAGTAGAAGGTGCTTTGGTCTGGCGTGTTCAGCGGGGCCTTCAGCTGGATGCGGGCGGGCAGGTCCGGGTTGGCCAGAAAGCTGGTGCCAAAGGCCACGGCATCCAGTTGGCCTGCTCCAATGGCTTCTTCGGCCTCTTCGGCGGTGTAACCCATGTTGCCGACCAGCACGCCCTGGTACTTTGCGCGGGCCACGGTGAGCACATCGCCCTTTTGCACGCCGAAGAAGTCGGCGCGCATCACGTGCAAATAGGCCAGCTTGAAGGCGTTGAGCTTGTCGGCCAAGAAGCCGATGAAGGCCAGCGGGTCGCTGTCTTGCATGCTGTTATAGCTGTTCAGCGGCGACAGGCGCAGGCCCACTTTGTCTGCGCCAATGGCGGCGGTCACGGCGGTCAGCACTTCAAACAGGAAGCGGGCGCGGTTCTCTAGCGAGCCGCCGTAGCCGTCGGTGCGCTGGTTGGGCGTGTCGCGCAGGAACTGGTCGATCAGGTAGCCATTCGCACCGTGCACTTCCACGCCGTCAAAACCGGCGGCAATGGCGTTCTTGGCACCCTGGGCGTACAGCGCCACGATGGCCGGAATCTCTTCGGCGGTTAGCGCATGGGGCACGGCCTGGCGCACCTTGCCGGTGGTGGTTTGGATATCGCCCTCAATCGCCGTGGCGCTGCTGGATACCGTGGGCACGCCGTCGTTGATGTCCGGGTGGGCCGCACGGCCCGCGTGCCAGATCTGCATGAAGATGCGGCCACCCTTGGCGTGCACGGCGGCGGTCACTTGCTTCCAGGCCGCAATCTGCGCGTCGTTGTAAATGCCGGGTTCGTTGATGAAGGCCGAGGTGCCGGGGGCCACCATCGTGCACTCTGTGATCAGCAGGCCACCGGTGGCGCGCTGGCTGTAGTAGGTGGCCATCAGCGCGTTGGGCATGTGGCCCGCGTCGGCACGGGCACGGGTCAGCGGGGCCAGCAAGATGCGGTTAGGCAGGGTGAGGGCGCCGATGTGCAAAGGGGTAAATAGCATGGTGTTCAAACAGGTTGGTGGAGGAAAGGGGGCAAACGGTAACAGCCCGTGCATAACGGTTCACTGGCCGGGTTATTGCGAAATAGAGTAGGTTTTTCAGCGTGGCGCGTGCTGCCGCACCCAGCGCACGATATCGGCCGCGCCCATCGCACCGGGCTGGCGGGCCACCTCGCGGCCCCCCACAAACAGCGCCAAGGTGGGGATGCTGCGGATCTGAAAGCGCGCGCCCAGCGCCTGGTGCGCCTCGGTGTCTACCTTGGCCACGCGGATGTGCGGCTCCAGCTGGCCAGCGGCCTGCACATAGGCAGGCGCCATCTGGCGGCACGGGCCGCACCACGGGGCCCAGAAGTCCACCAGCAGCGGGATCTGGTTGCGCTGTAAATGCTTGTCAAACGCCGCCCCGTCCAGATCGACCGGCTGGCCGGTGAACAGGGGCTTTTTACAGCTGCCGCAATCGGGCGCGCTGCCGAGCTGGTCGGTACGCACGCGGTTGGTGGTGTGGCAATGGGGGCAGACGAGGTGCAGGGTGTCGGTCATTGACCGCAGGTCGTGGCGGGTGGGCTGGATTGCAAGGGCGGTGTGTTGCGAGGAACCGCGAACCCGATAATTCACTGTCATTTTTCCAACAAGTACCCCATGCGCACTCCCCCTTTCTACCCCATCGGCACCCCCGGCCAAGCCTGGGGCGCGGCAGAGCAGGCCCAATGGCGCGCCCGCCAGGTGCGCCAGCGCAGCTACGCCGCCGACGTGCTGGCCGCCATCGACCGCTTGCGTGGGCGCTTTGATGTTGTTGCGTATGGCGAGGTGGCCTATGCCGAGGATCGCTTCCCCCTGTTCGCCATCCGCAGCCGCGATTGGCAGCCCGGCCTGCCCAGCGTGCTGGTGACCGGCGGCGTGCACGGTTATGAGACCAGCGGTGTGCATGGCGCACTGCGCTTTGTGGAGGCGCACGCCGAAGCCTATGCGGGCCGGGTGAATCTGCTGGTGGTGCCCTGCGTCAGCCCCTGGGCCTACGAGCGTATCCAGCGCTGGAACTTCGATGCGATTGACCCGAACCGATCCTTCCGCCCGAACAGCCCCGCGCAAGAATCTGCCGCCTTGCTGCGTCTGGTGGAACCCCTGCACGGCCAGTTTGCCGCCCACATCGACCTGCACGAAACCACCGACACCGACGAGTCAGAATACCGCCCCGCCGTAGCCGCCCGCGACGGCCAGCCGTTCGAGCCCGCCACTATTCCCGATGGCTTCTACCTGGTGGACGACACCGCCAACCCCCAGCCCGCCTTCCAGCAAGCCATCATCCAGGCGGTTGAGCGCGTGACCCACATCGCCCCCGCCGACGCGCACGGCGGCATCATCGGCGCACCGCTGGTGGCGCATGGCGTGATCCACTACGCGATGGACGCACTGGGCCTGTGCGCAGGCATCTCGGGCGCGCGCTACACCACGACCACCGAGGTGTATCCAGACAGCGCCCGGGCTACGCCGGAGCAGTGCATTGCCGCGCAGGTGGCAGCGGTGTGTGCGGGGGTGGAGTTTGTGTGTGAAATAGGCCGCTAGCGCAGGTGGAATGTGCGCAGGAAGCTATTAAAAAATAGCAAACTGCGGGCCTTGACCCCGTTGTCAGGCCCGTTCCAAATCACGCACCAGACTCACCACCTTGGTGGTGATGATGTCGATGGCGGGCCCGTTGGCACCGTGCGGCAGGATCACATCGGCGCGGCGTTTGGTCGGCTCGATGAACTGCTTATGCATGGGGCGCACGGTTTCCAGGTACTGCTGGATCACGCTCTCGGCACTGCGCCCGCGCTCGGCCATGTCGCGCTGCAAGCGGCGGATAAAGCGCACATCGGCGGCGGTATCCACAAAAATCTTCAGCGACATCATCTTGCGCAAATCGGCATCAAACAGCGCAAACAGGCCCTCGATCACGATCACCGGCGCGGGCTGCACGGTGGTGGTTTTGCTGGCGCGGTTGTCCTGCGTGAAATCGTAGGTGGGCATCTCGATCGCCTCGCCCCGGCGCAGCGCCTGCACATGCTGCACCATCAAGGGCCAGTCAAACGCGTCGGGGTGGTCGTAGTTGGTCTTGCGCCGATCTTCCGGCGACATATGCGTCTGGTCGCAGTAGTAGTCGTCCTGGATCAGCACCGCCGTCATTTCTGGCCCGATGGACGCCAGCACTTGGCGCGTCACCGTCGATTTACCGCTGCCACTGCCGCCTGCGACACCGATCACGAAGGGTTTGTGGTTGTTGTCAGGTTTACTCATGCGATCTCCGTACCCAGGCAGGCAAAGCCCACGAGTTTACAAGCCAGGTGTGGAACTCAAGCCTGCCACACCCCAAACCCTGCCGAGCGCAGGTCGATGCCGATCTCGATCTCCTTGTCCACCGCGTCTTGGTAGGTCAGGGGGTTGAAGGCCTCGTACAGATCCGGCAGCAGGCGCAAACCATAGCGCTGCACATAGCGGTTGGCCTGTATGCCCGCCTTGTGCTTGTCAAAGCGCACATCCGGGTCCAGACCCGTCATGCCCACGTACACGCAGAGCTTGCCCTCCACATAGCCCGGATTGCCCTTGCGAAAGCGCGGCTCCAGCAGCACGTCTTTGGAGAGATCGACCACGTAGACGTGGTGGTGTTTGCGGGGCATGGGGGCTTATGCGAACGAATGGGCGGCTAGCGCCCGTGGAATCAGCACGAGCAGCTATAAAAATAGCAGCAACTTAGGCTGGCAATGCTGCCACCTGCGCGTGTAGCGCAGGCAGATCGTTCTGGATGGTTTGCCACACGATGGCCAGGTCTACGGTGAAGTAGCCGTGCGCCAAGGCATTGCGCATTTCGTAGGCAAAGCCCCAGGGTACGGTGGCATGCTAGGCCGCAAAAGCTGGGTGGTTTTTTGCCACGTTGTTGCAGGCTTCGCCAATGACTTCCAGGTTGCGGATCACGGCATCGCAGGTTTTGCGGTCTGCCATGAAGGCCACCAAGTCCATGCCTTCGGTGTAGTCCTGCACATTGCCAATCGCTTGCAGGATGTGCAGCAAGTAGTCTGCCACCCGCAGCGGATGCGCACGGCTCATACCGCCAAGGCCTCTCGCAGTACTTGCGCGCGGAAGCTGGCAGGCAGGCTGTTGGGTGTGAGCACATCTACCTCCATGCCCAGCAACTGCTTCAGCTCAAACCGGATGGCACCGATGTCCATCAGCGTGGTGTGGGCGGTGGGCTCCACCAACAGGTCCAAGTCGCTGTCGGCGGTATCGTCACCGTGCAGCGCAGAGCCAAACACCCGCACATCGCTCACGCGGTGCCGCAGCGCAATCTCGCGGATTTGCGTGCGGTGCAGGGACAGGGCTTCGGAGGGGCGCATGGATGGGAGTTTAGCGGCGCGGCAGGTTTATGTATCAAATAGGCTGATAGCGCTTATTGAGTAAACACAAGCAGCTATGAAACTAGTAGCGCTGTGTCCCTACCGTGCCGCCAGCATTTGCAGTCGCGTTTTGCACTTGGGATAGTTGCTGCAGCCCCAAAACGCTGCACCGCCTTTGCTGGGCGTGCGCTCTAGCATCTTCACGCCGCAGCTGGCGCAGGTGGGTTTCCAGTATTCGCCCTCGTGGGCTACGGCCAGCAGGGCTTGCTGTTGCTCGGGCGTGCGCTTGGCGATCATGGCCAGCAGGGCAGAGCCGTCCATGGCTGCGACACCATTGGCGGTGGCGAACTGCTGGGCATCTTCGGTGTAGGTGGACGTGGTGGCGTAAATGCCGCGCTGCAGCTTGTTTGATGCCATCACGCCGAAGAACTCGCGGATTTCCTTTACGCCCACGGGCTTGCCTTGCCAGTGCTTGCACTGCACCACGGCGACCGGTTTGTCCGTGCCAGCCGTGTGCAGCCAGATGTCCACGCCGCCGTCTGCCCCGTGCGACTGCGCGCGGGTGGTGTATCCGGCCTGGGCAAACAGGGCCTCACACACCGCTTCGAACCTGCGCCACTCGATGGCGGCGAATACGGCAGGGCTCCAGGCGCTGGCGGGTATGGGGCTGGATGTGGGTGGTGTAGGTTCTGCGGTGGGTGCCAGCGTTGGCTCTACCAGCTTGAGCTGTCCGCGTGATTTGGCGGGCGATGGCGTGTGCGCCACACCGTCCGTCGGATCACCAGCTTTAACTGACATCCGTTTGACGATGGCGTATGCGCCGAGTAGTAGCACGCCTACACCCACTGCCAGCCAGGCGGGCGTGCGCAGCGCACTAGCAACGGTTTTCAGGATGGGGGAATTGGCAAACAACGGCGGGACGAGCAGCATGGCTGCACCGAGGATGATGGCTTGCAAGCCCTTTTGTTTCAGGATTTGGATGCCCTGTTTTTGTCGCCGGTTGCTGGGTTGTTTGGCCATAGGGCTTTTAGTTGATTTCTGAAGGCACTCTATCGTTAACGAACGATGGAAACCTGGGGCGAGAGGCGTGTATTCAACCAAGTTTCTTCAATAATGGCTTTGCTTGAAGTGTTTGATAAAAACTTTGGGTTAAATTAACTTTCATAAATAATTTATAAGCGCAAGCTGATACAAAAAAGCGCAGTGAAATTAAAAAAGTCAATGCACGACTTGACCTCGTGAAATTTCGATGAGAAGCTACTCAAGAATTTGATTTAATTTGCACTTTTTTTTCCCTGCTTTTCGGAATTTCCTTAGTCGAAGGTGGAACTGTTTTTATCGAAATAGGCGAAGTTGTTTGGCGACCTAAATAACAATCAAATTCAAATTTCTGTTGATTAATAGTTACAGTGAAAGTTTTTCTTCCAAGTTCTGTCACTATGAATGGATCCATACGAATTATGAGATTCGTAGCCCCATCATTTGCGGGCAATGCGTGTGAAGCGACTAAGCTTTGTTTACGATCAGGGGTTTGTAGATCGATGGATACTGAGGAATTTATTGGAGCTTTGATAATATTAAATAGAAAACACAAAGAGCGTAGTGCTGCTGGATTCTCCGGTGTCGGATCGGGAAGATCAGGCGGAATCTGCAGAAGTACATTCAGATCTGTGTAAAGGCAAATCGCAGATACTTTGCCGTCCTTCTCTTCTCGGAAATCCTCTGCCATATAGAATCGCACAACAATAGGATCAGGTTGTTTTTTCAATGTTTTAGTGGGCATATTCTTGCTCCGGTGGCAGAGGGGTCCTCAAGGTGAGAGTCGATGAAGTACCTGCGTTTGTAGCTTCGATAAATGCAATATGCTTAGGCCTTCCGGAGGGGCAAAAATCATTGAAATTTATGACATTTGAAACTACCGTATTGAAAGACTCCGTTTCTGAGTAGATAACGGTGTCCGTTGCTTGAACTGGTTCTTTGAGGTATTTTTCAAATGCTCTAGTTGCAACGGAGTTCAGATTTGTTGCATCTTTGGCAGCACGTATTTGCGCCAAACGGTGTAGTTCCGGCGGTATCCGAACATTAAATTGTCCGCTGACGGATTTTTGAGGTGTTTTGCCAATACTTGCACATGTTTCCAAATAGTCTTCTAATGCAGATTTGAATTCAATTTCAAGTTGAGAAATGTTCTCTGCTTCGTATGTAACCAGATCATCAATAAACAGAATTTTTCCGTGCAAGACTTTGTCCGCAAGAGATGTTTCGATTGATCCGTGGTAGCCCCTGTGGCTGAGAAGTTCCATGATTTTCCTAATTGATACGACCATGTAATTTAAGGTGATCAACAACTGCGCGTATTGCGTACTGCTTTACTTCGGGTTGCGGGTGCGGCTTATGCAGGCTAATTACTTCATTGGTTTCTGGAAACACGAATTTTCTTCGAGATCCGTCGTTGGAAAGTAGTTTGTAGCCGAGGTGCTCCAGTGCTCCGACTAGGTCATCCCATTTAATATTTGTGGGTGTTGGGACCGCAGCTAGCCGTTGAAGTGTTTTAACGTGTTTCGACATGCATTTCGGCTAGTTTTGGTGTTAGTGTAACTATTTTTTAGTTACGGGTGTGGTGCTTTGACTTAGAAGGCTCACTTCCCCCAAGAATCCTTCAACCCCACAGCCAAGTTAAACACCATCTTCCCCGCCTGGTGGTCCACCCGGTCCGCCACAAAGTACCCGTGCCGCTCAAACTGGAACTTGTCGTCCGCCTTGGCCGTTGCCAGTGAGGGCTCGACGATGGCTTGCACGACTTTCAGGCTGTTCGGGTTCAGGCTCTCAATAAAGTCTTTGCCGCCCGCGTCGGGCTGGGCGTCGCTGAACAAGCGGTCGTACATGCGGACTTCGGCTTGTAGGCCGTCGGCCACGCTGACCCAGGTGATCACGCCCTTGACCTTGACGGCATCCGCGCCGGGGGTGCCGCTCTTGGTGTCGGGGATGAGTTCGGCGTGGACTTCGGTGATGCGGCCGTCGGCGTCTTTGGCCGCACCGGTGCAGGTGATGACGTGGCCGTATTTGAGGCGGACTTTGTTGCCGGGTGTCATGGAACCATCCTCCGAGCGTTGCGGCGGATAGAGTCTAAAGAAGCCCTTGGGCGGGGTTTCTTCATAGTCGCCGCGTTCAATCCACACCTCTTTGCCGATCTGGAAATTGCGCTTGCCCAGATCCGGCAGGTGGGGGTGGACCGGGGCGTTGCAGGCATCGAGCACACCAGCACCCATCACCGCGTCCCAGTTGGTCAGTACCAACTTGATGGGGTCGAGCACGGCCATCGCGCGGGGGGCGCTGTGGTCCAGGGTTTCGCGCAGGCAGCCCTCCAAGGTGCTGTAGTCGATCCAGCTGTCGCTTTTGGTCACGCCGATGCGGTCGGTGAACAGGTGCATCGCCTCGGGCGTGTAGCCACGTCGCCGCAGGCCTACGATGGTGGGCATGCGGGGGTCGTCCCAGCCGCTGACCTTGTGGTCGTACACCAGCTGGGCCAGCTTGCGCTTGCTGGTGACCACGTAGGTCAGGTTGAGGCGGGCAAATTCGTATTGCTTGGGGCTGGGGGCTGCCAGCAGGCCGCCTTCGCACAGGCGGGCCAGCAGCCAGTCGTAGAAGGGGCGCTGGTCTTCAAATTCCAGGGTGCAGATGCTGTGGGTGATTTGCTCCAGCGCGTCTTCGATGGGGTGGGCAAAGGTGTACATCGGGTAGATGCACCAGGTGTCGCCGGTACGGTGGTGGGTAGCGCGGCGGATGCGGTAGATGGCGGGGTCGCGCAGGTTGATGTTGGGGCTGGCCATGTCGATCTTGGCGCGCAGCAC
Organism: Rhodoferax sp. LB1P47; assembly: GCF_056521445.1. Classification (NCBI taxonomy): domain Bacteria; kingdom Pseudomonadati; phylum Pseudomonadota; class Betaproteobacteria; order Burkholderiales; family Comamonadaceae; genus Rhodoferax; species Rhodoferax sp. LB1P47. The sequence continues at coordinate 219,766 of NZ_JBWMAU010000002.1, read as the reverse complement.
CATGGAGCCGTCTTCGTGCTGGCCGTCGCGCATTTCCCGGAAGCGGGCCAGGTTTTCGGCGGGGGTGCGGGTGCGGAAAGGGCTGTCGGTGCCGGGCTTGCCGAAGTCGCCCCGGTTCAGGCGCATTTGTTCTACGGTTTGCTCGTCAACGTAGGCGTGGCCTGCGGTGATGAGGTGTTCGGCGGCGCGGTACATGAAGTCGAAGTAGCTGCTGGCTTCATAGGCGGGTGCACCGGGTGCGCCGTTCCAGTCAAAGCCCAGCCATTTGACGGTGTCGATGATGGCGCGGACGTATTCCTCGTCTTCTTTTTCGGGGTTGGTGTCGTCAAAGCGCAGGTGGCACACGCCGCCATAGTCGCGCGCCAGGCCGAAGTTCAGGCAGATGCTTTTGGCGTGGCCGATGTGCAGGTAGCCATTGGGCTCGGGCGGGAAACGGGTGCGGATTTTGGCGGGGTCGGGTTGGCCTGCGGCGTGGTGCGCGGCGTCTCCTGGGCTGCCAGCCCATTGGCGGGCCGCATAGGTGCCTGCGGCCAGGTCAGATTCGATGATCTGGCGCAGGAAGTTGCTGGGTTTGGGGGTGTCGGCGGGGGCGGAGGAGGAGGGGTGTGCGCTCATATTCTGATTTTAGGTGGCTGGGGGTGCGTTACGTTTCGCAACGCTTCTGTTTACAAGCCTGTCCACCGGATGGGTGGTACGGCGTTAACAGATACAAGGGGCCTGCACCAAGTAGGGGTTCCCAAATTGCAACAAGGAGATCGGCATGAAGTTCCACCGTTTGATGTCTGCGGCTGTTTTTGCACTAGCCGCATTGGGTGCGGCCAGCGTGGCCCAGGCGCGTAGCGATGTGTCTTGGTCCATTGGTCTGGGGGCTCCCGGTGCCCAGCTGGTGGTGGGCAATGGTGCTGTGTATGTGCAGCCCGCTCCGGTGTACTACCAACCACAGCCGGTGTACTACCAACCACCACAGCCGGTGTATTACGAACAGCCACAGCCCGTGTATGTGCAGCCGCGCCCGGTATATGTGCGGCCTGCGCCGGTGTACTACCAACCGCAGCCGGTGGTGTACCAGCGCCCTCCCGTCTACATGGAGCCGCAGGTGGTGTACCCCGGCTGGCGCCATGGCCACGGCCACCACCGTGACAGGGACAACGACCGCCGTTGGGAGCGGTGATGGACTCAGCCGGTCTGCGGCATTAATTTTTTATATGAAAATGGCCTCTAGTGCATGTGAATCATGCGCTGGGTGCTATAAAAAACAGAGCTGTCTTGATGCCTGCCACGGTGAGCAGCAGTGAACCCATCAGGTGTACAGCGGCCGTGGTAAGGGCTAGTACGTAGCGTTGCTGGAGCAGCATGCCCACCACCTCGGCCGAGAAGCTGGAGAAGGTGGTTAGGGCCCCCAAAAAACCCGTCACCAGCAGCAGCCGCCACACCGGGTCGAGTTGCGGCAGGCTTTGGAACACGCCCACGCACACGCCCACCAGGTAGCCGCCCACCAGGTTGGCCACCAGGGTGCCCAGCGGCAGTACGCTGCCGGGGTTCAGCCACAGCCCCAGGCCCCAGCGGGCCAGCGCGCCAAAGCAGGCGCCTACACATATCGCAATTACAGCCATCATTTATCAGTTCCCATGACCAGGTCGGGGAGTATTGTGACCACTTGCGGGAAGATGGTGATGATGGCGATGCACACCACCAGGCAGCCAAAGAACGGCAGGGCGGCGCGGGCCACGGTGTTGCTGTCCTTGCCGGTCATGTTTTGCAGCACGAACAGGTTGAAGCCCACGGGGGGCGTGACTTCGGCGATTTCGACCAGCAAGATGATGAAGATACCGAACCAAATCAGGTCGAACCCGGCCGCCTGGATCATCGGCAGCACCACGGCGCTGGTCAGCACGATCATGCTGATGCCGTCGAGCGCGGTGCCCAGCACCAGGTAGATGCCGACCAGCGCCGCAATCAGCGCATAGGGCGAGAGGTGCATGGCCATCACCCATTCGGCCAGCGCACGGGGCACGCCGGTGAAGGCCATAGTCTTGGTCAGGGAGGCGGCGCCTGCCAGGATGAACATGATCATGCAGCTGGTGCGGGTAGCGCCCATCAGGCCTTCCCAGAAGTTGCTCCAGGTTAAAGCGCGGCCCACGGCGGCAATCGCCAGCGCGCCGGCCACGCCGTAGGCCGCGCATTCGGTGGCGGTGGCGTAGCCGGCCACCAGCACCCAGACGATGAAGATGATCAGCACCGTGCAGGGGATCAGGTTGCCGCTTTTGCGGAATTTCTCGGCCCAGCTGCTGGGCGGGTCGGCGGCGGGCACTTTGTCGGGGTTGCGGATGGACCACCAGGCGATGTAGCCCATGAACAAGGCCATCAGCACCGCCGACGGGATGAAGCCCGCCAGAAAGATGCGGATGATGGACGCATCGGCCGCCACCGCGTACACCACCATGGTGATAGACGGCGGTATCAAGATGCCCAGCGTGCCGCCAGTGGCCAGCGCACCCAGAACCAGGTTTTCGTCGTAGCCGCGCTTCTTGAGCTCGGGCAGGGCGACCTTGGCGATGGTGGCGCAGGTGGCTGCCGACGAGCCGCTGACCGAGCCGAAGATGCCGCAGCCCAAAATGGCGGTGTGCGCCAGGCGGCCCGGTATGCGGTTCAGCCAGGGGCGCAGGCCCTCGAACATTTCTTCGCTGAGCTTGGTGCGAAACAGGATTTCGCCCATCCAGATGAACAAGGGCAGCGCGGCCAGCTCCCAGCTGGCATTGCTCTCCCAAAACGCCGAGAACAGGTTTTTTCCCGGCTCGGTGTTGGTAAAGAAGGCCTGGCCAATCCAGCCGCAGATGGCCAGGGTCATGGCGATCCAGACACCGCCCGACAACAGCACCATCATGGTGGCGAGCAGCAGCCCGCCGATGAATAATATTTCCATAGGGATGTCCTGGGCTGGTTGCTACACGTCAGAAGAAAAGTCGCCGCGCGCATGGCGCTCTTCCACCACCCGCACAAAGGTGGGCACGCCGCCACGCAGCACGATGATGAATTCGTCCACCACCGCCACCAGCAGCAAGATGGAGCCGAAGGCAAAGCTCAGCTGCGGAATCCACATCGGCATGGGCAGCAGGCCCTGGGCCAGGTCGTTGAACTCCCAACTCTCGTAGGTGAACTTGACCGCCGACCAGGCCAGGTAGGCGGTGGACACGGTGCCGATGGCCAAAGAGGTGAGCTCCAGTGCGCGCCGGGTTTTGCTGCCCACCTTGTCCAGCAGCAGGGTGACGCGCACAAAGTCGCCGTGCTTGAACGCATGGGCCATGGCAAAAAAAGCCGCCGCTGCGCAGAACCACGACACCACATCGTTCACCGCCCCGGTGCGGATACCCATCGTGCGCAGCAGGCTTTGCCCCAGCATCAGCACCGCGATAAGGGCTACAAAGATGCCCCCCACCGCGCCGGACGCGTCGTACATCTTGTCCAGGAAGCGGCGCATGGCCTTACTTCTTGCTCTTGTTGTAGGCGTTCAGAATAGTTTCGCCATCGGCACCGGCTTTTTTCTGCCAGTCGGCCAGCATGATGCCGCCCAGTTGCCGCATGTCGGCCATCAGCTTGGGGCTGGGGACCATGATCTTCATGCCTTTGTCGGTGAGGGCTTTTTTGTACCATTCGGTTTTTTCCTGGCTGATCTTCCAGCCGCGTTCTTCGGCATCGGCAGCGGCTTTGGCTAGGACTGCCTGGGTGGCGGGGTCGAGTGCGTCAAACGATTTTTTGTTGACGAACACCGCGTTCTTCGGCAGCCAGGCCTGGGTGTCGTAGAAGTACTTGGTGCTCTCATAGGTTTTGCTGTCATAGCCGGTGGAGACCGAGCTGATGTAGCTCTCCACTACCCCGGTGGCCAGGGCCTGCGACAGTTCTGCGGCCTGGATGGTGACGGGCACCGCGCCCACCAGCTCAGCGATCTTGGCGGTGGCCGGACTGTAGGCGCGCCACTTGATGCCCCGCAAATCGGCCACCGAGTTGATCTCTTTCTTGGCGAAGATGCCCTGCGGCGGCCAGGGCACGGCGTACAGCAGTTTCATGCCCTGCTTGCCCAAGACGGCATCCAGCACCGGTTTTTGCGCATCAAACAGGCGCTTGGATTCGGCATACGAGCTGGCCAGAAACGGCACGCCGTCCAGGCCGTAGATGGGGCTCTCGTTCTCAAAATTGGCCAGAATGATTTCACCCGCCTGGGCTTGGCCGCCTTGCACCGCGCGCTTGATTTCGTTGGCCTTGAACAGCGAGCCGTTGGCGTGCACGGTGATCTTCAGCTTGCCGCCGCTGGCCTTGTCCACGTCGTTGGCGAACTGGGTGATGTTCTCGGTGTGGAAGTTGCTAGCAGGGTAGCCCGAGGGCAGGTCCCATTTGGTTTGGGCGGCAGCGCCTAAGCTGGTCAGGGCTGCGGCGGCGAGCGCCAAAATTGCTTTTACGGGCATAAAGACTCCAAGAAGAAAACACAATAAAACTAGCGTACATAACGCAAACTGCGTGCCATTTTGGTGGTCCACCCCGCAATCGACAACCTCTATTGCACAACTTTTAGAAAGCCACACCTTGCTTACCACAGACACGAAACGCTGGCAGTTCTGGATCGACAGGGGCGGCACATTTACCGACGTGGTGGGCCAGCGGCCCGACGGCACGCTGCTCACCCACAAGCTGTTGAGCGACAACCCCGAGCAGTACACCGACGCGGCGGTGGCCGGTATCCGCCACCTGCTGGGCCTGGCACCGGGCGCGCCGGTCACGCCTGCACTGGTCGAGTGCGTGAAGATGGGCACCACCGTGGCCACCAATGCGCTGCTGGAGCGCCAAGGCGAGCCCACGCTGCTGGTCACCACGCGAGGTTTTCGCGACGCGCTGCGCATCGCCTACCAGAACCGACCGCGCCTGTTCGACCGCAACATCGTGCTACCCGAGCTGCTGTACAGCGCGGTGGTTGAGGCCCATGAGAGGGTGGGTGCCCAAGGCGAGCTGGTCGAGGCGTTGGATGAAGTGCTATTGAAGCAGGAGCTGCTAGTGCAATACAAACAAGGGCTACGCAGCGTTGCGATCGTATTTATGCACGGTTACCGGTTTACCGCGCACGAGCAGGCGGCGCAGCGTATCGCGGCCGAGGTGGGCTTCACGCAGATCAGTACCTCGCACGGCACCAGTCCGATGATGAAGTTCGTCAGCCGGGGCGATACCACTGTGGTCGATGCCTACCTGTCGCCCATCCTGCGCCGTTATGTAGAGCAGGTGGCGCAGGAGATGCCGGGTGTGAAGTTGTTTTTCATGCAGTCGTCCGGCGGGCTGACGGATGCGGCGGTGTTCCAGGGCAAGGACGCGATCTTGAGCGGCCCGGCGGGTGGCATCGTCGGCATGGCCCGCACCGCCGCCATTGCAGGGTATGACAAAGTGATTGGCTTCGACATGGGTGGCACCAGCACCGATGTGAGCCACTACGCCGGGGCGTTCGAGCGCGAATTTGAAACCCAGGTAGCCGGCGTGCGCATGCGCGCCCCGATGATGGCCATCCACACCGTGGCGGCCGGTGGCGGCTCGCTGCTGAAGTTCGATGGCGAGCGCTTTCGCGTGGGCCCGCAGAGCGCGGGCGCGAATCCTGGCCCGGCCAGCTACCGGCGCGGTGGCACGCTGGCCGTGACCGATGCCAATGTGATGCTGGGCAAGGTACAGCCGCGCTACTTCCCCAAGGTGTTTGGCCCGCAGGCCAATGAACCGCTGAGCCTGGAGGCCGTGCAGGCCCCGTTTGCCGCGCTGGCCGCGCAGACCGGTCGTTTGCCGGAGGAAGTGGCCGAGGGCTTTATCGCCATTGCGGTGCAGCAAATGGCCAATGCCATCAAGAAGATATCGGTGGCCCGGGGCTACGACGTGACGCGCTACACCCTGCAATGCTTTGGCGGCGCGGGCGGCCAGCACGCCTGCCTGGTGGCTGACGCGCTGGGCATGACCAAAGTGTTCGTACATCCACTGGCCGGTGTGCTCAGCGCCTACGGCATGGGCCTGGCCGACCAGAACGTGATCCGCGAACAGGCGGTGGAGCTGGCGCTGGAAGAGTCGAATCTGCTCAGCATTAGCGCCCGGCTGGAGGTGCTGGCTGGAGCTGCCGAGGCCGAACTGCTGCGCCAGCAGGCCAGCGCCGGGGCGATTGCCACCCAGCGCCGGGTGCATGTGCGCTATGACGGCAGCGACACGGCATTGATCGTGGCCTTTGGCACGGTGGCGCAGATCCAGGCCCGCTTTGAAGCCGCCTACCGCCAGCGCTTTGCCTTTTTGATGCAAGGCAAGTCGCTGGTGGTGGAGGCGGTGTCGGTGGAATCCGTGGTGGCGGGTGATGCCCCGGTGGAGCCCGTGCACCCACTGCACGCCCCGCGCCCCGTACCCCACCGCGAGACGGTGCGCATGTACTCGGGTGGCCAGTGGCACGATGCCCTGCTGGTGGTGCGCGAAGACCTGCAACCCGGCGACCAGGTGCCCGGCCCGGCCATCATCGCCGAGAAAAACGCCACCACCGTGGTCGAACCCGGCTGGATCGCAAACGTGACGTCTTTTGACCATCTGGCGCTTATCCGCTCTTCGCCACGTGCTATCAAATACGCAGCAGGAACCACCGTAGACCCGGTGCTGCTGGAGGTGTTCAACAACCTGTTCATGAACATTGCCGAGCAGATGGGCCTGCAACTGCAAAACACCGCTTACTCGGTCAACATCAAGGAGCGGCTGGACTTTAGCTGTGCGCTGTTTGATGCCGACGGCAACCTGATCGCCAACGCGCCGCACATGCCGGTGCATCTGGGCAGCATGGGCGAGAGCATCCAGACCGTGATGCGCGAGAACGCTGGCAGCATGCAGCCCGGTGACGTGTACGCGCTGAACGACCCCTACCACGGCGGCACCCATCTGCCCGACGTGACGGTCATCACCCCTGTCTATCTGGACGGCAAAGTCGCCTTCTACGTGGGCAGCCGGGGCCACCATGCCGACATCGGCGGCACCACGCCGGGCTCGATGCCGCCGTTCTCTACCCGCATCGAGGAAGAGGGCGTGCAGATCAATAACTTCAAGCTGGTTGACGGCGGCGTGCTGCGCGAGGCCGAGATGGTGGCGCTGCTGCAAAGCGGCGAATTCCCCAGCCGCAATCCGGCGCAAAACCTGGCCGATATGCGGGCCCAGATTGCCGCCAACGAGAAGGGTGTGCAAGAGCTGCGCCGCATGGTGGAGCAATACAGCTTGCCGGTGGTGCAGGCCTATATGCGCCATGTGCAGGACAACGCCGAGGAGTCGGTGCGCCGCGTGATATCGCGCATCGCTAAACGGCCCCAGGGCTCGCCTGCCGGCGCACCCACCCCCGAGGGGCGCAATCCGGCTTGGGGCGGCCCGGCGCCGGATTGGGTCGGCCAGTTCACCCTGCCGCTGGACAACGGCGCGCAGATCCAGGTGGCGATCCGTGTCGATACGGCCCGCCGCAGCGCCGAGGTGGATTTCACCGGCACCAGCCCGCAGCAGAGCAACAACTTCAACGCGCCCACGGCGGTGTGCATGGCGGCGGTGTTGTATGTGTTCCGCACCCTGGTGGACGACGATATTCCGCTGAACGCTGGCTGCCTGAAGCCTTTGCGCGTGATCATCCCGCCCGGCTCCATGCTGCACCCGAACCCGCCGGCATCCGTCGTGGCGGGCAATGTGGAAACCTCGACCTGCATCACCAATGCGCTGTTTGGCGCGCTGGGTGTGCTGGCGGGCGGGCAGTGCACCATGAACAACTTCACTTTCGGTAATGCGCAGCACCAGTACTACGAAACCATCAGCGGCGGTAGCGGAGCAGGCGAGGGTTTCGATGGCACCAGCGTGGTGCAAACCCACATGACCAACTCGCGCCTGACCGACCCCGAGGTGTTCGAGTTCCGCTTCCCGGTTCGGCTCAATAGCTTCGAGATCCAGCCGGGCACGGGTGGCGCAGGCCGCTGGAAGGGCGGCAACGGCGGTGTGCGACGGGTCCAGTTCCTGGAACCGATGACGGCCAGCATCCTTAGCAATGGTCGGATTTATGGCGCCTTCGGTATGGCCGGGGGCCAGCCGGGCCAGGTGGGGCTGAACCGCGTGGTGCGTGCCGATGGCCTGGTGGAAACCTTGGGCCATATTGGCCAGGCCGAGATGCAGCCCGGCGATGTGTTCGAGATCCACACGCCGGGCGGTGGTGGCTACGGGGAGGTGGAGCGCGCGGATAAAGGTAACGCTGAATAAGTTGTAATTAATAAGCTGTGCTTCAAAGTGTTGGCGAATTTACCCCGCTATTCAGGTGTTGATGAAGCCGGGATACTTCAGTCTTCTTTCAAACACCAGGAATTCACCATGAAAATCGCACTCATCGGCGGCACCGGCTTCGTTGGCAGCGCAGTCCTTACCGAACTCCTCAGCCGGGGCCACCAGGTCACCGCGCTGGCCCGCAACCCCGCCAAGTTCACCGCCCAGCCCGGCCTGACCGTGGTGGCCGTCGACGTGCTGGATGCCGCCCAAGTGGCCAAGGCCGTGGCCGGTACGGATGCCGTCATCAGCGCCTACAACCCCGGCTGGACCGAGCCACACATCCACGACCTGTTCCTGCAAGGCAGCCAGGCGATTCTGGATGGCGTGAAGCAGGCAGCGGTGAAGCGCTTGCTGGTGGTGGGTGGCGCGGGCAGCCTGTTTGTGGCCCCCGGCGTGCAGCTGGTGGACACCCCGCCGTTCCCTGCCGAATACAAGCAGGGCGCGCTGGCCGCCCGTGAGCTGCTGAATCGTATCCAGGGCGAGACCACGCTGGACTGGACCTTCCTCTCGCCCCCCATCGCCCTGGCCCCCGGCGCACGCACCGGCCAGTACCGCGTGGGGGCCGACACCCCGCTGCCCGGCGTGGGCGACGCGCCCGCAGGCATCAGCGTGGCCGACCTGGCCGTGGCGATGGTGGACGAGATTGAGTCGCCCCGGCATATGCAGAAGCGGTTTACGGTAGCGAGTTAAGGTCCATGCGCGGCGGATTGCGCTAGGTGACGGGGGGTGAACTCCATTCCCGTCGTACCTGCTGCTACCTAAGCGCATAACCGGCGCGTGGGAAAATGGCTTTCCTCCATTCCCTGCCCGCCGACATGACTGCCACTGCATTTGACCGTTCCGAACACGTTTACAAGAACGATGCGTTCGCCGAACTTGTGAAGGATGCGGTGCGGTTTTTCAACGGCACGCCGGTGCATGCCCTACCACCTGCCGCGCGGTTTCGTGGCACAGGGGTGTATGCCTTGTATTACATCGGACGCACGGGCCTTTACAGCAAGTATGGGCAGTTGAACCGCACGGCCTACGCACACCCCATTTATGTGGGTAAAGCAGTGCCCAAAGGTTGGCGGCAGGCTCGTGTGGTAGACGACCCAGATGCGCAAGCTTCTGAGCTCGTATCGCGGCTCAAGGAGCACAGCCGCAACATCGCAACGGTGTCGGGACTGGAGCTGTCCGATTTCATGTGCCGGTTCACTATCTTGGAGGGCTCTGCGTCGGACATGATTGGCACTATCGAAGCGGCTTTGATCAAGCTACACAAACCGCTGTGGAATACCAGCCTGGATGGCTTTGGCAACCATACGCCGGGTAATGGGCGCTTTAACCAGGCTAAGTCCGATTGGGATGTGATGCACGCGGGGCGGGCCTGGGCTGCAAAGTGCACAGGCATTCCACACACCCCCGAAAAAGTATTGGAAAACATCCAGCGTCACTTCAACGCACTGGACGCGTAAGGATGCGGTCCTTAGAGCTATTTTCTGGTGCGGGTGGTTTGGCCAGGGGCTTGGAGCAGGCGGGCTTTCAGCATGTCGCCTTTGTGGAGTTCAACGCCCATGCGTGCGCCTCGTTACAGGCCAACTTTCACCCCGAGAAGGTGTTCCACGGGGACATCAAAAACTTTGATCTTGGGGCGCTGAGCGGCATTGACGTGGTGGCGGGTGGCCCACCGTGCCAGCCGTTCTCGCTGGGGGGAAAGCACAAGGCGCACGACGACAGCCGCGATATGTTTCCGTATGCGATTGCGGCGATCGAGCAACTCAGCCCCAAGGCTTTTGTTTTTGAGAACGTCAAAGGTTTGCTGCGCGCTTCGTTTGCCGATTATTTTGAGTACATCCTGCTGCGGTTGACGTATCCGGGCTTCAAGACCGATGCTGCCGCTGACTGGCGCACGCATCTTGCGCTCTTGAAAAGCCTGGAAAAGATGCCCTACACCGGCACTCAATACCACGTGCAGTTCAAGCTATTGAATGCGGCAGATTTTGGTGTGCCGCAGACGCGGGAGCGGGTTGTGATTGTCGGCGTGCGCTCTGATATCGGTTGTACATGGGATTTTCCGGCGGCCACCCATTCAGAGGATCGGCTGGTGTGGGATATGCAGGTGTCGGGTGATTATTGGCGGCGCCATGGTCTGGTGTCTCGAGAATCCGCCGGTACAACGGCCAGCAAGTTACGTAGCCGGTACGGTATGTTTGCCCCCACGGGTTTGCCTTGGCAGACGGTGCGGGATGCCTTGGCGGATGTGCCCGATCCGCAGTCCCCGCACAGCATCTCCGACCATGTGTACCGGGGTGGGGCGCGCACCTATCCTGGCCATACGGGGAGCGATATCGACTGGCCTGCCAAAACCATCAAGGCGGGCGGGCATGGTGTGCCGGGGGGCGAAAACATGGTGCGTTATGAGGATGGCACTGTGCGTTATTTCACGGTGTTTGAGGCCAAGCGCATACAGACTTTTCCCGACGATTTCCTGATCACGGGTGCTTGGGGTGAGGCGATGCGCCAGATCGGTAATGCCGTGCCGGTGCAGTTGGCTTCGGTGCTGGGACAGCAGCTTCGGCGAACTTTGGCGCAGCTTTCGTTGCCGGATTCCCGAATGGTGGCGGCGGGGGAGCCTCGGCATGTGCAGAAGCGGTTTACGGTGGCGCATTAAAGCCGGGCTGTGGCTGCGTCATGTGCATGTAACAAAATGTTGTTTCAATCGCTTTTTGCCTTTGAGAAGCGATCATGGCCCTCCACAAGACCGACAAAGCCCGTGCCGAGTTGCAGCCTGGCTGCCGGTCATTGGGCCAGCGCGAGCGCACTTTGCTGCTCATGGCCGATGGGCGCAGAACTGCCCGCGAAGTAGCCGCCTACTTGGGTGCGGATGGCGAGCCGTTGGTGGAGTACCTGTTGCGCGAGGGCTATTTCACCCGCAGTACACAGGAGCACCTGGTGGTTGCCAGCGCAGCCCCGGCGGCTAGCGGTGCGGTCGATGCTTTTGACGGCAAGCGCTCGCTGGCAACCACCCGCATGTTTTTGTTTGATATTTGCGAGCGCATGTTTTCCCGCCGCGCCCCGGCGCTGGCCGAGTCCTTCCGCGAAAGCTTGCGCAACGCCCGCGACCGGGCCTCCATGTTGGCCGTCAGCCAATTGATGCTGGCCGATATCGAGGCCGCCGCCGGACCCGAGCGCGCCGACACCATCCGCGCGCGCATCGCCTTGCTGCTGCCCGAGGATGCGTTGGCGGTTTAAGGCAACGCTGAATAAGTCCCAAGTTGGCGCGTGCTCTGTGCGCAGTCATCGAACCGCACTCCCCCAAGGCGGGTAATGGCCGTCCCCCCCATAGGGCTAGAGCGCATGCTGCGCATCCACTTCCTGCCGCACTGGTTCAACCTGGCCGACCTATCCTGCGAAGAAGCCCTGTACGACAGCGCCAGCCTGCGCCGCTTCGCAGGCATCGACCTGCGGCGCGAACCGGTGTCCGATGCCACCACGGTGCTCAAATTCCGTCAGCTCCTGAATACCCACAAACTGGGTGAGGCCCTGTTCGCCCAGGTCGGACAAGAGCTGCAAGCCCGGGGCTTCAAGGTCAACACCGGCACCATCGTGGATGCCACCATCCTCAGCGCGCCCAGCTCCACCAAGAACGCCGACAAAGCGCGCGACCCCGAGATGCACTCCACCCGTAAAGGCCAGCAGTGGTACAACGGTGAAGAAGCTGCACATCGGCGTGGACAGCCAAACCGGGCTGGCACACAACGCGGTAGTCACCGCCGCCAACATCCATGACAAACATCTCTTGCCCGACCTGCTGCACGGCCAGGAGCGGCGCGTGTACGGCGACTCCGCCTGCGCCAGCCAGAAGACCTTGATCCGGGGCGAAGCAGCCAAGGCCCACGACGTGCGCGAACCAGCGTAGCCGCCGGGGCGGTGTGGTCGATGAGGGTATTCGCAGCAAGAACCGCAATAAATCCAAGATCCGCGCCCGGGTGGAGCACGTCTTTGGCGTGGTCAAGAAGCTGTAGGTGCGTGCGTAAGGGCGAAAAGTCGGCCCAAAGGTCCACAAACCGCGCTAGAAGTGGCTAGGAAATGGGGTGTTTTGGCCGAATTCGGTGACTTCTTGGTATCAGCACCCGGAAGGTACCTTTTGATTTGTCTTGTTCAGAGCTGCCTTAAACCGTCCAACGGATTTCTGCAAACCACCAGGTAGTGCATGAATTCGCGCAGCACAGCAAGGTCGCTGCAAGGTAGGGGTATTCGGGATGCCAGCAGGCCGAACAGGCGCTCCCCCGCTTCGATGGACAAGGCCGTGCCGGTCACACCGGTAATCTGCGCCATTTCGGCTACCCAGGTATCGGTGCTCCACAGGGCCGGGTGCCCGGCCACCTGGGCACGGGCCCGTGTCAACTCATGGCAAATGGTTTGGTAGCTATTTTGCGTGTTGTGGAGATGAGATATGTGTTCTCAAGCGGGATGAGGGGCATTTCAGAGAAGCAGTGTTTGCGCAGCTTGCCTCATGTATAACTAAATCCTACATTTTTGGGAGTCCTTGACGTGATTGATCTAAAACCACTGCTTTTCAACGATGCGGACATGGCTGTGCGCTTGGCGGCAAGCAGTGCGGCAGAGCTGGATGCGCTTGATTTTGGGGTCATTGGTTTTGATGCCGCGACTTTGGTCGCCGTGTACAACGCGTTTGAGTCCAAGGCCGCAGCCTTGGCTCCCGAGCGGGTGATGGGGCATCCATTGTTTACCGTTGTGGCACCGTGCATGAACAACTTCATGGTGGCGCAGCGTTTTGACGATGCCATTTTGAACGCGCAGCCCCTTGATGCCACCCTCGACTACGTGTTGACGCTGCGGATGCGGCCCGTCAAGGTGGCATTGCGTCTGCTGTCCGAGCCGGGCCTGGACATGCGCTACGTGCTGGTGAACCGGCGAGCCTAAATGATGGATACGGAACTGGATATTGCCAGTGAATACGAGGCGCTGGTGCAGTTTATGTACCTGGCGCCCATTGGTCTGGCGCAAACGGCCATGGACGGCGAGATCGCCATGGTCAACCCCCTATTGGCCCAGTTGCTGATGCCCTTGTCGCGCGACGGCAATTTGGCCAACCTTTTTACGACACTGGAAACCGTAGCCCCAGAACTGCGCAACCTGGTGTCCGAATTTGCCGCACCTTACGGCATGGTGTGTGATGCCTTGCGCATCCAGGTCAATGCGGGGGTGCCCGGCAAGACCGACCCGCACATGCTGTCGCTTAGCCTGCTCAAGCTGGATGCCAGCCGACTGATGGCCGTGCTCAAGAACGTGACGCTAGAGGTTAAACGCGAGCGGCAACTGAAGCAGAACGAAGCCTGGTTTAACGCCATCCTCACCGGTGTGACCGATTACGCCCTGGTCAGCCTGGATGCGCAGGGGCAGGTGACCGAATGGAATTCCAGCATTGGCCGGGTCACCGGTTTCAGCTCCGATGCCGTGCTGGGCCAGTCGTTTTCGGTGTTTTACCCGGTCGATGCCATGACACCCGACCGCTTGCTGGACCGGCTGCGCGAGGCCGACGACAACGGCTGGAGCATGGATGACGGCTGGCGGCTCAAGGCCGACGGCAGCCGCTTCTGGGGCAGTGCCATGTTGGCTCCTTTGCGCGAGCCGCAACGCGACAGCCAAGGTGACGGCAGCCATCTCTCCTACAAGCCCCTCGGGTTGCGGCTGGCGGGTGAACCGGCTTATTGCTTGGTGATTCGGGATATCTCGGACCAACGCGAGGCCAATGAAAAACTCCGCCAGGCCAATGCCTGCGACCACCTGACGGGCATTGCCAACCGCAGGGCATTTTTTGAGGCCGCCGAGCGTGAGCTGGACCGCGCCCAGCGCTCGCCACGGCCCGTGTCGCTGATCTTGTTCGATGTAGACCACTTTAAACAGGTCAATGACACCTACGGCCACCCTGCGGGCGACGCGGTGTTGCGCCACTTGGCCGAGCTGCTAACGGCTACTTTTCGGCCTTTGGATGTAGTGGCGCGGGTGGGTGGAGAGGAGTTTGCCGTGTTGTTGCCCTCTACCGATCTGGTGGTGGCCACCGCCGTTGCCAACCGGCTGCGCGAGGCGGTGGCTGCGCAGACGGTGCTGGTCGATGGCCACGCCATCCGCTACGCCCTCAGTGGTGGCGTGGCGGTGGCGCACGATGCCGCGCTGGGTCTGGATATCTTGATGAAAAAAGCCGACCGAGCGCTCTATGCAGCCAAGGCCGCTGGCCGTAACCGCATCGCCACCGAGGAGTCTCTATGAGCACACACACCTCGACCGAAGCCTACGAGGCTCTGGTGCAGTTTCTGTACCAGGCCCCGATTGGTCTGGCGCAGGCCAGCCTGAGCGGCACCATCGAGATGGTCAATCCGATGTCGGCACAGCTGCTGATGCCGGTGTCGCCCGACGGTAGCCTAGACAACCTGTTTGACGTGCTGGCCGATGTTGCGCCGCAGCTGCGCAGTTGGGTGACGGCCTTTGCCTTGCCCAGTGGGGTGGTGTGTGAATCGGTGCGCATCCCGCTGCAGCCCGATGTGCGTGGCGCAAGTGCGCCCCAGGTGTTGTCGTTCAGCCTGCTCAAGCTAAACAGCAACCGGCTGATGGCTGTGCTCAACGATGCCACGTTGGAAGTGCAGCGCGAACAGCAAGGCCTGGCCCGTCGCCTCAGCGCCGCAGCCAGGGTGGACAACCTGACCCGCATGCCCAACCGTGCGGTTGCACTGGAGCAATTGCAACGCACGATGGAACGCGGGCCCATCGATGCAGACTACGAGTTCGGTGTGCTGTTTTTGAACTGCGACCGCTTAAGGCACATCAACGATGCCCACGGCCACGGCACTGGCGACCAGGTGCTGGCCCTGATGGCCGACCGGCTGCGCTCTGCTTTGCGCTCGCGCGATGCCGAGAGCCGCCCCGGCGGCGGCGACCACATGGCCGCCCGCATCGGGGGGGACGAATTTGTGGTGGTGTTAAACGACCTGGAGCACCCTGACGACGTGCACGCCCTGGCGCAGCGTCTGCTGGACGTGCTGGCCAAGCCCTACGGCATCGGTTCCCACCAACTGCATTGCAGCGTCAGCATGGGCATTGTCTTGCGCGCCCAGGCGGCGGGCGATGCCGATGCGGTCTTGCAAAGTGCCAGCATCGCCATGGACGAGGCCAAGCGCAGCGGGGGCGGGCGCTACGTGGTGTTTGAGCCCGCCATGCATACCCGTGCAGCACAACGCTCTGGCATCGAAGCCCAGCTGCGGCTGGCGCTGGCCGAAGGGCAGTTGTTTGTGGTTTACCAGCCGGTGGTCGGCCTGTTGGGGCCCGAGCGGGCCGATGGTTCGGTAGACCGCTCTGCAGGTGTCGAAGCACTTGTGCGCTGGCAGCACCCCACGCGGGGTGTGGTGCCACCGTTTGAATTCATTGGCGTGGCCGAAGAGTGCGGCCTGATCTGTGCGCTGGGCGACTTTGTGCTGGCCGCCGCCTGCCGCCAGTTTGTGCAGTGGCAGACCGTGCTGGGGGCCCGTGCACCGCGCCTGCTGGCGGTCAATCTGTCGCGCGCGCAATTGGCCCAGCCCGGCTGGGTCGATTACGTGGCCGAGCTGCTGCGCAGCATCGGCATGAACCCTGCACAGCTACAGCTAGAGGTGACCGAAAGCCTGGCCGCGCAAGACGAAACCGTGCAGAGCTGCCTGCACGCGCTCAAGGCGCTGGGCCTGACGTTGGCGCTAGATGACTTTGGCACCGGCTACTCGTCGCTGGCCAGCCTGCACCAGCTGCCGGTAGACATCGTCAAGATTGACCGGTCTTTTGTGTGCCAGGCCGACACCAGCCACCACCACCGCGTGCTGATCGAAGCCACCGTGCGGGTGGCCCACAGCCTGGGCATGGGCACGGTGGCCGAAGGCATCGAAACCGAAGCCCAGGCCGCCGTGGTGCGTAGCCTGCAATGTGAAAAAGGCCAAGGCTACTTGTTTAGCCGACCGCTGCTGGCCGATGACCTGGTGCGCTGGATCAACGCTACTGATTAATAAGTGCCAAATTGGCCTCTGGCGCTTATTTCACCTGCGCTAGAAGCTATCAAAACAGGAGTTTTATCACCGCGTGGTGAGCACCCGTTGCAGCCAGGCTAAAAAGTCTGCCTGCATGGCTGCGCTGATGCCGTGGTCGATGGGGTAGCGGTGGCTCTGGTGGGGCACGCCCAGGGTGGTCAGCAGTTGGTCGGAGCGCTCGGCCCACGTCACCGGCAGTTTGCTGTCGAACGTACCGTGGCCGATGAAGGCTTGCAGCTGTGCCAACTGTGCGGGCGCGGCCAGATGTGGCTCCAGCTCCGGCAGGATGCGGCCCGACAAAACGCCAAAGCCCGCCACCTGCCCAGGGGCCGTCAGCCCCACGCCCGCGCCCATGATGCCGCCCTGGCTGAAGCCCGCCACCACGGTGTGCTGCGGTGCAATGCCGTGGGCCTGTTGCAGTTGCCCGATGAAGGTGATCAGCGCCAGGCGGCTGCTGTCTGCTTCGGCTGCATCAATGCGTGGCCCATTGGCGGTAAACGCCACGCGGAACCAGGCAAATTGCCCCGGCCCCAGAGCCAGCGGCCCGCGCGGCACCACCACCAGCGTGCCGGGCTGCTGTGCGGCAATGGCGGCGGCCATGTCCAGTAGATTGGTTTCCGACCCGCCCACGCCGTGCAGTAGCAAGACCAGGGCGGTGGGGCGGGCAGGCTGCGGCTGGAGTACCCGATGCGCAAGGGCGAAGTCGGGGCTGGTGTGCAGGGTGGTCATGGTGGGTTCCTTTATTTCAATGGGTGTGGGCGGGCAGACCCCAGGCATAGGATTCCATGCTGAGTACGCCGTGGGTGATGCCGCCGTCGATCACGGTGGGGGCTTCATCGGCGCTGCGTGCGCCCATCGCCACCAGCAGGGGCAAATAATGCTCCTCGCTGGGGTGGGCACGGTCGGCGTGGGGGGCCAGGCGGCGGTAGTCCACCAGCTTGTCCACCGCGTTGCCGGTCACGGCCTGGCGGATCCAGTGGGTGAATTCAACGGCGTAGTCGGCAGCGGCAGCGTGGGCTTGCCGGAATTCGTACAGGTTGTGCGTCATGCTGCCCGATGCCAGCACCAGCACGCCTTGCGCCCGCAGCGGTGCCAGGGCCTGGCCTAGGCGCAGGGCCCCGGCGGTGTCCACACCATGCGGCAGCGATACCTGGAACACGGGGATATTGGCGGCAGGCAGCAGATGGCGCAGGGGCACCCAGGCCCCGTGGTCCAGGCCGCGCCGCGCGTCCAATGTCGCGGGCCAGCCCGCTGCGATCAGCACGCGATGCGCCTCGGCGGCCAAGGCCGGGTGGCCGGGCGCGGGGTAGCGCAGGCTGTACAGGGCCTGTGGGAAGCCGCCAAAGTCGTGCACCGTCTCGGGTGCGGCGCTGGCCATCACCTGCACACCCCGCGTTTGCCAGTGCGGCGACACCACCAGCACAGCGGTAATGCCGTCTAGCGACTGGCCCAGCGTGGTCAGCAAGGGGCCCAGCGTGCCGGGCTCAAGGGCAAACGTAGGGGCACCGTGGGAGACGAATAGGACCGGAGCGAGGGTGGGTGTGGAAGTCATGGGCTCTACTGTATAAGCGTTGCTGAGTGAGATAAACGGCCTAAAATGGAATTCATTGTTTCACTGGAAAACACAATGGACCGTTTTTTGGAAATGCAAACCTTCAGCGCGGTGGTAGACGCGGGCAGCTTCGTCAAGGCGGCCGAGGTGCTGGGTTTGTCCAAAGCCGCAGCCTCGCGCTACGTGGGCGAGCTGGAGGCGCGGCTGGGTGTGCGACTGTTGCACCGCACCACGCGGCGCTTGTCGCTCACCGAAGAAGGGCAGGTGTTTTACGCCCGCAGCAAGGAACTGCTGGCCGGGGTGGATGAGGCCGAGTTGGAGGTCACCTCGCGCAGTGCCTTGGCCAGCGGCCTGTTGCGCATCAATGCGCCGGTCACTTTTGGGATCTTGCACCTGGCGCCGCTGTGGGGGGCTTTTCGCAGCCAGCACCCCGGGGTGGCGCTGGACATCACCCTGTCAGACCATGTGGTGGATTTGCTGGAGGACGGCTATGACATGGCCATCCGGATTGCGACTTTGCCCAGCTCCACCCTGGTCAGCAAACGCCTGGCCCGCACCCGTATGGTGGTGTGTGCGTCGCCCCAGTACCTGGCCCAGCACGGCACCCCTGCGCACCCGGCCGATCTGGCGCAGCACGCTGTGATCGCCTACCGCTATTGGGCCAGCAAGGACGAATGGCATTTTGAGGGCCCCGAGGGCAAGCTCAGCGTCACCACGCGGCCCTGCATCCACACCAACAACGGCGACACCTGCCGTGCCGCTGCGCTGGCGCACCAGGGGATCATCTTGCAGCCGACGTTTTTGGTGGGGCGCGATCTGGCCGCAGGCACGCTGGTGGAGCTGCTGCCCGGGTATCTGGCGATGGAGATGGGGATTTACGCCGTGTACCCCACCCGCAAACACTTGCCGCCGAAGGTGCGGGCGCTGGTGGCGTTTTTGGCAGAGGCGTTGGATGCACCCCATATTTAGTGCCAAAAACACCGATGGCGCATATAAATACTGCGCTGGTAGCTATCAAAAAAATAGCGACTAGGCGGTGTGCCTAGTCGCTATGCGCGGAAGGAGGAGGGGGCTTACGCCAGCTCGCCCATCTGGCTTTGCAGGTAGTTTTGGATGCCGACTTTGCCGAGCAGGTCGATCTGGGTTTCCAGGAAGTCGATGTGCTCTTCGGTGTCGTCCAAGATGCCTTGCAGCAGGTCGCGGGACACGTAGTCGCGCACGCTTTCGCAGTGGGCAATGCCGTCCTTGATGGTGGCTTGTGCGCCTTGCTCTGCCTTCAGGTCGCAGGCTAGGCATTCGGGTACATCTTCGCCGACCAGAATCTTGGCCATGTCTTGTACGTTGGGCAGACCGTCCAGCATGAAGATGCGGTCCATCAGCTTGTCGGCGTGCTTCATTTCGCCGATGGACTCTTCGTATTCTTTCTTCGCCAGCTTGTCCAGGCCCCAGTGCTTGTACATGCGGTAGTGCAGAAAGTACTGGTTGATGGCGGTGAGCTCGTTTTTGAGTTGCGCTTGCAGATGCGCGATGACTTGGATGTCGCCCTTCATGGTGGCCGTCCTTTTTTGAATGTGTGGTCGCAAGATTGCTTTGGTATGGATTGTCGGCGACGTGGCGTGGTAAATCAAAAAAACAGCAGCGATATCCCCAGCTTTTCACTCTAAGTACGAACACGCTTGATAGGTATTCGCAAGGGGTGTAACGGATTGACCCGACATGGCCGCCATGTAAAGTGAGGGCATGCTTGTACCCACCTCCATGCCCGCCGTGCTCGATATCGAGGCCTCGGGCTTTGGTCGGCGCAGTTACCCGATTGAGGTGGGCTGCATCCTGCCGGATGGCCAGACTTTTTGTACCTTGATTCGCCCCGAGCCGGACTGGTTGCATTGGGACCCCGAGGCCGAGAAGCTGCACCACATTCCCCGTGCCTTGGCGCAGACGGCGGGCAAGTCGGCACGCGATGTGGCGCAACTACTGAACCAGCACTTACGCGGCCAAACTGTGTATTCCGACGGGTGGGCAAACGACTTCACCTGGATTGGTGCGCTGTTCGAAGCGGTGGACATGAGCCCGTACTTCAAGCTGGAGAACCTGCGCTCCCTGCTGAGCGAAGAAGAAGCCGCGCAGTGGCACGACGTGAAGCAGCAGGTGGTCGAGGAGCTGGGTGTGCAGCGCCACCGCGCCAGCAGCGATGCACGGGTGCTGCAATGCACCCTGCAACGGCTGATGGAGCAGCGTTAGCCGTTAAACAGCGCTGCGGATCAGGTAGTCAAACGCGCCCAGTGCGGCCTTGGCCCCATCGCCCGCCGCGATGATGATCTGCTTGAAGGGCACGGTGGTTGCGTCACCGGCGGCGAACACGCCCGGCACCGATGTCTGGCCCCGGTTGTCCACGATGATCTCGCCGTGCTTGCTCAGCTCGATGGTGCCCTTGAGCCATTCGGTGTTGGGCACCAGGCCGATCTGTATGAAGCAGCCTTCCAGCGCGATGTGCTGGCTTTGGCCGCTCTTGCGGTCGGTGTAGGTCAGGCCATTGAGCTTGTTGCCATCACCGGTCAACTCGGTGGTCTGCGCCGACATATGGACGCTGACGTTGGCCAGGCTTTGCAGCTTTTTGACCAGCACGGCATCGGCACGCAGCGCCTCGCCGTATTCGATCAAGCTCACATGCGCCACCAGTCCGGCCAGGTCGATGGCGGCCTCGACACCCGAGTTACCGCCGCCAATCACGGCCACGCGCTTGCCCTTGAACAGCGGCCCGTCGCAGTGCGGGCAGTAGGCTACGCCCTTGTTTTTGTATTCTTGTTCGCCGGGCACGTTGACATTGCGCCAGCGCGCACCGGTGGTCACGATCACGGTTTTGGATTTCAGCGAGCCACCGTTGGCCAGTTGCACCTCGACCAGGCCGCCGGGCGTCGTGGCCGGGATCAGCTTGTCGCCGCGTTGCAGATTCATCACGTCCACGCCGTAAGCCTTTACGTGCGCGTCCAGGCCCATAGCGAACTTGGGACCATCGGTTTCCAGCACGGAGATGAAGTTCTCAATGGCCAGCGTGTCGTTTACCTGCCCGCCAAAGCGCTCGGCGGCAATGCCGGTGCGGATGCCTTTGCGGGCGGCATACACCGCTGCGGCTGCGCCTGCGGGGCCACCGCCGACCACCAGCACATCAAAGGCATCCTTGGCCGAAAGCTTGGCCGCGTCTTTGTCGGCAGCGCCGGTGTCGAGCTTGGTAACGATCTCTTCCACCGTCATGCGCCCCGACCCGAAATGGCTGCCGTTCAGGTAGATGCTGGGCACGGCCATCACTTCCCGGGCGTTGACTTCATCTTGGTATAGCGCGCCGTCGATGATGACGGTTTTGATTTTGGGGTTGAACACCGACATCAGCGTCAGCGCCTGCACCACGTCCGGGCAGTTGTGGCAGCTGAGGGACATGTAGACCTCGAAATTGAACTCGCCATCCAGTGCCTGGATGCTCTCAATCACACCGGCCTCTACCTTGGGCGGGTGGCCGCCGGTCCACAGCAGGGCCAGCACCAACGAGGTGAATTCATGGCCCATAGGAATGGCCGCAAAGCGCAGGCTCATATCGCTGCCGATACGGTTCAGGCTAAACGACGGCTTGCGTGCGTCCGTGCCGTCGGTCTTCAGGGTAATTTTGTCGGACAACGCCACGACGTCCTCCAGCAGGCCGCGCATTTCATCTGCGCCTTTGCTGTCGTCCAGCGATGCTGTGATCTCGAATGGGCTTTTGACGCGTTCGAGGTAGCTCTTCAGTTGTGCCTTCAGGCTGTCGTCCAACATAAATTTCTTTCAGTCAATGCTGCCGCCAGCCTTGTGAGCCAACGGCGGGTTTAGTCAATTACGCAGATTTAGATCTTGCCGACCAAGTCGAGCGATGGGGTCAAGGTGGCTGCGCCTTCGTTCCACTTGGCGGGGCACACTTGGCCAGGGTGGGCGGCGGTGTACTGGGCGGCCTTGAGCTTGCGCACGGTTTCTTTCACGTCGCGGGCGATTTCGTTGGAATGGATTTCCGCCGTCTTGATGAAACCTTCGGGGTTGATGATGAAGGTGCCGCGCAGTGCCAGGCCTTCTTCAGGGATGTGCACGCCGAAAGCGTTGGTCAGGGTGTGGGTAGGGTCGCCCACCAGTGGGAACTTGGCCTTGCCCACAGCAGGCGATGTCTCATGCCACACCTTGTGCGAGAAATGCGTGTCGGTGGTGACGATGTAGACCTCGGCACCCATCTTCTGGAATTCGGCGTAGTTGTCGGCTGCATCTTCGATTTCGGTGGGGCAGTTGAAGGTGAATGCTGCGGGCATAAAAATCAGCACGTTCCACTTGCCCAGCAGGGTTTCGTTGCTCACGGTGATGAACTTGCCGTTGTGGAAGGCTTCGGTTTTGAAGGGCTGGACTGCGGTGTTGATCAGGGACATGGTGTTTCCTTTGAATACGGTAAATGGGTGGATGGCTACTGGCTATTTGCTTTTGCTGCCAAGACGGATCATAAGCTATTAAATATCTCTCATCGATAGTTTATTGGTATTAACCCTATAGTCCCGGTAGCTGTCATGGCCTTGTGTATTTTGACAAATGAGAATTATTCGCATATAGTGAACTCCTCTTCAAGCCAGCCACACCGGCCCGCGTGGCGGGTGCCTAGCCCACCATCTCTTCAACTACCGGAGGCCTTCATGTCCCGCTCCATTGATCTCACTGACCATGCCGCTGACGAGGAATACGCCATGCCCTGCGCCGAGGCCCTGCTGGCCAGCTCCCTGGCG
This sequence comes from Rhodoferax sp. LB1P47, assembly GCF_056521445.1. Taxonomy (NCBI): domain Bacteria; kingdom Pseudomonadati; phylum Pseudomonadota; class Betaproteobacteria; order Burkholderiales; family Comamonadaceae; genus Rhodoferax; species Rhodoferax sp. LB1P47. The sequence goes on along the minus strand of NZ_JBWMAU010000002.1, from coordinate 197,042 downwards.
CTCATGACGGGCTACGTACAAGGCTGCTGCGACGACCACCGCACCCAGATGGCGCAAAAAGTCGTGCAGAACCTGCTCAGCCTGTCCGAGCACCCCATGCTCTCGCCCGACTTCAAAACCCTGCTCTGGAACCTGCACACCCGCTGGCTGCAGCAGACCCACCCAGCCCGCACCGCCGCCGAACACGCCCACCTGCCCACCGCCACGCCCCTGTGGCACACCACCCCCGAGGCCATGCAATGAGCGTTGTATTTGCGACTTTTGAAGACCTGCGGGCCGCCTTTGCTGCTGCCCGTGCCAGTGGCAAGCGGGCCAAAGATGCCGCCGAATCCATCGGCAGCAGCGAAGGTGCCGCCGTGGCCGCCCATTGCGGCGAACACGCTTATCCACCCAAGGCCATTGCTTTGACCGGCCCGTGGATCAACCTGCTCAAAGCCCTGGAGCCCTGCGGCCCGCTGATGGGCCTGACCCGCAACCAGAGCACCGTGCACGAGAAAACCGGTGTCTACCGCAAGCTCTCCGCGATGGGGCCGAATGGCAACATGGGTTTGGCGCTGGGCGAAGACATCGACCTGCGCCTGTTCTTTGGCCACTGGCATGCCGGGTTTGCCGTGACCGAGCTGGCCGCGAATCCGCAGAACCGCCCGAATGTGAGCCTGCAATTCTTCGATGCCCACGGCCTGGCGGTGCACAAGATATTCCAGCGCGATGCTACCGACCGCGTCGCGTTTGAGGCGGTGGTGCAGCGATTTACCGCCGACACCAGCTCCGCCGTCTTCACACCCGCCGTGCCCGCACCCCCGCCCCAGCCCGATGCCGACATCGACGTGGCCGGGCTGGGCGCCGGCTGGGCCGCGCTGCAAGACACGCACGAATTCTTCGGCCTGCTGAAAAAATTTGGCACCGAGCGCCAGCAAAGCCTGCGCCTGGTGCAGGGCCGGTTTACCGAGCGCCTGTCCACTATGGCGCTGCGCGAGCTGCTGCAATCCGCGTCGTTCGATGGCGTGCCCATCATGGTGTTTGTGGGCAGCAAGGGCTGCATCCAGATCCACTCCGGCCCGGTGACACGCATCGAGCCCATGGACATCCGGGGAGTCCAGTGGCTCAACGTGATCGACCCCAGCTTCAACCTGCACCTGCGCGAAGACTCTATCGCCCACGTGTGGCGGGTGGAGAAACCCACCGCTGACGGCGTGGTCACCTCGGTCGAAGCCTTTGACCACGCTGGCGAGCTGATGGCCATGTTCTTCGGCGCACGCAAGCCCGGCCAGCCCGAGCGCACTAGCTGGCGCGAGCTGGTGGCTGGCTTGCCCACGCTGGAGGCGCTACCCGCATGAGCACCCTGGACACCGTCGAGATCAAGGCCTTTGTGCCCGCGCGGGACTTCGCCCAGTCGCGCCAGTTCTACCGCGACCTGGGCTTTACCCAGGCCAGCGAGGGCGGCGGCGTAGGCTATTTTCACCACGGCCGCAGCGCCTTTTTGCTGCAAGATTTTTACGATGCGGCCCTGGCCAACAACCTGCAAATGCACCTGCAAGTGGTGGACGTGCAAGCCTGGTTCGACCATGTGCAGCAGCTTGATTTGCCCACGCGCTACGGCGTGCGCGCCCCCACGCCGCTGGAAGACCAGCCCTGGGGCATGCGCGACTTTGTGCTTTTTGACCCCAGCGGCGTGTGCTGGCGCGTGGGGCAAAACCTCCCCGACTTCGCGCCCGTAGGCCAGTTGCCCAACGAATGACTTTTCCCTCTACACCCTCTGATGAAGCAAAACCTACTCCGCCGCCGCGCCGTCTTAAGCTGGGTCGCCAGCGCTACGCTTGCGCCTGCTGCGCTCCAGGCCCAGACGGCCAAACTCCCCCGGCTGGTGACGGTGGGCGGCGCACTCACCGAATGCGTCTACGCCCTGGGCGCTGAGGCGCAACTGGTCGGCACCGACACCACCAGCCTGTACCCGCTGGCAGCGCAAAGCACGGCCAAGGTGGGCTACATGCGCACCCTGTCGGCCGAGGGCCTGCTGGCGCTCAAGCCCGACGCGGTGATCGCCACCACCGAGGCCGGGCCACCGGTGGTGCTGGACCAGTTGCGCAGCGCCGGGGTCAAGGTCGAGCTGATCGACTCCGACCACAGCTGGGCCGAAGTGCAGCGCAAGCTGCAAGCCGTGGGGCGGGGTGCCGGGCGCGAGACCCAAGCCCGTGCACTGCAAGCCAAGCTGGATGCCGACTGGGCCCGCGTGCAGCAACAAGTGGCACAGTTCAAGGGCCGCAAACCGCGCGTGCTGTTCATCTTGTCGCACAGCGCCAGCGTGCAGGTGGCGGGCGAAAAAACCGCTGCCGATGCCATGTTGCGGCTGGTAGGCGCACAGAATGTGATGAACGGCTTTGCGGGTTACCGCCCCATGACCGCCGAAGCGATGGCCGCCGCCGCGCCCGACCTGATCCTCACCACCACCCAAGGCATAGCAGCCCAGGGCGGGCTGGCCACGTTCTGGTCCCGCCCCGAGCTGGCCCTGACCCCGGCCTTCAAAACCAAGGCGCTGGTGCATCTGGATGCGCTGGAGTTGCTGGGTTTTGGTCCGCGCCTGCCTGCCACGGTGCTGGCCTTGCACCAACGGATGGTCAAGGCATGAACCTGCCCGCCCGCCGCCTGTCCAGCCACCATGTGCTGCTGCTGGGCAGCGCCCTGGTGGTGCTGAGCCTGCTCAACGCCAGCGCGCGCGGGGCCTATGCCCTCAGCGTGGGCGACATCGCCCGGACGCTGTGGGCGCTGCTGTCTGGCGGGCTGGACGGCTCATCCGAGCAGCTGGTGTTCCTCAACATCCGCCTGCCGCGCCTGCTGCTGGGGCTGGCGGCGGGTGCGGGGCTGGGCCTGTCGGGCGCGCTGATGCAGGGCTTGTTTCGCAACCCGCTGGCCGACCCCGGTTTGATAGGGGTGAGCAGCGGCGCGGCGCTGGCGGCGGGCATCACCATCGTGCTGGGCAGCCGCTACTTTCCCGATTTGCCGCGCAGCCTGGGCAGCTGGACCCTGGTGAGCATGGCCTTTGCGGGCAGCCTGGCGGTGACGGCGCTGATCTACCTGCTGGCCCAGTCAGAGGGCGGCACCCGGGTGGGGCTGATGCTGCTGGCGGGCGTGGGTATCAACGCGCTGGCCGGGGCGGGCATGGGCGCTTTGACCTTTCTGGCCAGCGACGAGCAGCTGCGCAGCATCCAGTTCTGGCTGCTGGGCAGCCTGGGTGGCGCACGCTGGAGCGCCGTCATGCTGGTGTTTGCTATTGTTTTTGTAGCTATGTGCGTAGGTGTTACTTGCGCCAGGCCCTTAAATGCCATTGCATTGGGCGAGGCGCAGGCCGCGTTGCTGGGCGTGGATGTGGAGCGCACCAAGCGCCTGGCCATCGTGGTCACCGCGCTGGCCGTGGGGGCGGTCACCGCCACCACCGGGATGATCGGCTTCGTCGGCCTGCTGGCTCCGCACTGCGTGCGCCTGGTGGCCGGGCCGGACCACCGCGTGGTGCTGCCCGGCTCGGCCATGCTGGGCGCGGCCCTGGTGCTGCTGGCCGACAGCGTGGCCCGCACCGTGGTGCAACCGGCCGAGTTGCCGCTGGGTGTGCTGACCGCCGTGGTGGGCGCACCCTTCTTTTTGGTGCTGCTGCGCCAGTTCAAAGGACGGGTATGACGTATTACTTGGAGGCGCAGGCGGTGTCCTGCATTGTGGGCGGGGCCACCCTGCTGCATTCGCTCACAGCGCGGTTCGCCACGGGGGCGTTTACCGCCATCTTGGGGCCCAACGGCGCGGGTAAATCCACGCTGCTGTCGCTGCTCTGTGGCCAGCGCAAGGCCAGCCACGGCAAGGTTTATCTGCAAAACCAGACGCTAGACAGCTACCCCGCCCAGGCTCTGGCCCGGCGCCGTGCACTGCTGCCGCAAGACCTGTCGGTGGCCTTCGACTACACCGTGCAAGATGTCGTGGAGCTGGGCCGCTACCCGCACCGCCAGCAGCCCAACAGTGGCGAGACCGACATTGTGCAGCGTGCCATGCAGGCCACCGGCGTGCTGGCTCTGGCCCACCGCGTGCTCAACACCCTGAGCGGCGGCGAGCGCGCCCGTGCCCAGCTGGCCCGGGTGCTGGCGCAAATCTGGGAACCTGCCCCCGAGGGCCATAGCCGCTGGCTGCTGCTGGACGAACCCACCGCCTCGTTGGACGTGCACCACCAGCATGCCGTGCTGCGCCTGGCCCGCCGCTGGGCGCACGAGCATGGCGTGGGCGTGGTGGCCGTGCTGCACGACCTGAACCTGGCCCTGCGCTACGCCGACCAGGTGCTGCTGCTGCAAGACGGCCAGGTCCAGGCCGACGGCCCGCCCGCCCAGGTGCTGGATGTAGACACCGTGCGCCGCATCTGGCAGGTAGATGTGCACCCGGTGCACGACGCGGACGGCCGTCTGCAATTACTCATGGCCTGAAGAGGAGCTGTTTATGTTGATTACGCAAGCCCGCATCCACATCGTCCCGCGCAAGCCGCCTTTGAAGCCGCCCCTGTCCGACGTAGCCTGCGAACACGCCGCCCTGGTGCGCATGCTGGCCAGCGCCCAGGCGCGGGTGAGCGCGGTGGTGGTGGACCACGTGCAGCAGATCGCCGTGTTGCAAGCCCAGATCGTGCGCCTGCGCGCCCGCGCCATCGTGCGCGACACGCTGGTGGCCTGGCTGCGTGAAAGTCTGGCGCAGTTGGAGCCGGAGTCTTCAGAAGATTTACAAGCCCACGCCGATGCCGCCGACCGCGTGATTTGCCAAACCGGTTGCATCAGCCACGGCGGCTATTGGCGCGAGGCGGACCAGTGCAAACGCACCGGCAAGGGCTGCGTGCTGGTGGAAGAGGGCGTTGCCGGGCCGCAGGGGGTGGGTTCCTAAAGTTTTCAAGCTTTTAGGCCGATTTTCAGGTGTAAAAATGGCTGCTTGCGCTTATGGAGTGTGCACAAACAGCTCCTGTTTTTTACTATCAAAAGAGGAGCGATCCCCATCGCTCGAACGGGCGTGAGCCAGAGGGGTCGGAGCCTGGTGGGGTCAGATCCCCATTGCGCAACGGATGCTGGCGATAGAAGCGTGGTCGTGGCCCGCATTGGGGCTCTGACCCCTCCTGGCGGTTCTCCGTGACGGACAGTGGCGGGATTGGCGCATTCTGGGAGCTAGCCAGCATCCCCGGCAGGGATATGCGCCCGGCGGCGAAGTAACTTGTTCTTTTCCGCAATCGATGCGTAACCATGGATGCGTCGCCCCAACTGTCTGCGCCCTCCGCTTGCGCTACGGGGAACCTGCGGTGTGCGCTTTGGGCGGGGTCTGGCTAAACTCGCCTGCGGCTCAAACAACGCCAGCCCTTTCCCGCCCAAAGCTGTGCTCCTCGGCGCAACCAGATGGGGACCCGGGAGCGGGGTCGGAATCGGCCCGGCTGCGCCGGGCATCGCGCTGGTCGCGAACTGGGGGGCGTCGGTTATGGTTTCGCCATGTCACCGACCCCGAGCTTTTCCCCAACCCCCGATGCCTTCCGCCAGTGGCTAGCCACCCACGCGCGCCGCGCAGCACACGGTTGGGGAAGCTGGTTGAGCTAGCGCTGCGGGTCAGCGGGCCTCGTCACCCCCGCCTTTTACAATCACCCCATGCCCCCAACCCACCGCCCGTCCAACGCAGTTCAGTACCTGCGCCCGTGCATGGCGGCCCGGTTCCACAGCTTCACACTGGCCCGCATCACGCGGGATGCATGCAGTAGGCAGTCGGGCTGTTCGCGCCTGACTCCGCCCTGAAAGGCCCGGCACCCTTTCCTCGCTTGGCTCGGAATGCCTCGTTCCCTTGCCTGACCCGTTCACGCCTTTTGATTTGCTCCTTGTCGGGGCCAGTTTTGCCATGTCCAAATTTCCCCATTCCTTTCGCGCCGAGTGGGCGCCCAGTATTCCGCGTGAGCTGATGGCCGGTGCGGTGGCGACCTTCGCCCTCATCCCTGAAGTTATCGCCTTTTCCTTCGTGGCCGGGGTGGACCCGATGGTGGGGCTGTTCGCCTCATTCGTCATCAGCATCGTTATTGCTTTCGCAGGCGGGCGGCCTGCGATGGTGTCGGCGGCGGCGGGTTCGGTGGCCTTGGTGGCGGCACCGCTCGTGCATGCGCATGGGGTGCAGTACCTTTTCGCGGCGGGCGTGCTGGCCGGGGCGATGCAGATGCTGTTTGGCTGGCTGCGACTGGGTGTGTTGCTGCGGTTTGTGTCGGGCTCGGTGCGCACGGGGTTTGTGAACGCGCTGGCGATTCTGATTTTCTCGGCGCAGATGCCGCACCTTATCGGCGCCAATATCGCCACCTGGGCCATGGTGGGGCTGGGGCTGCTGGTGATTTACGGGCTGCCCCGCATCACCACGGCGGTGCCGTCGCCGCTGGTCTGCATCGTGGTGCTGACCCTGGTGGGGCAATGGCTGGGCCTGCCGCTGATGACTGTGGCCGATTTGGGGCTGTTGCCCGACGCGTTGCCGGTGTTTGCACTGCCTTCGGTGCCGTTCTCGGTGGAGACGCTGCGGCTCATCGCGCTGCCTGCCTTCGCCATTGCGATGGTGGGGCTGCTCGAGTCGCTGATGACGGCCAGTGTGGTGGACGAGCTGACCGATACGCCCAGCGCTAAAAACCGCGAGTGCAGTGGTCTGGGTCTGGCCAATGTGGCGGCCAGCCTTTTCGGGGGCATCGCCGGGTGCGGGATGATTGGCCAGACGGTGAGCAACGTGCGTTATGGCGGCCGGGGACGGTTGTCCACGCTGTTTGCCGGTGCCTTTCTGTTGATTCTGATAGTGCTGCTCAAGCCGTGGGTGGCGCAGGTGCCGGTGGCCGCACTGGTGGCCATCATGGTGATGGTGTCGGCTTCTACGCTGGATTGGGGCTCTGCGCGGGCTGTGCTGCGGCACCCCAAGCTGTCCAGCTTGGTGATGCTGGTGACGGTGGCGGTGACGGTGGCCACCGATAACCTCGCCGCCGGAGTGGCGGTGGGCGTGCTGCTGAGTGGGGTGTTTTTTACCTTCAAGGTCTCGCGACTTTTGACCGTGACCCAAATTGGAGAAGACGCGCTGACCTACCGGGTGGCCGGGCAGGTCTTTTTTGCCTCGGCAGACTTACTGGTGGATGCGTTCGATGTGCGGGAGGTGGTGGGCAGGCGCGTCACCATCGACCTGTCGCAAGCCCACTTTTGGGACGTAACGGCGGTTACTGCTCTCGATAAAATTTGCCAGCGGCTACGCAAACATGGCAGCGCGGTGGAGGTGGTGGGTATGAATGACCAAAGCCGCGCACTGGTGTCCAGGCTGGACCTCTGCATCGAATAGCCCTGCTGGGTAAAATATACGAAACATCAACGTTTCATATATTGGAGCCATCTTGGGCCTAGTCAAAATTTCAGAACCGATGCACGCCAACGTGCGCATCGCCAGCGGCGCTTTAAACCGCTCCATCAACGCCCAGGCCGAGCACTGGCTGCGCATTGGCATGATGTGCGAGCTGCACCCGGAGCTGAAGTACGGGGAGCTGTGCCGTCTGCTGATCCAGGATGAAATCCAGGCCGAAGCGCAGGTCACGGCACTACCGCAAAAGGCGCGGGCATGAGCAGCATGAACGACGAGCCCGTCACCATCCGCAGCCCGGCCGAAGTGGCGCTGGCCCGCCGTGCCGGGCACTTGGCGGCCAGCGTGCTGCACATGATCACCCCGCACGTGGTGGCGGGCATCACCACCGAGGCGCTGGACCAGATCTGCCATGACTACATCGTGGACGTGCTGGATGCCGTACCCGCCAACATCGGCTACCACGGCTATCCCAAGACGGTGTGCGCATCGGTCAACCATGTGATCTGCCACGGCATTCCGTCGGCCAAGGTGTTGAAGCGCGGCGACATCGTCAACATCGACGTGGCCATCATCAAAGACGGCTGGTTTGGCGATTGCAGCCGCATGTACTTTGTGGGCGAACCCAGCCCGCTGGCCAAGCGTCTGGTGGCCACCACCTACGAGGCGATGCGCGCGGGCATTTTGCAGGTCAAGCCGGGCGCCACTCTGGGTGACATCGGCCACGCGATCCAGACCGTGGCGCACCGCGAGCACTTCAGCGTGGTGCGCGAGTACGGCGGCCACGGCATCGGTCAGATCTACCACGATGCCCCCCATGTGTCGCACTACGGCCAGCGCGGCCAGGGGCTGCGGCTGGAGACGGGCATGATTTTCACCATCGAACCCATGGTCAACGCCGGCAAGCGCGACACCAAAGAGCTGCCCGACGGCTGGACCGTGGTGACCAAAGACCATTCGCTCTCCGCCCAGTGGGAGCACATGGTGGCCGTGACCGACACCGGGTTCGAGCTGTTGACCCCCTGGCCGGAAGGCACAGGGGCCTACGCCGCCATCGGCTAGAGCAGGGTGCAGCGTCGGTTATCGTCCCCGCATGCACCCCACACCCCTTAACAACCACGGTAACCACCAGGTTAAATACCAACGCTGCATGGTCTTCGCCGGGGGCGGTTTCCGCTTCGGCATCTATCTGGGCATGCATGCCGCTGCGCGCGATGCGGGCCGTGCGCCCGATCTGCTGCTGGCCACCTGTGGCGGGGCGATTGCGGCGGCCATTATCCAGGCGCTGCCGGACGATGCGCAGCGCATGGCCTGGCTGTGCTCGCCGCAGATGTACCAGTTCTGGGGCAGCTTGCAGTCGGCACCGCAAGCCCGCATCAGCACCGCCTTGCGCGGGGCCGCCCAGCGCAAACTGTCGCGCCAGCCCGCACCGCGCGTGCCGGACCTGTTCACCGACTACCTGTTTGAAGTCCCCCCGGTTTTGCCCCTGCCGCCGCCTGCGGCCCAGTCGGAAGTGACGGTGGCCACCATCGGCGGCAAGCTGCTGTTTGGCCCGGCGGAAGTCGGCCAGGCGCGGGGCGGCCGCAAGCTGTTTGCGCAAACTGTCTTCGGCCCATCGCGTGTGGCGGCCCTGGTGCAGGGCATGGCGTCGCCGTTTGCCGACCCATGCTGGGGCGACCACGCACTTGCGCCCGGCGTGCAGACCGACACCAGCTTGGCGCTGGATGCCGCCGCGCGCATGGCCATCACCGACTTCTACTACTTCCCCACCTACCGGCATGGGGCCGACCACTACCTCGGCGGCGTGGTGGACCTGTTCCCCATCGAGCTGGCGCACCGGCTGGCCGACACGGTGATGCTGGAATTCAAGGAATCGTTCGACCAGCACTTCGAAATCCCCGCCTGGCGTGCCGTGCTGGGGCTAGACGGCAACCAGCGCCTGCGCCATGTCAACGCCCAATGCAACGCCCTGGGGGCCGACGTATGGTTCGACACCTCCGACGTAGCTGCCGCGCTGCCCGTGCAGCCGGTGCAAAGGCAGTTGGCGTGGTGGCGCAACCGCATCGTGCTGGCCCAGCCCACCGACTACGCGGGCTACGTGCAGACGATGCAAGCGCAATGGCAATACGGCTACCAGCGCGGGCAAGAGGCCTTGCAACGCCCCGTGCCGGGCGATGCATCGGGCATGCGCAAGGTGGACCGGTATAACGGGGGGCGGGGTGAGTTTCAAGCTTTTTAGGCTTCTAGCGCATGTTTTATCTGCGTAAGCAGCTATTAAAAAAATAGCATTTATCCCGCTGCCCACCCCCGCATCTTTGGCAAAATCGGCCCCCTCTCTGCCCGCTCCCTTACAGAAAGCCATTCCCGTGAAAACACTCAACCTGGTAGGCGCTGGCCGCGTGGGGCAGACGCTGGCGCGGCTGTGGCAGCAGCAGGCGACGTTTGCCATACAAGATGTGCTGACCACCACGCCCGGCAGTGCGCAGGCCGCTTGTGTGGCCATTGGAGCGGGCACGCCGGTGGCGGATGCGCGGGCCATGCGCCCGGCGGATGTGTGGATGTTGGCCGTGCCCGATGCGCAATTGCCGCAGGCGGCGCAGGCGCTGGCGTTGGCGGCATCGCCGGGCACGCACACCGTGGCCTTCCATTGCAGTGGCGCTTTGGGCAGTGCGCAGTTGGCCCCCTTGGCCGCGCTGGGCTGGCAGACGGCCAGTGCGCACTGTATTTTGAGTTTTGCCTCGGTGGAGGCGGCCGTGGCGCAGTTCCCCGGCACGACTTGCGCGCTGGAGGGGCAGCCCCACGCTTGCGGCCTGCTGGACGCGGCGTTTACGGCGATTGGCGCGCGCTGTTTTGGCGTGGCCACGGAGCACAAGCTGCTGTACCACGCGGCGGCGGTGTTTGCCACCAACTTCCTGCCGGTGCTGCAAAGCGTGGCCGAAGACGCGTGGCGGGCGGTGGGTGTGCCTGCTGAATTTATTCCCGATTTGCGTGCCAAGCTGCTGGCCCACGCGGTACACAACATCACCACGCTGGGCCCGGCTGCCGCCTTGACCGGCCCGGCTGCAAGGGGCGACACCGCCGCCATCGCCCGCCAGGCGCTGGCGGTGCAGGCGTGGGATGTGCAGGCGGGTGCGGCCTACGACGCACTGAGTGTGCTGGCGCTGCGCTTGGCCCGGCAGTCTAAAAATTAGTGGATGGCCTGCGCCAGCACCGCCTGTAGGCACAGTGCGCATTCTTGCAGTGCGATGCAGCTGGAGCGCTGGGCACATTGCAGGCAGGTGTGGGCGTAGGCGGGGTCGCGCAGTAGGCGGTCTGGGTCCACGGCGTAGCCTTGGCCGGCCATCAGCCATTTGAAGTCCACCTCTAGCAGCACTTGGCCGCCCAGGTCTTGGTGAATGTTGCCCATATGCGTTCCTTCTCCAGCTCTATATCGGTACGCCGCCCTTGAAATCAATATAGGCAGGGGCGCACCGGGTAAGGACTGGAAGTAGGGCGCAAACACCCTGCCTCTGTAGCGAGCTGTTCGCGCCACCATCGCACCGCACACTGTGGTGGTGGGGTAATTTGCTATAAATTAAATAGCATTTACCGCAGGTGGAATATGCGCTATAGGCCTAAAAGGCTTTGAGCTTTCGGCCGCCCAGCAGGCCCAGGCCCAGGGCCACCAGGGCCAGCGATGCGGGTTCAGGCACGTCGTTGCTTTGGCTAAGTTGCACCTGGTCGATGCTCAGCATGGACAGCACGGACGTGTCGCCCACGTCCACCACGCCAAACGCCAGGCTGTGGCTGCCGCTGCTGCCCAGGGTCAGGCTGTAAAGGCTGAAGCCGGTTTCCAGCAGGGCGTCGCCGGTGCTGGAGAGTGTGGCATCGGACGACCCGGCCAAGCGGACCAGCACGCCGTCGAGCACCAGAAAGGCGTAGTCGGCAAAGATGTCGCGGGTGCCAAAGTTCCACAGAAAGCTCAAGGTCTGGCCGGCGTTGGCGCTAAAGCTTTGCAGGGCCAGCGCACCCTCGGTGGCGGTATCGAACATCGACACGTCCAGCGCACCGGCGGCCAGGGCGGTGGCCGTGGTCAGCAGGCTGGCATCCGCCGCATCGGTACCCGAGCGGTTGAGCGTGGCGATGGGGTTGCCCAGTGCGTCCATATCGTCGGCCACCACGGTGCTGGTGTTCAGTGTGAGCTGGCCGCCTTGCACGCTGGCGTCTCCCAGGGTGCCCCAGCCGGACAGGCCGGAGTCGAAGTTGCCGTTGACGATGCTGGCCTGCGCGGTGCCGCACAGGGCGGCGATCAGGGTAAGGGCCAGGGTGGTTTTGGAGAGGAAGTTCATGGTGAATGGGGGTGTGAAGGGTTAGCGCAGCACGATGTCGCGGGTGATTTGAATGTCCACAGGGGCCAGGTTTTGCAGCGTGGCCAGCGAGCGCCAGGCACCGCTGGCGCTGAATTGCAGCACGCTGTGGGCGCCGTTGGGCAGTACGCGCAGCAGGCTCTCGGCACCGGGTGCGTCGGCTGCATAGCCCAGGCTGGCCAGCAGCAGGCGCAGGTCGAGCTGGTCTTTGCCGGGCACAAAGTCGGTGATGGTGTCGCCTGCATCGCGCAAATGGGTGATGGCAAACAGGTTGCGGCCTGCGCCGCCGCTCAGGGTGTCGGCACCGGCGCCGCCCACCAGCAGGTCGTCACCTGCCGTGCCGGTCAAGGTGTCGCGGCCCGCCGTGCCGGTGATGGTTTTGTACAGGTTCAGGCCCAGCACCACGGGGTCGTGGTCAGAGGAGCGGTAGGCGGTGGCGCTGTACAGGTCGGGGCCGCAGGCAGCGCAGGCGGGCTGTTTGAATTCGAGGTTGTAGTCCAGCACCGAGGGCTCATCCGCGTTGATGTGCCACTCGGTGGCGCGGGCCACTTTGGGCGACATGCTGGCGGTGGTGATGGCGTGGTCGAGCCGACCCGCCGCGCCGTTGAACACGTACGAGTAGCCAAAGCTGCTGAAGCGGCCAATCTGGTCCACAAAGCCGTTGCTGGTCAGGTGGTTAACCGGGTCTTCCTGGCCGTAGGCGTTGAAGTCGCCCACCAGCAGCACGTCGTTGCTGGCACTGCGGATTTGCAGGCTGCCGACAAAGCTGCGCAGCGCCTGGGCCTGTTGCAGGCGGGTGCTGTTCCAGCAGCCTTGCAGGTCGCCCTGGTCGGCATCCACACCGGCGGCATCGCCACAGCTTTTGGACTTGAAGTGGTTGACCACCAGGGTGAAGCGTTCGCCATTGGCGGCGGTAAAGGTCTGGGCCAGGGGCGGGCGGTTGTGGATGGCGCTGGCATCGCTGGTGGCATCGCCTACGCGGCCCAGCCGGGCGGGCTTGTAGATCATGGCCACCTTGATGGCGTCGGTGCCGGTGCCGGTGCTGGGGTCGGGCACCACGGCGTAGGTGGTGGCACCCAGGCGGGCGTTGAGCGCATCGACCAGGTTTTGCGGCGCAGTGCTGCCGTTGTTCTGGATTTCCATCAGGCCCACCGCGTCGGCGTTGATGGCGGCCAGGGCTTCCACGATCTTGGCGCGCTGGCGCTCAAATTCGGCCAGGCTGTTGGCGCCCCGGCAGTTGCTGCGCACGTTGCTGGTACCCAGCGTGCAGCCTTGGCCGGTTTGGCCGGAGGCCGTGGCCCCGGTGGTGAAGGTGGTAAAGAAGTTCAGCACGTTGAAGCTGGCCAGGCGGATGTTGCCGCCCACCGCTTCGGGCGCGGTGGTGCGGGCGTTTTGGCGGCTGAACACCGGGGCCACGGTGGGGTGGATTTTGTAGGAGCCGTAGTCGGTGTTGGTGGCGGTGGCCAGGCCGTAGTCGAGCACGCCGGTCACCGCCGCCACGGTGTCGCCTGCGCGCAAGGTGTTGTCCGCGCCCACATAGGGCATGGGGTTGGGGTTTTGCAGGCTGCTGCCGTCGTCCAGAATGAAGCTGCGGCGGGCGTTGGCGGCGTTCAGGGCCAGTGCGGCAGCGCCGGGGCGCAGGCGGTTGGTGGGGTTCTCCAGCCGGCCCTGGGCCGACAAGGTGAGCTGGCCGTAGCGGCCCTGGAAGTAGTTTTGCGATGCGGTTAGCGGCCCGTTGACGGTGACCAGCATGCCCTCAAAGCGCTCCAGGTCGTCGCCGTCTGCCAGCGGCAGGGTTAGCACCACGGGTGCAATGCTTTGGCCAGTGCCGATGACGGACAGGTCGGTGATAGTGCTCAGCTGGGTCACGGTGTGGGCCGCCGTGTCGGCATTGGCCGCTGCGCCGGTGTTGAACTCAACCACGCGGCCGGTCAGCCGCACCAGGTTGCCTACCGCCACCGTGGGGGCGCTGCTGGTGAATACCAAAATGCCGTCTGATGTAGCCGGGTTGCCGTCGCCCACCAGGTCTTGCAGGTAAAAGCTGTTGTTGTTGACCTTTGTTACCACGCCGGTGGTGGTGACCGTTTGGCCCACCAGCGGGCTGCTGCTGGTGCTGCCCTGGATGGTGTAGATCGGCGTGTCGGCCGCCTGGGCGTGGGCCGTGAGCAGCAGGGCGCTGAGGGCGGCGGTAGAAAGTACGGTGCGGATGAAAGGCATGGGTGTCCTTGGGGTTTGGGGGCGAACGGGACGCTGTATCGGCCTGCCGGGCCGGTACGGCCGTGTTGCCAAGTGAGGTGTTCAGGGGATAAAAATGGCGTGGCCGCCCGCGCAGGCAGCGGGGGCATTTTTATGGAAGGGGGTGACAGTTGTGTGTCGGCCGGGCCCGGCTTCTAAGTCGCTATTGATTCCGTAGCTGCTTGCGCCGGTGTTATTTGCGCCAGAGGCCAGATTGCGTAGGCTATGCTCCTCGCCGTTACACGTTTCAAGAACTCCCCACCATGCTCACCGGCGACCTTAAAAGCAAAATCGACCAAATCTGGAACGCCTTCTGGTCTGGCGGCATCGCCAACCCCATCGAAGTCATCGAGCAAATCACCTACCTGCTCTTTCTGCGCCGCCTGGACGACCTGTACACCCTGGAAGAAAACAAGGCCAACCGGCTCCAGCGCCCGCTGGAGCGCCGCATCTTCCCCGCAGGCGCAGACACACGGGGCAGGGCGTTTGACAGCCTGCGCTGGAGCCGCTTCAAGAACGAAGCGCCTTCCGAGATGTTCACCATCTTGGGCGAACACGTCTTCCCCTTCCTGCGCACCCTGGGGGCCGACGACTCCACCTACGCCCACCACATGAAGGACGCGCGCTTCACCATCCCTACGCCCGCGCTCTTGGCCAAGGTGGTGGACCTGCTGGACGCCGTGCCTATGGACAACCGCGACACCAAGGGCGACCTGTACGAATACATGCTGGGCAAAATCGCCAGCGCCGGGCAAAACGGCCAGTTCCGCACCCCGCGCCACATCATCCAGCTGATGGTGGAAATGACCGCCCCCACGCCCCTTGATGTCATTTGCGACCCGGCCAGCGGCACCTGCGGCTTTTTGGTGGCGGCGGGCGAATACCTGCGCGAGCAGCACCCCAGCCTGTTCCACGACGCCAAGCTGAACCAGCACTTCAACCACGGCATGTTCCACGGCTACGACTTTGACAACACCATGCTGCGCATCGGCAGCATGAACATGATGCTGCACGGCGTGGACAACCCCGCCATCACCTACCGCGACTCGCTGGGCCAAGAGCATGGCCTGGAGGAAGACCGCTACAGCTTGGTGCTGGCCAACCCGCCCTTCGCGGGCAGCCTGGACGTGGAAAACGTCGCCAAAGACCTGCTGCAAACCGTCAAAACCAAAAAGACCGAACTGCTGTTTTTGGCCCTGTTTCTGCGCCTGCTCAAACCCGGTGGCCGCGCGGCAGTGATCGTGCCCGACGGCGTGCTGTTTGGCAGCAGCAAGGCCCACAAAGAGCTGCGCCGCATGCTGGTGGAAGAGCAAAAACTCGACGGCATCGTCAGCCTGCCCGGCGGCGTGTTCAAGCCCTACGCGGGCGTGAGCACCGCCATCCTGTTCTTCACCAAAACCAACAGCGGCGGCACCGACAAGGTGTGGTTCTACGACTGCCAAGCCGACGGCTACAGCCTGGACGACAAGCGCCAGCCCCTGCTGCCTGAAGATAAATTAGGCCTCCAGCGCACATCCGCTGTGCGCAATAAGCTATCAAAAGAGGAGCATTTAAAAAACAACCTGCCCGACGTGTTGGCCCGCTGGTCACAGCGGGATGGGGCGGAGCAGCAGCGCAGCCGCATCGAACAAAGCTTCTGCGTGCCCAAAGCCGAGATTGCCGCGAATGGCTACGACCTGAGCATCAACCGCTACAAGGAAGTGGTGCATGCGGCTGTAGCGCACCGTGCTCCACAGGAGATATTGGCGGAGCTGGCGAAGTTGGAGGAGGAGATTGCGGCGGGGATGAAAGCGTTGGAGGGGATGCTGCAGTGAGAGCGTTGAATAGCAGCGCTCGACTCTCCGATGTGTGCCGTTTCCAGAACGGCGGCACACCCAGCAAAGGTATTGAGCGCTATTTCACCGGCGATATACCGTGGATTACCGGTGCGGACTTGGTTGGACCAATTGCTCTTCAAGCTCGCAGCTTCATTACGGAAGAGGCAATTGCGTCTTCGGCGACAAATCAAGTCCCAGCCGGAACGGTGTTGCTCGTTACTCGAACCAGCGTTGGCAAAGTTGCAATCGCGGGCATGAGCTTGTGCTTTAGTCAGGACATCACTGCACTCACGCCAGATGCAAAGAAGTTGAGCGCCGAGTATCTCGTCCACTTCCTGCGTACCAAACAAGGTCATTTCGCCAAGCATGCGCGCGGAGCGACGATCCAAGGCATTACGCGGGAGGTTGTCGCTGATCTTGAAATTCCGTTGCCCCCGCTGGAAGAGCAACGCCGCATCGCCGCCATCCTGGACCAGGCCGAAACCCTCCGAACCCAACGCCGCCAAGCCCTGGCCCACCTCGATAGCCTCACCCAGTCCCTCTTTCTCGATATGTTTGGCGACCCGGTGGCGAACCCGAAAGGGTGGTCATTCGTGAAACTGGACCAGTTGATACGAGAGGGAGACACGATAAATTACGGAGTAATCCAGCCGGGTGACGCTCTGGACAAGGGCGTTCCCTTAGTTCGGGTTGGTGATGTGGTCGATGGAAACTTTGACTCCGGCGCGTTGAAACGCATTGACCCAACAATTGAAGCTGCTTACAAGAGATCACGTTTGCGGGGTGACGAAATATTGGTTACCTGTGTAGGTTCGATTGGAGTGGTTGCGCTTGTCGATTCATCGATGACGGGATTCAACATTGCGCGTGCCGTTTCCCGTATCCCGGCTTCCGACAAGGTAAATCGAGTCTTTCTCGCGAGTTACCTGCAAACAGAGCATGTGCAGCGCTATTTCACATCTGAGTTGAGGACAGTAAGCCAGCCCACGCTGAACATCAAACAAATTTGCGAGACCAAGGTGATTCAGCCCCCACTCCCCCTCCAACAAACCTTCGCCACCCGCATCCAAGCCATCGAAGCCCTCAAAGCCACCCACCGCACCGCCCTGGCCCAGCTAGACGCCCTGTTCGCCGCATTGCAGCAGCGGGCGTTTGCGGGGGAGTTGTCGGGTAAATTCACACTACACCATTTTTAGGCCACAAACATGCTGAAGTATTTGCACTTAAAGAACGTCGGGCTGGCCCCGGATGTGCAGGTGGAGTGGGCCGAGCGCCTGAGCCTGATTGCGGGGGACAACGGCCTGGGCAAGAGCTTCTTGCTGGACTTGGCGTGGTGGGCCTTGACCCGCACCTGGGCTGGCTCCGTGGCCTTGCCGATGACGACCAAAAAGGCCTCGATTGGCTATGCCGTCAAAGGCAAAGGCGCTGCAGCCAAGGCCATCCACTCTGAGTTCCATCGCCCCGATGCAAGCTGGCCCTTGCCTGCTGCCCGGCCCGTGATGCCGGGCATTGTGGTGTACATCCGTATTGACGGTGGTTTCTCCGTGTGGGACCCCGCACGCAATTACTGGCGTACCGACCCTTCACGCCCTGCTGCATACCACTTTAAGGCTGACGAAGTTTGGAATGGTTTGGACATCAATGGGCAGCGCGTTTGCGAGGGTTTGGAGCGCGACTGGGTGAATTGGCAAGAGGGGCGTAAACCGCAGTTTCAGGCGCTAGAAAGCGTGCTGCGCGTCATGTCGCCCGCGCAAGAGCCTTTGCGTGCAGGGCAGCCGCAGCGCATTTTTATCGGTGAGGGACGTGACCGCCCTACGCTTTTGGTGGGCAACCAAACCGTACCCGTGGCGCTGGCTTCTGCTGGAGTTCGGCGCATCCTGGCTTTGGTGTACTTTTTGGTGTGGGCTTGGCATGAGCATGCAGTGGCGGCGAAGCTGCTGGGCAAGAAGCCGGAAGACCGGTTTGTGATTTTGTTTGACGAGCCTGAAACGCACTTGCACCCGCGTTGGCAGCGCACTGTGTTGCCTAGCTTATTTAAGGCGGTGGATGTGTTGCGCGGCAAGGCGGGAACTCCACCGCAGGTCATGGTGGCGACGCACTCACCGCTGGTGGCAGCGTCGATAGAGCCCATTTTTGATGCTGCGTTGGATGACCTGGTCC
This sequence comes from Rhodoferax sp. LB1P47, assembly GCF_056521445.1. Taxonomy (NCBI): domain Bacteria; kingdom Pseudomonadati; phylum Pseudomonadota; class Betaproteobacteria; order Burkholderiales; family Comamonadaceae; genus Rhodoferax; species Rhodoferax sp. LB1P47. The sequence continues at coordinate 179,131 of NZ_JBWMAU010000002.1, read as the reverse complement.
ATTTGTCCTTGCAAGACGGCGCAGTCGCCATTGACCAAGGTGGTTGGGCAACGCAAGGCGACGTGTCCAACTGGTTGGTGTCAGAGACCTTTGGCTTGGAGCAAGCGCGCTCCAAAGAGGCGGAAGAGGCGATTGAAGCGGCTGAAGCCTGCATGCGGGGGGAGAAGAATTTGCCCCCAGGGCTTGCTACCAAAGCCGCAATCCATGCACGCTTGCAGCGTTTGCTACCCGCTGGCGATGTGTTTTGGCCACGCTGGATTGTCAGCACCCAGCCCAAAGGTGCAGTGAAGGGCAAAGCATGATTCCGGTGGCGAAGGTCAAGAAGCCGAAAGATTTTGATGCCAAGGTCAAAGGGCCTGGCGACCAGTGGCTCAAAGACAACCCGACCGCCAAGCGTCCCAAAGCACTTTGGACGCCTTACACCTCCACTTTGGCGGATGCATTCTCGGGTTTGTGTGGGTACGCGGCCATGCACGACCCTACCGGGGGCACGGTAGACCACTTTTTGAGCTTCAAAAACCACCCCCAAAATGCCTATGACTGGCGCAATTACCGCTATGCATCCGGCACTTTGAATTCATCCAAGCGCAATGCGGATGACACGGTGCTGGACCCGTTCGAGGTGAAGGCAGGGTGGTTTGAGGTTGAACTTCCGTCGTTGCAAATGCGGGTAACGGATGCTGTACCCGCCGCTTTGCGTGCCAAGGCGGAATACACGCTGAAGCGACTCGGATTGCGCGATGGGGAGCGGGTTCTTCGTTGGCGACAGTCTTGGTATGAAGCCTATCTATCAGGGGGGCTTACCGTAGACCAACTGCGCAAATGGGCGCCTCTGATTGCCGAGGCCGTCGAAAAGTCTGCGGCAAAAAAATGATCCCACGGGGTCAAAAATAATGGCATCCAATTTCTCATTTCTGCAAGCCGAATGGCCCGCGCTGTATGCCGAGGCCGGTAAAGCCGAGCAGGCCGCGCTGACCGACCCGCGCACTGCCTGCTTTTACGCGCGGCGCACGCTGGAGCTGGCGGTGGTGTGGCTGTACCAGGTCGAAGGCGGGCAGAGCAATGGGCAAAGGGGCAAGCTGCAAATGCCTTACAAGCCCGACCTGTCGGCCTTTTTGTTTGAGCCCAGTTTTAAGGTTTTGGTAGGCCCTGCGCTGCACGCCAAGATGGACGTGGTGCGCAAACAGGGCAATAACGCCGTACACAGCGCCCGGCCCATCCTGGCCGCAGACGCTACCGCCGTGCTGCGCGAGCTGTTCCAGGTAGCTTTTTGGCTGGCCCGCAACTATGGTCGCCACGCGGCGGAACGGCCCGACCCAGCGCTGCAATTTCGCACCGATCTATTGCCCCGCCCGCTGGATGCGTCAGCCGAGCAAGCGGTCGCCCAGGCCAGCGCGCAGGCCACGCAGGCCGGGCTGCAAAAACTGGCGGCTCTGGCCGACACACTGGCCGCGCGCGATGCCGCCCTGGCCGCTGCCCAGCAAAAATCCGCTGCGCTGGATGCCGAGCTGGCCCAGCTGCGCGCCGAGGTGGCCGCCGCCACCGCCGCGAACACGGCCACACCGGATACCCACGATTACGACGAGGCCCAAACCCGCGACCTCTACATCGACCTGCTGCTCAAGGAGGCGGGCTGGAAGCTGGACCAAGCCCACGGCAATGATGTCAAGCGTGAGTTTGAGGTGCAGGGAATGCCCAACAACCAAGGCGTAGGCTTCGTGGATTACGTGCTGTGGGGCATGGACGGCAAGCCCCTGGCGGTGGTGGAGGCCAAGCGCACCCGGCGCGATGCGCGCGTGGGCCAGCAGCAGGCCAAGCTGTATGCCGACTGCCTGCAAACCCAGTTCGGACAGCGCCCACTGGTCTACACCACCAACGGCTACGAGCACTGGTTTTGGGACGACACCACCTACCCGCCGCGCCCGGTGCAGGGCTTTCATAAAAAGGACGAGCTGCAACTGCTGGTGCAGCGCCGCACGTCTGCCCGCCCGCTGGCGGGCGTGGCTATTAACCCGGCAATCGTGGAGCGGCATTACCAGCTGCGCGCCATCCGCCGCATTGGCGAAACCTTTGAGCGCGACCGCCAGCGCAAAGCCCTGGTGGTGATGGCTACCGGCGCAGGCAAGACGCGCACCGTGATTGCGCTGGTAGACCTGCTTCAGCGGGCCAACTGGGCCAAGCGCATCTTGTTTTTGGCCGACCGCGTGGCGCTGGTAAACCAGGCGGCCAATGCCTTCAAGGCGCACTTGCCCGACGCGGCTGCGGTGAATTTGGTGACCGATAAGGAAACCGAAGGCCGTGTGTTTGTGTCTACCTACCCCACCATGATGGGGTTGATTAACGAAACCGACGAAGGTTTGCGCCGCTTCGGTGTGGGGCATTTCGATTTGATCATCGTGGACGAGGCGCACCGCTCTATCTACCAAAAGTACCAGGCCATCTTTGCCTACTTTGATGCGCTGCTGGTGGGGCTGACGGCCACGCCCAAAGATGAGATTGACCGCAATACCTATGGCCTGTTTGGTCTGGAGAACGGCGTGCCGACCGATGCTTACGGGCTGGAAGATGCGATTGCCGAGGGGTATCTGGTGCCACCGCGCGCGGTGTCGGTGCCGCTGCGGTTTCAGCGCGAAGGCATCCAGTACGCCGAGTTGAGCGAGGACGAGCGTGCCCAGTGGGACGAACTGGATTGGGGCGATGAAGGCCAGGCCCCCGACGAGGTGGGCGCCGAGGCGGTGAACAAGTGGCTTTTCAACACCGACACGGTGGACAAGGTGCTGATGACCTTGATGACCCAGGGCCACAAGGTAGCGGGCGGCGACCGGCTGGGCAAGACCATCGTGTTTGCCAAAAACACGGCTCATGCCCACTTTATTGCGGAGCGCTTCAACGCCAACTACCCCCACTACGCGGGGAAATTTGCCCGTGTCATCACCTACCAGACCGAGTACGCACAGAGTTTGATTGACGACTTTTCGGTGAAGGACAAAGCCCCGCACATAGCTATCTCGGTGGACATGCTGGACACCGGTATTGACGTGCCCGAGGTGGTGAACCTAGTGCTCTTCAAGATCGTGCGCTCCAAGGCCAAGTTCTGGCAGATGGTGGGGCGTGGTACGCGGCTGTGCAAAGGCTTGTTTGGCCCAGAGCAGGACAAGCAAGAGTTTGCAATCTTCGATTTTTGCCAAAACCTGGAGTTTTTTAGCCAGAACCTGGAGGGCAGTAGCGGCCATGTGGCCGAGCCGCTGAGCCAGCGCAGCTTCAAGGCGCGATTGGAGCTGCTGGCGGTGCTGGACGCGCAACTGGCGCAGGAGCAGGGGGCCGACGGTAGACGCGTCGCTGCGCCCGTTGCAGGCTATGGTTTGACGCTAGCCACTCTGCGTGCAGACACCGCCAGCTACTTGCACGCCGTGGTGGCGGGTATGCGGCTGGACAACTTTGTGGTGCGGCCCCAGCGCCGCTGGGTGGAGCCCTGGAGCGATGCGCAGGCGTGGCACCGGGTGACGGGCGAGCAGCTGGTGGAACTGGCCGAGCATGTTTCTGGCTTGCCCAGCAGCGTGCCGGGTGGTGATGGCGTTGACGATGAAGATGCCAAGCGTTTCGATGTGCTGATGTTGCGTGTCCAACTAGGCAGCGCACGCGGCGATGTGGGCTTTGCCCGCTTGCGCGAACAGGTGCGGTCGCTGGCGGACGGTTTGGGCGAGCTCAGTAGCATCCCCGATGTACAAAAGCACATGGTGCTGATTGAGGCGGTAGCGGGTGAAATGTGGTGGCAGGACGTGACCCTGCCCATGCTGGAGCAGGCCCGGCGCCACCTGCGCGGGTTGGTCAAGCTGCTGGAGAAAATGCGCCGCAAGGTGGTCTACACCGACTTTGAAGATGCGGTGGGCGAGTCTGTAGAAATTGGTTTGCCACTGGGCGGCAGTGCGGGCGACTTTGAGCGCTTTCGCCTCAAGGTACGGGTGTTCTTGCGCGCGCATGCGAGTCACATCACGCTGCACAAACTGCGGCGCAACCAGCCGCTCACGGCCACCGACCTGGCCGAGCTGGAACGCCTGCTGATCGACAGTGGTACTGGCACGGCCGAAGACATTGCCCGCGCCGGGCTAGAGGCCCAGGGCTTGGGTTTGTTTGTGCGTTCGCTGGTGGGGCTGGACCGCGAGGCGGCCACGCAGGCGCTGAATGGTTTTTTGGCTGGCAAAACCCTGAGTGCCAACCAGCTGGAGTTCGTCAACCTGGTCGTCACCCACCTGACCGAGCGCGGTGTGGTGGACGCGGCGCTGCTGTATGAGCCACCATTTACCAGCTATGCCCCGCTGGGGCCCGATGCACTGTTCAGCTCGGCCCAGGTGACCGAGTTGTTTGATGTGCTGGCCAAGGTGCAGGCCACCGCCCGCGCGGCGTAGCCAGCAGACTTGACCGCATACGCCACCCGGCGTATTCCCGCTTCGTCCGGGCCTGCCTACAGTCCATCCATCGCCGCATTTCACAACGGCGAGCCGGGTTCATTTACTTTTTGGAGAAGCACACATGCAACGTCGATTTACCCTCAAGGCGCTCACCGCCGCTGTCGCCCTGTCTTCCTTGTCCATCATTCCCGCGCATGCGGCCGACACCATCAAGGTCGGCGTTCTGCACAGCCTGTCGGGCACGATGGCCATCTCGGAAACCGTGTTGAAAGACACCGTGCTGATGGCGATTGACGAGATCAATGCCAAGGGCGGCGTGCTGGGCAAGAAGCTGGAGCCCGTGATCGTCGATCCGGCCTCCAACTGGCCGCTGTTTGCCGAAAAAACCAAGCAGCTGCTGGGCCAGGACAAGGTTGCCGTGATCTTTGGCTGCTGGACCAGCGTGTCGCGCAAGTCGGTGTTGCCGGTGGTCGAAGAAATGAACGGCCTGCTGTTCTACCCCGTGCAGTACGAGGGTGAAGAGCTGTCCAAGAACGTGTTCTACACCGGTGCTGCGCCGAACCAGCAAGCTATTCCGGCCGTCGATTATTTGATGAGCAAGGCCGGTGGCGGAGCCAAGCGTTGGGTATTGTTGGGTACTGATTACGTGTACCCCCGCACCACCAACAAAATCCTGCGCGCCTACTTGAAGAGCAAGGGCGTGAAGGATACCGACATCGACGAGAAGTACACCCCGTTTGGCCATAGCGATTACCAGACCATCGTGGCCGACATCAAGAAGTTCTCTGCCGGTGGCAAGACCGCCGTGGTGTCCACCATCAACGGCGACTCCAACGTGCCGTTCTACAAAGAGCTGGGCAATGCGGGCCTGAAGGCCAAGGACGTGCCGGTTGTCGCCTTCAGCGTGGGCGAAGAAGAGCTGCGCGGTGTAGACACCAAGCCGCTGGTGGGCCACCTGGCCGCTTGGAATTACTTCATGTCGATCAAGAGCCCGGCCAATACCGAGTTCATCAAGAAGTGGAGCGCCTACGCCAAGGCCAAAAACCTGCCCGGTGCCGACAAGCCTTTGACCAACGACCCGATGGAAGCCACCTACATCGGCATCAACATGTGGAAGCAGGCCGTAGAGAAAGCCAAGTCCACCGATACCGACAAGGTGATCGCCGCGATGGCGGGCCAGAAGTTCAACGCCCCCTCGGGCATCGTGTCTGAAATGGACGGCAAGAACCACCACCTGCACAAGTCGGTGTTCATCGGTGAAATCAAGGCCGACGGCCAGTTCAACGTGGTCTGGAAGACCCCCGGCCCGGTCAAGGCCGTGCCTTGGAGCCCGTACATCGAAGGCAACGCTGGCAAGCCAGATGAGCCTGTGAAGAAGTAAAGGGATTAGCACACCCCCAGGCTTGCCCACTGCCCCGGAATCGGCTTGTAAAGCCGAGGACGCAGGTGGCAGCGCCCACCCCCTTGCAGGGGGCAACTGCAACAGTCTGGCAAAGCCAGCCCTGCGCAGTTCACCAAGGGGCGTTGCTTCGCTTGCCTTGGGGCGGGGAGGAATGCCGGGGTGTTTATTGCGTCTCCTGTTTTCCTCCCTCCCCTTCCGGGGGAGGGCCGGGGTGGGGGCTGGGTGTTCGGTTTTTCTCCCTCTCCCGCCGCGCGGGAGAGGGTTGGGGTGAGGGCGGATGTTGTCGTTCGCCACGCTCCCTCACTATTCCCTGGGGTTCCCATGTTGATCCGACAACTTTTTATATTTACTATGCTTTTAATAGCTGGTCACGCTTATGCATTAAGCGCTGACGAGGTAAAAGGCTTGGCAATTGGTGACGCCGAGGTGCGGATGGAGGCTTTGAACAAAGCCGTTGTCAGCGCCGACGACAAGACCGTGGCTTTCATCCAGGCAATGGCCAATGACCAGGTGAAAACGCTGGGCGACCAGGTGTTTTGGGTGCAGGGCGACAAGGCGGTAGACCCGCTGACCGGTGCCGATGTAGCCCTGCCTGCCGATGCCGAAGACCTCATCAACAACAACCAGATGCGCGGCGCGCTAGACAACGCGCTGGCCGCGTTGCAGCTGTTTTCCAAAGACGACAAGCTGCGTGCTGCCTCGGTCACCACTCTGCTGGCCGAGCCGGACGCGGGCCTGCTGGCGCTGGTCGAAAAGGCCTTTGCGACGGAGGCCGTGCCCGCCATCAAAGACCAGCTGGGCCTGCTGCGCGGCGCACTGCTGCTGAACAGCGAAGACAAAACACGCCGCCTGGAAGCTGCCAAAACCCTGGCCGACAGCGGCAACCCCGCCACCAAAACCGTGCTGCTAGCGCGCCTGCAAACCGAGACCGATGCCGATGTGAAGGTGGCCCTGAACGCTGCCCTGGCCAAGGTCGAGGCCGCGCTGGCCTGGGGCGACAAGCTGGGGGCGATTTTTAGCGGCATCAGCCTGGGCTCCATCCTGCTGCTGGTGGCCTTGGGCCTGGCCATCACCTACGGACTGATGGGCGTGATCAACATGGCCCACGGCGAGCTGATGATGATCGGCGCCTACGCCACTTACCTGGTGCAAACCGCCTTCCTTAAATACCTGCCGGGCGCGTTTGACTGGTATCTGCTGGCCGCTCTGCCGGTGTCTTTTTTGGCTGCAGCCCTGGTGGGCGCGGCGCTGGAACGCAGCGTGCTGCGCTTTTTGTATGGCCGCCCGCTAGAGACTTTGCTGGCCACCTGGGGCATCAGCCTGGTGCTGCAACAGGCCGTGCGCAGCATCTTTGGTGCGCAAAACGTCGGCGTGGAAAACCCGGTGTGGATGAGCGGGGGCTGGCAGGTGCTGGCCAACCTGTCGCTGCCCTACAACCGCATCGTCATCATCGCGTTTGCGGTGGCCGTGCTGCTGGGTGTGGGTTGGTTGATTGGCAAAACCCGTCTGGGCTTGTTTGTGCGCGGGGTCACGCAAAACCGCCCCATCGCCGCCTGCATGGGGGTCAATACCGCCCGCATCGACACCTACGCCTTCGCGCTGGGCTCCGGCATTGCCGGGCTGGCCGGGTGCGCCTTGAGCCAGATCGGCAACGTCGGCCCCGACCTGGGCCAGAGCTACATCGTGGATGCGTTCATGGTGGTGGTGCTGGGCGGTGTGGGGCAGCTGGCGGGCACGGTGTATGCCGCGATGGGCTTGGGCATTTTGAATAAATTCTTGGAGGGCATCACCGGCGCAGTGCTGGCCAAGATCGCGGTGCTGGTGCTGATCATCATCTTCATCCAAAAACGCCCACAAGGGATATTCGCCATGAAGGGACGCGAGGCATGAAAACCCCTGTCAACGTTAGTTTGCCCACGAAGGGGCCGCTGCTGACCCGTGCGGGCTGGAGCAGTTTTGTCGTCGCGCTGATTCTGGTGTGTGCGGCTGCACCGCTGCTGAATCTGCTGGTTCCTGCCGACAGTATGTGGCACCTGAGCGACTACGCCGTGGGGCTGGTGGGCAAGATCATGTGCTACGCCATCTGCGCACTGGCGATGGATTTGATTTGGGGCTACACCGGCATTTTGAGCCTGGGCCACGGCTTGTTTTTTGCCCTGGGCGGCTACGCGATGGGCATGTATTTGATGCGCCAAATTGGCCTGGATGGCAACTACAAAAGCAACCTGCCGGACTTCATGGTGTTTCTAGACTGGAAGACGCTGCCCTGGCACTGGGCCTTGAGCGGCAGCTTTGGCGCCACGCTGTTTTTGGTGGTGTTGGCACCGGGCCTGGTGGCGCTGATTTTTGGCTTCTTCGCCTTCCGCTCGCGCATCAAGGGTGTGTACTTTTCCATCATCACCCAGGCCATGACCTTTGCGGCCATGCTGCTGTTCTTCCGCAATGAAACCGGCTTTGGTGGCAACAACGGCTTTACCGACTTCAAGCGCATTCTGGACATCCCGATGGCCACCACCTCGATGCGCATGGCGCTGTTTGTGCTGACCGGGCTGACGCTGCTGGGCTTCTTTTTGTTCGCTAAATGGTTGGTCGGCAGCAAGTACGGCCGGGTTTTGCAGGCCATCCGCGACGCGGAAACCCGGGTCATGTTCTCGGGCTACTCGCCGCTGGGCTACAAGCTCAGCATCTGGGTGATTTCGGCCGTGATGTGCGGCGTGGCCGGGGCCCTGTATGTCACCCAGGTGGGCATCATCAACCCGAGTGAAATGAGCCCGGCCAACTCCATTGAGATTGCGGTGTGGGCCGCCGTGGGGGGGCGCGCCACGCTGATCGGGCCGATTTTGGGGGCCTTCATCGTCAACGGGGCCAAGAGCTGGCTCACCGTGGCCTACCCCGAGTTCTGGCTGTACTTTTTGGGTGCCTTGTTTATTGCCGTGACACTGTTTTTGCCGGATGGCGTGGTGGGTTTGGTGAAGAAGTTGAAGGGAGCGAAAGCATGACGCCCGATCTGATGGATGAGGGCGCGCGCCGCTTGGCCGCCAAAGACCCCGCCTATGTGTCGGGCAACACCGAGTCCGGTGGCCGCGAAGCCGGTTTCTCGCGGGTGCACACGCCCGGCGAGGTGGATGTATCGCATGGCCGCATCCTGTACCTGGACGACGTGCACGTCAGCTTTGACGGCTTCAAGGCCATCAACGGACTGAGCCTGGACATCGCGCCCGGCGAGCTGCGCTGCATCATCGGCCCCAACGGTGCGGGCAAAACCACCATGATGGACATCATCACCGGCAAGACCCGGCCCAATGCGGGCACGGTTTTTTTCGGTAGCACCATCGACTTGCTGCGCCATAACGAGCCGCAAATCGCCCAGCTCGGCATTGGCCGCAAGTTCCAAAAGCCCACGGTGTTCGAGCACTTAAGCGTGTTTGAAAACCTGGAGCTGGCGCTGAAGATGGACAAGAGCGTTCTGTCCTCCATGCTGTTCAAGCTGGATTCGGCCCAGAGCGACAAGCTGGCCGAGATGCTGGTCACCATCCACTTGGCAGACAGCGTGGGCCGCCAGGCGGGCAACCTCAGCCACGGGCAAAAGCAGTGGTTGGAGATCGGCATGCTGTTGATGCAAGACCCCAAGCTGCTGCTGCTGGACGAGCCCGTGGCCGGCATGACCGACGACGAGACCGCCCGCACCGCCGAGCTGTTTTTGACCCTCAAAGGCAAGCATTCGCTGCTGGTGGTGGAGCACGACATGAGTTTTATCCGCACCATCAGCGAGATCGTCACCGTGCTGTGCGACGGCTCCGTGCTGGCGCAGGGCACGCTGGACCAGGTGCAAGCCGACGAACGCGTGATCGAGGTGTACCTTGGCCGGTAAATTTAATAGGGGTCAGACCCCTATTGGTTTGATGCCGCTACGGGTCGTAGCCAATGGGGGTCAGATCCCAATTGCGCGACACATTTTTGCGGGGCGAGTGCAGTCGATCTCGCATTTGGGCTCTGACCCCCATTGGCGGGTTGGCGCTAACGGTGATCCCCGGCCGGGCTGTGCCCCCGGCAGGGCAGTCACTTTTCTTTTCCGCAATCGATGCGTAACCATTGATGCGTCGCCCCCACTACCTGCGTCCTTCGCTGCGCTGCGGAAACCTGCGGTGCTCGCTCCAGGCGGGGTCTGGCTAAACTCGCTGCGCTCAAACAACGCCAGCCCTTTTCCGCCTGAAGCTGTGCTCCTCGGCGCATCTAGAGGGGGACCCCGGGGTCCGGGATCGGGGGCTTGCGCCCCATCGCGCCTAGGGCGCGAGACCATGCGCGTTGCACCCATCGTCAACCAGAGCCATCCACCATGCTAAATGTCAAAAACATCCACCAGTATTACGGCGGCTCGCACATCCTGCGCGATGTGAGTTTGCAATGCAGCCTGGGCAAAGTCACCGTGCTGCTGGGCCGCAACGGCGTGGGCAAGACTACGCTGCTCAAGTCGCTGATGGGTCTGGTTCCTATCAAAAGCGGCAGCATTGCGCTGGACGGCAAACCCATCCAGAGCTTCACGCCCTACGAGCGGGCCCGCGCCGGGATTGGCTTTGTGCCGCAGGGCCGCGAAATCTTTGCCCGCCTTACGGTGGAAGAAAACCTGGCGATGGGCCTGGCCACCAAGAGCGCCAGCACCCCGATTCCTGCCGAGCTGTTCACGCTGTTCCCGGTGCTCAAACAAATGCTGCACCGGCGGGGTGGCGATTTGTCGGGCGGGCAGCAGCAGCAGCTGGCCATCGCCCGTGCACTGGCCGCAGGGCCGAAGCTGCTGATCCTGGACGAGCCCACCGAGGGCATCCAGCCCAGCATCATCAAAGACATTGGCCGCGTTATCCGCATGCTGGCCGACCGGGGTGACATGGCTATTTTGCTGGTGGAGCAGTACTACGATTTCGCCCAAGAGCTGGCCGACGACTACCTGGTGATGGAGCGCGGCGAAGTCATCGCGCGCGGCCTGGGCAAGGACATGGAAGCCCACGGCGTGCGTAATTTGGTGGCGATCTAGGAACCCGTTCGCAGGTGCGGCGGCGCAGGAAAAAGTTACAACTTCCTACAATTGGGCATGGAAGGCGATAAAGTCAGGACCATTGCACATACCGCTCCGGCCGTATGCCGCCCTCCTTTTTTTGACCCCCCCTTAAGCCATGACTTCTATTTTTCAACGCGTGCTGTCCAAACTCTTTGGGTCAGCGCCAGCGGCCAAACCCGCACCCGCACCCGCACCTGCGCCCGTAACCCGCCCCCGTACGGCCCGCAAGCCCGCCGTAGCGGCACCGGTAGCGCGTCCTGCTGCCACGGCGATGGCGGTGCGGCGGCCCTTGATGGGGTCTAACGGCGAAGTGGCCGGATTTGAATTCCGCATCCATGCGGCCACCGTGCGTGAGCTGGTGCTGGCCGGTGACGCAGTGGCCCAAGCGGCCCAGGTGGCGGCGGTGCTGGTGTCGGCGCGGCTGGTGGCTATGGGCGGGCGAATTGGTTTTGCGCGCCTGCCGGCGGCTTGGCTGGCGCTGGCGGTGGTGCCCAAGAACGATGCCGGTACGGTGATCGGGGTGGAGTTTGATACGGCAGCTGGGCCTATGTCGTCGGAAGCCATTTTGGGCGTGGCCCGCACCGTGGCGCAGTTTCGGGAGGTGGGTGCCAAGCTGGCCTGGGGGGCCGGGCAGGCGATGGGTTCCAACCCCGATTTTCTGCTGGTGCGGCCCTCGACCCCCGAGTCGGTGGCGGCGCTGCTGGCCGAGCTCAAGACACCCGCGCCGGGTTTGGCGGGCATTCCCTTCATCGCCACGGACATGGCCCATGTGGACGACCTGGAGCGGGCCCTGCAAGCTGGCGTGCATTGGGCCAGCGGCAGTTTGACCGCCAGCAGCATGGCCAAAACCCTGACCGAAGCCGGTCCGCTGGCCCCCGAAGTGGGCCGCGTGGCGCTGCTCATCAGCAAGCTGGCAGCGGGTGCCGATACGGCCGTGATTGCGGGCGATATCAAGGGCGACATTGGCGTGTCGGTGCGCCTGTTGCAGCGCATGAACAGCGCCAGCTACGCGCATCTGGGCGGCGTGTCCAGCATCGACCAGGCGGTGCTGCTGTTGGGCCGCAACGACCTGCACCGCTGGTTGTCGCTGATGTTGATGCAGTTTGCCGGTAGCCGCCAGCTGTCGTCGGCGCTGCAAGAGGTGGCGCTGTGGCGGGCGCGGTTCGTGGAGCTGCTGGCCATCGAGCGCGGCGAATCCGAGCCGGGCCGCTTCTTCACCCTGGGCCTGGCTTCGATGTTGGGCCTGATTTTGAAAATGGCCCCAGCCGAAGTGGCGGTCACCTTGAACCTGCCGCCCGAAGGCGAGCAAGCCCTGTTGTCGCAATCCGGCCCCTGGTTTGTCTACCTGCGCACCGCGCTCGACATCGAAAACCAAACCACCAGCGAGGACGGGGCCGTGGCCGACGGCTTCGCCAGTGCCGCCCGGGTGCAAGAGTTGTCGGGCCAGGCCTGGGCCTGGGCGGCAGAGAACACGGTGCGCACAGTTGCTTGATTTAATTGCTATTAATTTAATAGCCACTAGCGCATATGGAATATGCGCTAGTGGCTATTTTTATGCCTAAAATTACCTTCAAGGCTCCAGCGGCGGGTGCTTCAGGGCGTGGGCGGTCTCCGCCATGTAGTGCGCCGCCTGGGCGGGGTTGGGGCGCAGGCCCATTTCGCCGTGCTGGTAGGCCAGGGCCAGGGTTTGGATGGCTTGCGGGTGCTCTTGTTCGGCGGCGGCTTCCAGGGCGGCCAGGGCTTTGGCATAGTCGGCCCGCACGCCTTGACCCAGGCGGTAGGCATTGGCCAGCATAAACAGGGCGGCGGGCTGGCCGTCTTGGGCGGCCATTGCAAACCAGCTAAACGCCTGTGTGGGGTTGGCGGGCACGCCGTAGCCATTGGCGTACTGCACCCCCAAGTAGTAGGCGGCTGCCGGGTGCTGCTGCTGGCCCGCCAGGCCAAACCAGTGCAGGGCCTGCGCGTAGTCACGCGGGAGCTGGGCCGAGCCGTGCAGATAGCGCTTGCCCAGCGCCACCTGGGCGGCGGCATCGCCTTGGGTGGCGGCGGCATGCAGCCAGTAGAGCCCTTCTGTCTGAGTGCCTATTTTCAGCAACACCAGCCCCCAGGCGCGCTGGGCCAGGGCATTGCCCGCGCGGGCCTGGGTGGCCAGGGCGGTGCTGGCTTGCAGGTCTTGCCCGGTGCTGGCTTGCACCTGCAACTGGGCCACGGCCACGGCATCCAGCCGGGGCGCGGGGCCCGCCGTGGCCGGGGCCAGGCGGGTGCCGCCCAGGGCCAGTGCGGCCAGCAGCAGGCTGGCGCTGACAAAGCCGCCGCTGGCCATGCGGGTGGACAGGCTGGTGCTCATTTACTGAGATCAATCGCGTACACCGCCAGGCTCTTGCCGCTGCCGTCGTCGGCCAGCACCTGGGTGATGCCGTTTAGACCGGCGGCGGTGGCCAGCGCCAGCTTGCCGGAGGCCGAGCTGAAGGTGACCTGGCCAGCGGTGGTGACCGGGGTGAACTTCCAGCTGCGGGCGCTGCCGTTGGCCACGCGGGTCAGGGCCTTGGCGGTTTTGATGTAGCTGATGAGTACGTCGCGGTTGGCATCGGGCGAGGCGTAGATGGTTTTGCTGCCATCCAGCCCGGGGAAGCTGCCGCCGCCGCTGGCGCGGTAGTTGTTGGTGGCCACGATGAACTCTTGCGCCAAACCGATGGCCGCGCCCTTGTAGAGCAGGTTTTTGATGCGGCTACCCGTGGCCTGGGTCACGTCGATCTCGTACGTGATGTCCGGGCTGGTGAACATGTCGAAGTTGTAGCCGGGGAAGCTGCTGACCAGCGCCTGGGCGGTGGTTTTGGCCGGGTCGATCTGGTTGAAGCGCTTGGCAGCGGTTTCCAGCCAGTTTTTGATGTCGCTCCCCGTGACTTTGACCGCGTAAATGGTGTTGGGGTAGAGGTACAGGTCGGCGGCGTTGTTGATGGCCACGTTGCCCTGGGCCACGTCGGTGAAGTCGCTGCCCCCGGCAAAGCCGCTTTTGAACGGCGCACTCACCGACAGCACCGGCAGGCTGCCGTACTGCGGCAGGTTGGCCGCCACATAGGTTTTTACATAGTCCGCCTGTGCCTGGTTGACGATCTGGATGGCACCGGGGTCGCCCACGTCGGCAAAGTAGCTGTTCATGCCGTAGTCGGTGCTGCCGATGGGGGTTTTGACGTAGGTGATGGTGGCCTGGTGCTCGGTGGCAATGGCGGCGGCCACGCTGGCATCGGCTTCCACATAGGTTTTGTCGGCGTTTTGGGCGCTGCGGGCTTCTACCGTGGTTTTGCTGGTGTCGATGGCCCAGCGTGTGCCGTTCCAGGCCATGTTGAGCTTGATGACACCCAGGTGCTTGCCCCAGAAGTTGCCCATCACCGTGGGCACGCCGTTGACCATGCCGGTGGTTTTATCCACCCCGGGCAGGTTGAACTGGGCCACGGTGCTGGTGGCGTTGGGGAAAATCTGGTGTGAATGGCCGATCAGCATGGCATCCACCCCAGGCACTTTGCTCAGGTGGTAGCTGCCGTTTTCCATGGTCGGGCTGTAGGTGCTGTTGTCCAGCCCGCCGTGCGAGATCACCACAATGATGTCGGCGCCCTTGGCCTTCATCTCGGGGATGAACTGCTGCGCTGCCTCGACCGCGCCCACGGTGTAGACCTTGCCGTCGAGCCAGCGTTTGTCCCAGCTCAGGATGGTGGGCGGGGCAAAGCCGATGATGCCGACCTTCACCGTGGCGCTGACCACCTTGCCGCTGGGGTCGGTGGCGGTGACGGTTTTGTCGATGATGGCGTAGGGCGCAAACAGCGGGGCCTTGGTTTTGACGCTGTACACATTGGCCAGCACCTGCGGAAACGCCGGGCCTGCGCACTTCTTTTGCGCAGCGGGCTCGGGCATGCCGTCTACGTTGAAGGTGTTGCCCGTCACCTGGCTCAAATACGGCAGGCCGTAGTTGAACTCGTGGTTGCCAATGCCGCCACCGGCGTACCCGGCGGCGTTCATCACCTTGTACATGGCCAGCGTTTGCTCGCAGGCCAGCGGGTTCACCAGCGCCTGGTAGTCCGACAGCGCGGTGCCCTGGATGGTGTCGCCGTTGTCCAGCAGCAAGGTGTTGACGAACTCTTTGCGGGCGGTGTTGATGAGCGTGGCGGTGCGCTCAAAACCCAGCGACTTGTCTTCGGCCAGCTTGAAGTAGTCGTAGCTGACGATGTTGGTGTGCAGGTCGGTGGTTTCCAGCAGGGCCAGCGTGGCCTGGGTGCCCACCGCCGGTGCGGCCGGGCCGTCGTCGCTGGCACAGGCGGCCAGCAGCAGGGCCGGGGCGGCTACGCAGGCTAGCAGGGCGAAGGGAATAGTGCGCATGGGGAACCTTGGTTGGGTTTGTTTGCTATATATTTAATAGCTACTAGCGCACATTAAATATGCGCTAGAGCCGTATTTCTTATAAAAATTAGGCGTAGGTCACCGCGCCGCTGGCGGCCACGGTGATGGTTTTGCCCACGGTGGTGCTGTAGGTGGTGGACTTCACCGTGCTCATGAACACAAATTCGCCCTTCACCGCCGCCGCCGTCACGGTCACCAGCAGGTAACCCCGGCGGATGGTGTCGGTGTAGAGCAGGTCGTCGATCAGCCCCAGGCCTGCGCCCACGGCAGTGGCCCCCAACGCGCTGCCGTCCAGCGAGCTGGCCAATGCGCCCAGGCCCGCGCTTTCAAAGCCCGGCGCGGTGACCGAGCTGGTGGCAAATTCCACCCCCACCTTGTCGCCCGCCAGGGTGGTCAGGTTGGCAAACCAGGCGTTGTGCGAGTCGCCCGACAAGGCCACCAGTTTTTTGCCCTGCGCCTTGGCGGTTTGCAAAATGGTTTCGCGTTGCACGGGGTAGCCGTCCCAGCTGTCCAGGTTGTAGGGCAGGCGCGGGTTGCTGCTGGCGCTGAGCAAGGCGGTTTGGGTGGCGGTCAGCGTGGCCCCGGCGGCGCGGGTAGCCTTGGCCGTCAGGTAGGCGCTGATGGCGGCCGACACGCCCGCCGGGTTGCTGGCCGCAGCCGCCTGCGCTTGCAGGATGGACGCGGGGAACCACATGCGGGCCATGATGTCCTGGTTGCCCAGAAACTGCCAGGTGGCGGTGGATGCCGCCATGCCACTGGCCAACCAGCTTTGCTGGGTGGTGCTGACCATTTTGCGGCTGGCATCGGACAGCACGCCGCTGGCGTTGGGGGTCATGCCCGCGATGTAGCGGCCCAGGCCGCCGTCGGCATCGCCAAAGTTGTCGTACTGCTGGTCACGGCCTTCGATGCGGGTGTCCAGCATGTGCAGCGACAGCAGGTTGCCGAAGTCAAAGCGGCGGTAGATTTTCAGCAGGTTGCTGGTATCGGTGCGGATCGGCATCCACTCGTGGTAGGCCTGGGCGGCGTTGTTTTTGCGGGTGGCCCAGTCGCCTTGGGTGGCGGGGTTGTGGTTTTCGGCACCACCTGTGTAGGCGTTGTTGGTGAACTCGTGGTCGTCCCACACCGCAATCATCGGCATCTTGGCGTGCAGCGCTTGCAGGTTGGGGTCGGCGCGGTACAGGGCGAAGCGGGTGCGGTAGTCGCTCAGGCTGACGATGTCGTTGGCTGGGCTGGTGACGCGGCCCAGGGCCACCGCATCGGTGTTGCCAAACTTCTTTGGGTCGGAGCCGTATTCGTAGATGTAGTCGCCCAGGTGGATGGCGTACTGCGCGTCCGACTTGGCGGCCGCGTCATAGGTGTTGAAGTAGCCCTCTGAATACAAGGCGCACGAAAACACCGCCAGCTTCACCGAGGTCGCAGCGCTGGCCGGCAGGGTGCGGGTGCTGCCCACGGTAGATGCCACACCGGCATCGTCCACAAAGCGGTAGAAGTAGCTGTTGCCCGCCACCAGCCCGGTCACATCGACCTTGGCGGTGAACGAAGTGGCCTCGGTGGCCTCTACCCGGCCCGATTGCAGTAGCGTGGCAAAGCTGCTGTCGCTGGCGAGCTGCCAGGTCAGGCCCACGCTGCGGGTGCTGCCGGCTATTTTGGCGTGCGTCCACACAATAACGCTGGTGGCCAGGGGGTCGCCGCTGGCCACGCCGTATTTGAATTCTGCGGGCTCGGCGCTGTCGTCGCCGCAGGCCACCAGCGTGCCGCTGACCGCCAAAGCGGCTGCCGTAGACGTGGTGTGGACAAGGAAATGGCGGCGGCTGGCAGCCGGGGTGTTGTTCGTATCTGACATGTAAAGAAGCTCCTGTGGGGAGGCTGCATTACAGAGGCGCGGCGTGACAAGGCCGTGAAAAGGGGCGCGAGCGTGTCGCGCAGTTGTCTATGGCTTAACGTGAAAGTTAGGCCATCTGGGCCATGAAGCGGCTCGGGTGCGTGGCGCTGGCATACACCACCAGCGCGCGCCGCGCCCGGGTGATGCCGACATACAGCGTGTTCAGCTCTTCGTCTCCATCGCCCTGCGGATCCGGGAACTCGCCCTGCACCAGATAGGGCAGATGCACTGCGTCGAATTCCAGCCCCTTGACGCTGGTGATGCTGGCGATCAGCAGGCTGGCGGCCTTGTCTTTGGGGCTGGTGTGCTGCTTGTGCTCGGTGGCGTTGAGGTGCTGGAAAAACTGCGCCGGGCTGGCAAACCGTTCGGCCGCCTGGGCCAGCCAGGCCAGATTCGATTCGGCCTCTTGGCGGCGGCGCGTGGAGGTCAGCACATTGCGCACCAGCATCGGCGCGTGCAGGGCCGCCAGCACGGCATCCAGCAGGCCCGGCCCCCCGATGATTGGGTGGTGGCTGCGGATGGTGTCCACGGCGACCTGTAGCCGTGTGCGGGTGGCGGCCGGGGCGTTGCGCAGCACCTGGTTCTCGAAAAAAGATTTTAAAAACGTCGGGGCGATGGCCACGGTGCGTACCGCGTCTTCCAGCAGCTCGGGCTGGGATTCGTGTTCGCGGCCGTCTACCTGGATGCGCGACTCGGCAAAAAACACCAGGGCGCGCAGGATGTTTTTGCGGGTCTGCTCGGCGGTGATGCTGCCCAGGTCGTCGGTGGCCACCGCCAGCAGGCCGCGCAATAGCAGCACCTCGGGGCGCTGCACATAGCTGTCGAAGCCCCGGGTGGTGTACGCAATACCGGCTTCGATCAGGGCGTTTTCGATCTGCACCGACTGGTGTGGATGCCGCAACAGCACCGCGAACGCGTCCATCTTGGCTTTGGGCTGGGTCTTCCATTGCACGGCGGCGGCCACCACTTGGGCGGCGCAGTCGGCGTTGTCGGCGTAGCGGTGCAGCGCCACCGTGCTGGCGTGCGGGGCCAGCGAGGCGTAGGGTTTGGCGGCCACCTTGCCCGCCAGTTGGGCGATGGCCGGGCTGAAGCGGAAGCTGTGCGTCAACGGGTAGCGCTGCACCGCGTGGCTGCTGTGTTCTTCCAGGGTGGAGCGCATGAATTGCGCGTCGGCGCCGGTGGCTTTGTGGATCACCTGGTCGATGTCGCCCACGCCGCAGAAGAAGCAGCGGTTGCTGGCCAGCAGGCCGCGCAGCAGGGTGAACATGGCCTGGTTCATGTCGTGCATTTCATCCACCACCAGCACCTTCATGGCGTGTGGCCAGCTGGCGGTGTGCTGCACCGATTCGCCGTGGTGCAGCAGGCAGGCCAGGTCGTAGGTGGCATCTTGCGGGCCCCGGAAGGCGGGCTTTTCGGGGTTGGCGCAGCGCAGGCGTTCAAACGCCAGGTAAATCTTGAGCTGGGTGTATTCGGTGCCAATGCTGTCCGCGTAGTCGGGCGACACGGCCTGCTCGTCGCGCTCCAGCACATCGCGCAGCGTGCCCTTGAGGATTTCGCTTTGCTGCAAAAAAGCATCCGTCATGCCGTGGTCGCCCAGGGTGGGCATCAGCAGCTCGGAGCGCCAGCGGGCATCGGGGTGCTCGGCCACCTGTTGCACCGCATCCCAGATCACCGGGCTGAACTGCTCGGCCTCGGTGTAGACCGGCACCGCACCCCCTTCCAGCTCGGCCAGCACCTGGGTGCTGAAGGCTTCAAAGGTCTGGATGCGCATTTGCTGTGCCACGGCTGCGGGCACGCCGATTTTCTTCAGCGCATTTTTCAGAGCGGTGCAGGCCGCGTCGGTGTAGGTGAGCGCAAAAATCTGCTCGGCCCGGGTTCCCCGCGTCCAGGCCTCGGCCATGCGCAAGGCCAGTACCGTGGTTTTGGCGGCCCCTGCATTGGCCTCCACCATCGCCATCCGCGCCGGGCTGATCTGGATCGCCAACTGTTCAGCTGTGGGCGTGATGGCTTTGGGGACGAAGTGGGCGATGGTTTTGGAAGCGGTCATGGGGGTATTTTCAGGGCAATAAAAAAGGCTCCCGAAGGAGCCTTTTTGCTGCGTATTTGATAGCTGCTAGCGTTTATCTGCTAAGCGCTAGCAGTCTAAAACGCATAAACCCAGCACGTAGACATCACTTCCAAGAACACCGCAGAACTGGCTTTGCCAGGCTGCTGGTGTTGCCCCCTGCAAGGGGGTGGGCGGAAACACGCAGTGTGTAGCCTGGGGGTGTACTTAAACCCGCTTGCGGTATTCGCCGGTGCGGGTGTCGATTTCTACCTTGTCGCCTTGGGCCACAAAAATTGGCACGCCGAACTCAAAGCCGGTGGCAATCTTGGCAGGCTTCAGTACCTTGCCGGAGGTGTCGCCCTTGACGGCGGGCTCGGTCCAGGTGATTTCGCGCTGCACGCTGGTGGGCAACTCAACCGAAATGGCCTTGCCGTCGTAGAACACGACTTCCAGTTCCATGCCGTCTTCCAGGTAGTTCAGTGCGTCGCCCATGTTTTCGGCTTCGACTTCGTACTGGTTGAACTCGGTGTCCATGCAGATGTACATGGGTTCAGCGAAGTAGGAGTAGGTGCAATCCTTCTTGTCCAAGATAACTTGGTCAAGCTTGTCGTCGGCCTTGAACACTTGTTCGGTGTTGAAGTTGGCGATCAGGCTTTTGAGCTTCATGCGCACGGTGGCGGAGTTGCGGCCACCACGGCTGTATTCGGTTTTCAGCACGACCATCGGGTCTTTGCCGTGCATGATGACGTTGCCAGCACGGATATCTTGGGCGATTTTCATAGCATTCTCTGGAGTGAGGGCCGCTCCATTTCCGAAGAATATGTTGGCGGCGGGTTGGGCAAATAGGTGCGTTTGCCGGTAGCAGCCCATTCGGGCAAAGCCTTGGAGTTTAACGGGTTTCAGGCGCAAAGCCGAGAAGCTGGCTGGCCAGGTCAGGCTGCTGGAGCAGCCGTGCGCGCAGGGCCTGGGTGCTGGGGCCCCAGTCGTCCAGAGCTAAAGCGGGCAGGGCGCTGGCCTCCAGCCCGTTCCACACCCGGTGGAATTGCCGCAGTGCCGACGGTGCATCGGCCATATCCAGAAAGGCCTCCAGCTTGGCGTGGTGGGCGGCATCATCTTGCGGGTAGATCTGCCAAATAAAGGGCTTGCCGGCCCAGATGGCCCGCACCAGCGAATCCTCGCCACGCACAAAGTTGGCATCGCAGGCCCACAGCAGGTGGTCGAAGTCGTGCTGGCCCAGGGGGGGCAAGTATGAAATTGATAGCTGCTCGCGCAGGTGAGCCATGCGCTGGAGGCTATTTTTATCCCCAAGTAGCGCCTGCACCGCCCGGGTGGCCCGGCCTGCGGTGACCAGCAGCCGGGTGGGCTGGTCGGCTTGCGCCAGTTGTTCTAGCAGCGCAGCCAAGGCGGCGGGCTCGTAACAGAACAGGCTGATGAGGCGCTCCATCGGCTGCCGCTGCGGGATGCCGTGCGCGTGCAGCCAGGCCTCGGCATCCAAGTCGGCCTGCCGCTGCGCCAGATCCGCCTCGCACAGCAGGCCGCCGGTGTGGGCCGTAAAGCCGGGGTAGAAAAACCATTTCTGCCGTCCCGCTGCTGGGCCGTCGCGCACCAGTGAGGGCAGGGCGTGGCAGCGCTCCACGTAGGCTTCGGCGGACAGGTATTCGAGGTTGATCCATAAGGGTTTTAGGCCGTTAGCGCAGGTGTGGTTTGCGCTAGCAGCTACGAATTCAGGAGCGATGGTGCAGCCGAAGGCTTCCACCCATACATAGCTGGGTTCCAGGTTCTTTACCTCCAAAGGCTGCGTCCAACGCCGCACTTCCACGCCGGGGCAGCCTTCTGGTGCCATCCAGGCCAGGGCAGATGGGTCGTCTACCCACAGCCGCACCTGCTCGCCGCGCGCCGCCAGGTCGGCACTGAGCCGCCAGCAGACACCGATGTCGCCAAAGTTATCGATCACCTCGCAGAAGATGTCCCAGCGCATCAGCTTGGCCAGTCCAGCTTGCCCGCCACGTCGATGTGCGTCAGGTACAGGCGCACGTCGAATTCCAGCTGGTGGTAGTCGGGCTCCATGTAGGTGCAGAGTTGGTAGAAGGGCTTGTCGTGGTTGCGCTCTTTCAGGTGCGCTAGCTCGTGCACGGTGATCATTTTTAAAAACGGATCGGGCACGTCTTTGAACAGCGTTGCGATGCGGATTTCGTGCTTGGCCTTGAGTTTGTTGCCCTGCACCCGCGACACGGTGGTGTGGGTGCCCAGCGCGTGGTGGTAGACGTGCAGCTTGGCATCAAAGCCCACTTTGTTGATTTGCGCGGCGTTGCGCATGTGCTGGGTTTTCAGGTCCATCACGTAGTCGAACAGGGCTTTGTCGGTGCGCACGCTGTGGGCGCGCGGGTATTTTTTGAGCAGCAGTGCGCCCAGTTGGTCGTCGGCCAGCAGTTGCTGCACCTGGGCGGTGACGTGGGCCGGGTAGGCCGACAGGTATTTCAGGGGGAGCATCCGGGGATTGTCCACAATACGGTCTATGTCCGAGATTAATCCTGTTGAGCCGCCAGTTGCTCCTGTTGCCGTACCCGTCCATTCCGACCAGTTGCTGAGTGAAGTCGCCGCGCTGCCCGCATTACCCGGCGTCTACCGCTACTTCGATGCCGACGGCACGGTGCTGTATGTCGGCAAGGCCAAGAATTTAAAGAAGCGTGTCACCACCTACTTCCAGCGCGACCACGGCGGCACCCGCATCGGCCATATGGTCAGCAAGATTGCGCGCATGCAAACCACGGTGGTGCGCTCCGAGGCCGAGGCCTTGCTGCTGGAAAACAACCTCATCAAGACGTTGCACCCCAAGTACAACATCCTGTTCCGCGACGACAAGAGTTACCCGTATCTGAAGATCACCGCCTTGCCAGCCTTTGCCGCCGAGCCTAGTGCGGTGACGTTTCCCCGCGTCGCCTACTACCGGGGTGCGGTCGAAAAAAAACACCGCTACTTTGGCCCGTTCCCCAGCGCCTGGGCGGTGAAGGAATCCATCCAATTGCTGCAAAAAGTCTTCCGCCTGCGCACCTGCGAAGACACGGTGTTCAACAACCGCACGCGCCCCTGTTTGCTGTACCAGATCAAGCGCTGCTCAGGCCCCTGCGTCAACTTGGTGTCGCAGCAAGACTACGCCCAGGACGTGCTGAACGCCGAGAAGTTTCTGGACGGCGAAACCCAGCAAGTCCTGCAAGCGCTGGAGCTGCGCATGATGGCCCATTCCGACAAGTTGGAATTCGAGCAGGCGGCCGAACTGCGCAACCAGATGAGCGCCTTGTCCACCGTGCTGCACCAGCAGTCGGTAGACAACGTGTCCGACAAGGACGTAGACATCCTGGCCGTCAAGGTGCAAGGCGGGCGTGCCTGCGTGAATCTGGCCATGGTGCGCGGCGGGCGGCACCTGGGCGACCGGGCCTACTTTCCGACCCATGTGGAAGATGCTTTTTTCATGAGCGCCGTCGAGGTGGAGGGCGAAGATGCCGCCCAGGCCGTGGAGGTGCAGGTGCTGGAGGCCTTCATCGCCCAGCACTACATCGACATCCCGATCCCTCCGGCTTTGATCACCAGCGCGCCCGTCGGCAAGGCCTTGCTGGATGCCTTGTCGTCGCAAAGTGGGGTCAAGGTGACGGCGGTGCACAACCCGCGCGAGCAGCGCCGTAGCTGGCTGGAAATGGCGCAGAAAAATGCCGGTTTGCAACTCGCCCGCTTGCTGGCCGAAGAGGGTTCGCAACAGGCCCGCACCCGCGCGCTGGTGGATGCGTTGGACCTGGCCCCGGACGACTTGGCCACTCTGCGTATCGAGTGTTTCGATATCTCCCACACGGCGGGCGAGGCCACCCAGGCATCCTGCGTGGTGTTCCAGCAGCACAAGATGCAGAACTCGGAGTACCGGCGCTACAAGATCGAAGGCATCACGCCGGGTGACGATTACGCGGCTATGCGCCAGGTGCTGACGCGGCGCTACAGCAAGTTTGGTGTGCAGACGGAAGCCTCTGCCGAAGCACCGGCCGGGCGCATGCCGGACCTGGTCCTGGTGGATGGCGGCAAGGGCCAGGTGTCGATGGCCAAGGCAGTATTCGAGTCGCTGGGCTTGGACTTGGGGCTGATCGTCGGGGTCGAAAAAGGGGAGGGCCGCAAGGTCGGGCTGGAGGAATTGGTGTTTGCCGATGGCCGCACCAAGGCCACGCTGGCCCGCGATTCGGCGGCACTGATGTTGGTAGCGCAGATTCGCGACGAGGCCCACCGCTTCGCCATCACCGGTATGCGGGCCCAGCGTGCCAAAGTCCGCGTGGGCGGCAGCAAGTTGGAAGATATTGCAGGCATCGGCCCGAAAAAACGTGCCAGCCTGCTGCAACGCTTTGGCGGCATCCGGGGCGTGGCAGCGGCCGGAGTGGACGATATCGCAAAAGTTGACGGCATATCCAAGGAGTTAGCCGAAGAAATCTACCGTGCGCTGCGCTGATCGACCGTACTGGCGGCATGACACAATCACGCCATGTTTTGGACCATTCCCACCATCATGACCTGGACGCGCATCGTCGCGATTCCCTTGATCATTGGTGTTTTTTACCTGCCGATCAGCGAGCCCAGTCGCAACCTGATTGCCACCGTGATGTTCGTGGTGTTTGCTGCCACTGACTGGTTAGACGGCTATTTGGCCCGCAAGCTCAACCAGACCTCGTCGTTCGGAGCCTTTTTGGACCCGGTGGCCGACAAGTTTTTGGTCTGCGCCTGCGTGCTGGTGCTGGTGCACCTGGGCCGGGCCGACGTGTTCGTGGCACTGATCATCATTGGCCGGGAAATTGCTATCTCGGCACTGCGCGAATGGATGGCGCAGATTGGCGCGTCCAAGAGCGTGGCGGTGCACATGATCGGCAAGCTCAAGACCGTCTCGCAGATGGTGGCGATTCCATTTTTGCTGTTCGATGGGCGCTTGTTCGGAGTGGTGGACACGCACCTGTGGGGTGTCTGGTTGATCTGGATTTCGGCCGTGTTGACGATCTGGTCGATGGTTTACTATCTGCAAAAAGCGCTGCCTGAAATTCGGGCGCGGACGAAATGAGGATAGAGAATCAGAGGTTTTAAAAAGTGTCGCAGGGGTTCAAGGAGTGGGCCAAAAACGGTCTAGAATCCGCCTCCGCGCCGCTCGAAAGCAGTTTGTCTGATTAGCACCATGCAAGTGCATGGTTTTAATTGCCGAAGCAGTGGTTGCTGCAAAGTTACGTTTTCCCCTGGCTTGTTTTTTGCGCGCCGCAGACACGCAAGACATCGGAAAATTTTTGAATATCGTGGTCTGAATAAATTTGAGCGAGGGGCTCCTTGTGAACAAAACGGAATTGATTGAACACATCGCAAAGCATGCTGACATCTCTAAAGCAGCTGCTACACGTGCGCTGGAGTCCACCATCAGTGCGGTTAAGACGACGCTGAAAAAAGGCGGTACCGTATCGCTGGTAGGATTCGGCACCTTTGCGGTGGGTAAACGCGCTGCACGTGCCGGGCGCAATCCCCGCACTGGCGATGCGATTAAAATCAAGGCCGCTAAAGTTCCAAAATTTCGCCCAGGCAAAGCATTGAAAGATGCGTTGAACTGAGGTTTCTGTTTCAGGTGGGGTGCTTAGCTCAGTTGGTAGAGCAGCGCCCTTACACGGCGTAGGTCGGCGGTTCGAGCCCGTCAGCACCCACCAATCCCACCCGGCAAAGGCGAACAGATTGTTCGCCTTTTTTGTTTTTAAGAATGGGCTTGCGCCCGTTATGTTTTCAAAAGAGTCCTGCCATGTTTGATTTCGTCCGCAAGCACACCAAGATCATGATGGGCTTGATGTTCTTGCTGATCATCCCCGCGTTTATTCTGGTCGGTGGCGAAGAGAGCTTCCGCCGCTTCAACGAGGGCGGAGAAGTAGTCGCCAAGGTGGCCGGCCAAGAGATCAAGCAGGGCGACTGGGATGCCGCGCACCGCAATGAAGTGCAGCGCATCATGGCCAGCCAGCCCGGTATCGATCCCAAATTGCTCGATTCTCCCGAGGCGCGGTACGCCACCTTGGAAAACCTGGTGCAGCAACGTGTGTTGGCTGCAGCGGCCGATAAGTTTCATCTGGCTACCAGTGACAGTCGCTTGGCCCGTAGCCTGCAAGACGACCCCACTATCGCATCTTTGCGCAACCCCGATGGTTCGTTGGACATGGTGCGTTACCACCAATTGCTGGCGGCCCAGAACATGACTCCGGCCATGTTTGAAGCCCAGGTACGCACCGATTTGTCGCAGCGCCAAGTGGTTGCCGGTGTGGCTGGCACCGCGTTCAGTGCGGGTGCCGAGGCCGATGTGGCGTTGAATGCCTTGTTTGAAAAGCGCGAAGTGCAGGTTGCTGTGTTTAAAACCGCTGATTTTGCAGCCAAGGTCAACCCGACCGATGCCGAACTCGAAGCTTGGTACAAAGACCATCCGGCCCTATTCCAGGCACCGGAGCAGGCGACCATTGAATACGCCGTGCTGGACCTGGATGCCGTAAAGAAAGGCGTCCAACCCGTTGAGGCCGACCTGAAAACCTACTTCAAGGAAAACGCCGATCGCCTTGCCGGCAAGGAAGAGCGCCGCGCCAGCCACATTTTGCTCAACGCACCCAAGGATGCGTCTGCCGCTGACCGCAAAGTAGCCCGTACCAAAGCCGAAGAGTTACTTGCCCAGGTGCAGAAAAACCCGGCCAATTTTGCCGAAGTCGCCAAGAAGAACTCGCAAGACACAGGTTCTGCCGTGCAGGGTGGTGACCTGGATTATTTTGGCCGTGGCGCGATGGTGAAACCCTTTGAAGATGCAGCCTTCGCTTTGAAAAAGGGTGACATCAGCAGCATCGTGGAGTCGGATTTTGGCTACCACATCATCCAGCTCACCGACATCCGTGTACCGAAGCAGCGTAGCTTTGAAGAGATGCGCGCTGAACTGGAAGCCGATGTGAAGAATCAGCAAGCGCCGGCTAAATTTGCCGAAGCCGCAGATGCCTTTACCAACGGAGTCTATGAACAAGCCGACAGCCTCAAGCCGGTGGCGGATCGCCTCAAGTTGAATGTGCAGACAGCGTCCTTGTCCCGTACCCCTGCGCCCGGTGCCAAAGGTGTACTGGCCAATGCCAAGTTTTTGAATGCGATTTTTTCCTCGGACTCGATCGAGAAAAAACGCAATACCGAAGCGGTAGAAACCGCGCCTAACCAGTTGGTTTCTGGCCGCATTACCCAATACACGGCTGCACACACGCTGCCTTTTGTCGAAGTAAAAGACCAGGTACGGGTGCGCGTAGTGGCGGCGCGGGCCACCGAATTGGCCCAAAAAGAAGGCCAGGAAAAACTCACCGCCTGGAAGGCAAATCCCGGTGCTGCCACCTTGTCGGCACCCTTGGTGGTGTCGCGTGAAAATGCCCAGCAGCAGCCACCCCAGCTGCTAGCTGCCGCGCTGCGTGCCGACTTGGCCAGCTTACCGGTTTGGGTGGGTGCGGATCTGGGTGCGCAAGGTTATGCCATTGCCAAGATCAATAAATTGGTGCCCCGCGATGCGCCGGTCGAGACCCTGCGCAAGCAAGGTCGCGAGCAATACGGCCAAGGCTGGGCGGGTGCCGAGAGCCGTGCTTACTACAGCACACTCAAGGAACGCTTCAAAGTCAAAATCAATGTAGCCAAACCTGTGGCCAAAACCGGTCTTGATGCTGGCTAAGGTCTTGCGCCGGGGAAATTCAGGTTATAATATGAAGCTGCGGTGGCTGTAGCTCAGTTGGTAGAGTCCAGGATTGTGATTCCTGTTGTCGAGGGTTCGAGCCCCTTCAGCCACCCCAATAAATAAATGCAAGGGCGCTATCTTTTAGGTAGCGCCCTTTTCGTTTGGGGATCTGTAAATTACATCTTTGGTAGACGGGTGCGGTAGTCCCGATAATTTTTCAAAACTGGGGCAGCATGTACTAATATGGCCCACTAAAGCGCACACAGTTTTAAGAATTTTTCGCCACTTGAGCCCCCGCCGTACCTGTAGGAACCCCGTGTGGAAACCAAGCGCCCTAACCATCGCATTGACCGAACTTCGCCAGGAGATGCATCCGCCAGTCTGCACGTTCTGTGGGATGGCGGCGGCGTGAGCCGCGCCGGTGCTGCTGCGCAGATATTGGCGGTATTGGATGGTTTGCCCGTCTTGGTCAGTGCGATGGATTTACGCACCCAGCGCACCATTACTTATTGGAACCGCGAGTGCGAGGCTGTCTCTGGTTACAGCAGTGATGAGTTGGTAGACCATTCTGAAGCCTTGCAGTGGTTGTATCCCGAGCCCTTATATCTGGCGCGCAAATTGGCTGACTTCCTGGAGTTGGGCACTAGTTTTAGAGGCGTGGAGTGGACGCTGACCACCAAGTTTGGAGACAAGCGGCGCATTGCCTGGTCCAGCATCGATGGCTTGTATGCCGATACCCAACCCGATGTGGTGTGGTGTGTGGGCTTGGATGTCACTGCCCGTTCCGAGTCAGACCGTCTGCTGCGTGACCGCGATAAATTACTGGGCTCGGTGTTTCGGCACCTGCCCGACATGGTCTATCTCAAAGATGGCGAAGGCCGTTGGCTGCTGACCAATCCGGCGGCACGTGCCGTGCTGGGTTTGACCGAACAAGAGGCCTATGGCTACACCAATCTGGAGATTGCCGACCGCAACCACCCGCAGGGCGAAGGTTTGCGCCAAGGGGCATTGACCGACGAGGCCACCTGGCAATCGGGGCGGGCCTCGCATATGCAAGAGGTGGCCGATGATGGCCAAGGCAATTTGCGTTGGTTGGATGTGATTCGGGTGCCGACCTTTGGCCGGCGTGGCCAGCGTATGCATTTGCTGTCAGTGCGCCGTGACATTACGGATCAGCGTATTGCGGCCACCAAGCTGGAGCTTGCGGGTCGGGTGCTGGAGCAAAGCACCGACGGCATCATCGTGACCGACGAGGCCAACCGCATCATTATGGTAAACGGTGCGTTCACCGAGATCACGGGCTACCAGTCCAGTGAAGTGCTGGGGCGTGACCCGCAGTTCCTGGCTTCGGGGCAACACGATGCCGCATTTTTTCAACACATGTGGAAGGTCTTGGCCGAAGACGGACGTTGGGCCGGTGAGATCTGGAACCGCCGTAAAAATGGCGAGGTGTATCCGCAATGGCTCAGTTTGTCGGCCCTGCACCAGCGCGCCCACGGCGAAGTAACGCATTACGTGGCGGCTTTTTCCGACCTGAGTTCGCGCAAGGCGGCGGAAGAAAAAATTGCCTATTTGTCCAGCCAGGATGTGATCACTGGCTTGCCGAACCGGGCCCATGTGGCTTTGCGTTCCACCTTGGTGCTCAAACATGCCAAGACCACGCACGAGCAGGTGGCCATGATCGTGATCGACGTGGACAATTTCAAGACCCTGAATGACTCGCTGGGCCAGGCAGCGGGCGACCAGATGTTGCGCGAGGTTGGGCTGCGGCTAAGCCAGTTTGCCGACGAACGCTCCGTGGTGGGGCGGCTGAGCGGCGATGAATTTTTGATTTTGTTGCGTAACGTACAGAGCACGGCCGACGCGGCCCACATGGTGACCGCACTGATGGACGCAGTGGGCCAGCCCATGACCTTGGCGGAACTGCCGGTCAATGTTTCTATCTCTGCCGGTATCGCCATGTTTCCGGCGGATGGTGACCAGTTTGATGTTTTGTTTGGCCGCGCCGATGCGGCCCTGTATGCGGCCAAGCGCGGCGGGCGGGGCTCCTACCAGTTTGCCAATGCCACCATGAACGAGGCCGCGTTGGAGCGCCTACGGCTCGAATCCGCCTTGCGCCTGGCCATTGAAAACAATGCCCTGCGTTTGGAATACCAACCGCTGATCCACTTGCCCAGTGGGCGGGTGGTGGGGGCTGAAGCCCTGTGCCGCTGGGACCATCCGGAGCGTGGCGCGATTGCGCCGGGCGTGTTCATTCCGATCGCCGAAGACTGCGGACTGATTGAGGCCCTGGGTGGTTGGGTGCTGAAAACTGCGGCCTTGCAGCTGCGCGCTTGGCACGACGCGGGCCAGCCCGAGCTGATCATGGCGGTGAATTTGTCTGCCCGTCAGTTTCAGCGCGGTGTGGTGCTCAAGCAGGTAGAGGCCGCGTTAGAAATATCCGGCATCGCCCCCGACCGGCTGGAACTGGAGTTGACCGAAAGCGTGCTCCTGCACGACGGTGAGGCCGTGACGGCCGTGTTGCGCCGCCTGCAAGCTCTTGGTGTCAAGCTGTCGATTGACGACTTTGGCACCGGCTATTCCAGCTTTGCCTACCTGCGCCGCATCAAGTTTGACAAGATCAAAATTGACCAGTCGTTTGTGCGCGATTTGATTGACGACCCGGACAATGCCGCCATCGTGCGCGGCATTATTTCGCTAGCGTTGAGTCTGGGGCTGCGGGTGCTGGCCGAGGGGGTGGAGACCGAAGAAATCGCCCAGCGCCTGCGCCACCTGCAATGCACCTACGCCCAGGGCTACCACTTTTCCCGCCCGCTGCGGCCCGAGGTGTTTGCCTTGCAGCAGGGCCTGACCGCCACGCCGGTTTAGTGCTGCATGGGAGGGTGGGAGCCTGTAATCCGGCCTCTACAATCTCGCCACACTCTGGCATGTTTTATGAAAATTCTGATTTCCAATGACGACGGCTACCAGGCTCCAGGTATCGTGGCGCTGTATGAAGCGCTGAAAGACGTGGCCGAGGTCGAGGTGGTTGCGCCCGAGCACAACAACAGCGCTAAGTCCAATGCGCTGACCCTGTACGCACCGCTCTACGTGCACCAGGCTGCAAATGGTTTTCGCTACGTCAATGGCACCCCGGCCGATTGCGTGCACATCGCCCTGACCGGCCTGCTGGGCTACCGGCCCGATCTGGTGATCTCGGGAATCAACAACGGTGCCAATATGGGCGATGACACGATTTACTCGGGTACCGTGGGCGCGGCAATGGAGGGCTATTTATTCGGCATCCCGGCCATCGCGTTTTCGCAAACCGAAAAAGGCTGGGGCCACCTGGATGCCGCCGCGCAGACCGCCCGTGACCTGGTGCTGCGCATGGCCCAACAGCAGCACGCCGGTGCGCCGCCGTGGCTACTCAATGTAAATATTCCCAACCTGCCGCTAGAGCAGCTCAAGCCGATGAAGGTGTGCCGCCTGGGCCGCCGCCACACGGCTGAAAAAGTCATCACGATGGACAGCCCGCGCGGCGACACCATGTACTGGATCGGCAGCGCCGGGGCCGCCAAGGACGATGCCGAGGGCACCGACTTCCACGCCAGCCTGCAAGGCCATGTCACCCTGACCCCGCTCAAAGTAGACCTGACCGACCACGACAACCTGGGCTACTGGGCGCAAACCGCAGCCCGGCTGGCGGCGGCTTAAATGGCGCAGCGGCCCCCGTTTCCGGCCCGGTTGGACTTTTTAACCGGCGCACCAGTCGCTAAAAACAGTGCTACCAAAACTGTAGCTTATGGTGCAATTGGAATAAGCGCTAGGCCCCTAAAAAGCTTGGAAATAAAACCTACGGCAGGCCACGGGATGGATTCGGACGCGGTGCGCGCCCGCATGGTGCACAAGCTGTCGGCGATGGGCATTGCTTCGGCGCCGGTGCTGCGCGCTATGGGGCTGGTGGAGCGGCACCGGTTTGTGGATTCCGCCCTGGTCAACCAGGCCTACGAAGACACCAGCCTGCCGATTGGCCTGGGCCAGACCATCTCCAAACCGAATGTGGTGGCCCGCATGGGCGAGCTGCTGCTGGACTCGCCGCTGGGCCAAGCCGGGCCGCTGGGCCGGGTGCTGGAGATCGGCACCGGCTGCGGCTACCAGGCGGCGGTGCTGGCCGTGCTGGCGCGTGAGGTCTACAGCATCGAGCGCCTGCGCGGCCTGCATGACAAAGCCCGGGCCAATCTGCGCCCGTTTCGCCTGCCCAATGTGCACCTGCTGTTTGGCGACGGCATGCTGGGCTATGCCAAGGGCGCGCCGTATGCGGGCATCATTGCGGCTGCCGGGGGCGACGCGATTCCGCAGGCCTGGCTGGACCAGCTGGCGGTGGGTGGGCGGCTGGTGGCACCGATGGTGACCAGCGGCGGCAAGCAGGCGCTGGTGGTGGTGGACAGAACCGCTCAGGGTTTTCACCAGCAGGTGCTCGAAGCCGTGCATTTTGTCCCTCTAAAATCAGGGGTTGCATAACCTCCCTGGCCCGGCGTGCAAAGTACATAGGGCCAGGCGGGTTATTTCATGTTTATAGGAATTACACATGCACGCGTTGCGCAGTCAGGGTTGGATGAAGATCGTCAGTTTGCTGGCGTTGGTAGTGGTGGCGGGTTGCGCGGGCCCCATCACGCACAAGGCCCCGGTGGAAGACCGGGGCACCAGCCGCTCGCAGCCCACCACCACCACCACTGCCAGCCCAATCGCCGAGCCCGCCAAACCCCTGCCCGGTGCCGAGAATGCGGGCAAGCCCGGCTACTACACCGTTAAACCCGGCGACACCCTGATCCGCATCGGCCTGGACTCCGGTCAAAGCTGGAAAGATATCGCCCGCTGGAACATGCTGGACAACCCCAATGTGATCGAAGTCGGCCAGGTGCTGCGGGTGATTTCGCCCAACGCGGTGGCCACCGAGACCGGCGTGACCACCCGCCCGGTGGCCTCCAGCACCATCACCCCGGTGGCGGTGCCCGGCCCCGTGGCATCTGCTTCCAGCCCCGCCAGTGCGGCCAGCGCCCCCGCGAAGCCTGCCACGCCGGCCCCCGTGGCATCGGCAGGTGAGGACGATCTGGCCTTCATCTGGCCCGCCAGTGGCAGCCTGGTGGCCGGATTTGACGAAGCCAAAAACAAAGGCCTGGACCTGGGCGGCAAAGTCGGCGATGCGGTGGTGGCCGCCGCCGATGGCCGGGTGGTGTATGCCGGGGCAGGCCTGCGCGGCTACGGCAACCT
Organism: Rhodoferax sp. LB1P47; assembly: GCF_056521445.1. NCBI lineage: Bacteria > Pseudomonadati > Pseudomonadota > Betaproteobacteria > Burkholderiales > Comamonadaceae > Rhodoferax > Rhodoferax sp. LB1P47. Next base: position 146,967 of record NZ_JBWMAU010000002.1, on the reverse strand, counting down.
GCTGATCCTGAAGCACAACAACACCTACCTCACCGCCTACGCCCACAACCAGACCCTGCTGGTCAAAGAAGACCAGTCGGTGCGCAAGGGCCAAAAAATTGCCGAAATGGGCAGCAGCGATGCCGACCGTGTCAAACTGCACTTCGAGATTCGCCGCCAGGGTAAGCCTGTCGATCCCGCCAAATACCTGCCCAACCGGTAACGCACCATGAAAACCCCCAACGCTCCCGGCCACACTGTGCTTGAGGACGCGTTGGGCGCAGACGGTGTAGAGGGCGACCGCCCGCCACCCACCGCCACGTGGCTGGCCACGGGGGTGGACCACCATGACACCCTCAGCCTGTACCTGCGCGACGTGCGGCGTACCGAGCTATTTACCCCCGCCGAAGAATTTGCCGTGGCCACCCGCGCCCGCGCCGGCGACTTTGCAGCCCGCCAGGCCATGATCGAGCACAACCTGCGGCTGGTCGTCAGCATCGCCAAGGGCTACCTGGGCCGGGGCGTACCCATGGGCGACCTGATTGAAGAGGGCAACCTGGGGTTGATGCACTCCATCGACAAGTTCGAGCCCGAGCGCGGTTTCCGCTTCTCTACCTACGCCACCTGGTGGATTCGCCAGGCGGTGGAGCGTGCGGTGGTGCAGCAAGGCCGTGTCATCCGCCTGCCGGTGCATGTGGTGCGCGAGCTGCAACAGGTGCTGCGGGCCCGCCGCACGCTGGAGCACGACCCGGCCTTTGCCGCCCTGCGCCCTGACGGCGTGCGGGTGGACGACGTGGCCGCCCTGATGGGTCGCGACGCGCACGAAATCGCTGATTTGCTGGCGCTGGCCGAGTCCCCGCGCTCGCTGGATGCCAGCCTGGACCGCAGCGAGGATGGCCAAACCTTGGTCGATACCCTGGTAGATGAAAACACCCCCGATCCCGCCACCACCACCCAGGCGCATGAGGTGGAGCGGCTGCTGGAAACCTGGATTGCCACCCTGAACCGGCGCGAGCGCGAGGTGCTGGACGGCCGCTTTGGTTTGCACCACCGCGAACCCGAAACGCTGGACACCCTGAGCGAACGCCTGGGCCTGACCCGCGAGCGGGTGCGCCAAATCCAGAACGAAGCGCTGCGCAAACTCCGCATCCAGCTCGGGCGCAGTGGTATGCACAAGGAAGCCTTGTTTTGATGAAAAAGATGCTGGGCTGGATGCTAGGTGCCCTCTTGGTCGCCTGTGCCGCCCCCGGCCCGCGCACCACGATCGTCAGCCAAGAGAAGCTGCAAAGCCTGCTGGCCGCCCGCTTCCCTTACACCGGCAAGATCGGCCCGCTGTTCGAGCTGCAAGCCCAGGCGCCCCAGTTGCGCCTGTTGCCCGCGCAGAACCGGCTGGGTACGGAGATACAGGTGCAGGTCACCGAGCGCCTGAGCCGTGCGGTTTTTCAAGGCGTGCTGGATGTGGACTACCGCGTGCAGTTTGAGCCCCGTGACCAGACCCTGCGCATGGCCGATGTACACGTCAACCGCTTCCACTTCACCGGTGTGCCCGAGCGCTACCAGGCCGTGGTGCAAGGCCTGGCTCCGCAGTTGGCCGAGCGCCTGCTGGACGGTATTCCGCTACACCAGATCAGCGCCAAAGACATGGCGGTGGTGAACGGCTGGGGCTACGTGCCCGGTGGTATCGACGTGACCACAGAAGGCCTGCGCTTTACCCTGCACCCGACACAGTCACCGTAAGATTATTTGCTATCAAAAAAATAGCTACTAGCGCAGGTGTTGCCTGAGTTAGTAGCTGTTTTCACGCCTAAATATTGGTGTTAGTGCGCGCCTTGTTCCAGGAAGCGTTGTGCGTCTAGCGCGGCCATGCAGCCGGTGCCGGCGCTGGTGATGGCCTGGCGGTAGATGTGGTCTTGCACGTCACCGGCGGCAAACACGCCGGGCACGCTGGTCATGGTGGCAAAGCCTTGCAGACCAGTGCGGGTGATGATGTAGCCGTCTTTCATCTCCAGCTGGCCCGCGAAGATGTCGGTGTTGGGCTTGTGGCCGATGGCGATGAAGCAGCCCTTCAGCGGCACGTCGGTGGTGGCATCGCTTTGGGTGCTTTGCAGGCGCACACCGGTCACGCCAGAGGCATCGCCCAGCACGGTTTGCAAAGTGTGGAACAGCTTGAGCTCGATCTTGCCCGCCGCCACTTTTTCCATCAGTTTGTCCACCAGAATGGCTTCGGCCTTGAAGGTGTCGCGGCGGTGCACCAGGGTGACCTTGGCGGCGATATTGGACAAATACAGGGCTTCTTCCACGGCGGTATTGCCGCCGCCCACCACGCACACGTCTTGCTCTCGGTAGAAGAAACCGTCACAGGTGGCGCAGCCCGATACACCCCGGCCCATGAAGGCGGTTTCCGACTCCAGGCCCAGGTACTGGGCGGAGGCACCGGTGGCCAGAATCAGCGCGTCGCAGGTGTAGGTGCCGCTGTCGCCGGTGAGGGTGAAGGGGCGCTGGCTGAAGTCCACCGTGTGGATGTGGTCGAAGATGATTTCGGTCTTGAAGCGTTCAGCATGCTCCTGGAAGCGCTGCATCAGCTCGGGTCCCTGCACGCCCATCACGTCGGCAGGCCAGTTATCGACTTCGGTGGTGGTCATCAGCTGGCCGCCTTGGGCGATGCCGGTGATCAGCACCGGGTTCAGGTTGGCACGGGCCGCGTAGATGGCGGCGGTGTAGCCCGCAGGGCCGGAACCTAGAACCAGGACTTTGGCGTGTTTATTTGAGGACATGGATAAAACCTGTAGTGAAAAGAGGAATCGGCCGTGTACAGTTTGTTGCTTGTTACAAACAAGCAAGCAATTCCTGCCGGGTGGGCCGCAATTTTTTAAAATTTTGCACCAAATTGTAAAAACCCACCGCTTGCAGGACTCTCTCCTGAAAGGAAGTCACGATGTCGATGTTGTCCAACATAGAGCTTTTATTGCGTGTGCCCTTGTTTTCCAGCATGACTTCCGAGCAGGCTGATCTGGTGACCAATGCGGTGAGCAAGCAACGGTTCAAGCGCGGAGAGTTGATTGTCGAGCAGGGTCTCAAGTCCAACGCGCTGTTCATCGTACTGAGTGGCCGGGCCCGTGTGCTCACCACCGACGGCCGAGGCCGCGAGGTGATTCTGGCAACTTTGCAAGTGGGCGATTATGTGGGCGAAATGAGCCTCATCGACAACGAACCCCACTCTGCCACGGTGCAAACCGAAACCGCCACCGACTGCTTGGTGCTGGGCCGTGCCGAGTTCGACCAATGCCTGGAAGGCAATACGGCGATGGCCCGGTCGGTGATGTCCGGCCTGGTCAAGCGCCTGCGCCGGGCTGACCAGAAGATCGAGTCGTTGGCGCTGATGGACGTGTATGGCCGTGTGGCCCATGTGCTGCTTGAAGCCGCCACGCTGGATGCCGAGGGGCAGATGGTCATCCGCGACAAAATCTCGCGCCAGGACGTGGCCAAAATGGTCGGCGCCTCGCGGGAAATGGTCAGTCGGGTGATGAAGGACCTGGAAGAGCGCGGCTACATCGAAGGCAATGAAAACGGCTCCACCCACATCAAATCGGTGCTCGGTTCGCTGACCTGAGTCCGCGCGGCTCAGCTTCGGGGCCACCCGCGCATGCGGTAAGCTTGGCGCAGATTTTTTCTGCCCATGACTTACTCCCTCAATACTCTGAATTCCTCCGGTCCGGTGGTGTCGCCGATGCGCACCGGCATCAACCGTTTTGCGCGCGAAATCAGCCTGATCCTGGGCTTGCTGGCGCTGGTGTTTTGGTGCATGGCGCTGCTGGGCTACTCGTTGCAGGATGCTGCTTGGTCCACCTCGGGGCAGAGTGCCGTGGTCTACAACTGGGGCGGGCGGCTGGGCGCGTGGATCGCCGACATGAGCTACTTTTGCCTGGGCTTTTCGGTCTGGTGGTGTCTGGCTGCCGGGGTACGCGCCTGGCTGGCCGGGCTGGCCGACTGGATGCGTGCCCACGCCCCCGATGACAAACCCCGGCCCAGCGGCCATTTGGCGGGCACGGCCTGGGGCTTTTGGGTAGGGCTGGTTTTGCTGCTGTGCGCCAGCAGCGCTTTGGAATGGTCGCGCCTGTACCGGCTGGCGCCTGTGTTGCCGGGCCATGTGGGCGGTGTGCTGGGCTATCTGGTCGGGCCGTTGGGAGACAAATGGCTGGGCTTTACCGGGTCGGGTTTGGTGTGGATTGCGCTGGGCGTGATTGGTGTGTCGGCGGTGTTCCGCTTCTCGTGGAGCCAGGTGGCCGAGCGGCTGGGGGCCTGGGCTTATGCGCTGGTCGAGACACGGCGCGAAAAGCGCGTGGTGGCCGAAGACCTGGCCGTGGGCAAGGTCGCCGCCAAGAAGCGCGAAGCTGTGGTGCGCGAGGAGCGGGTGGAAATCGCCATCCACCACCCCACGCCGGTGCAGATTGAACCCACGCTGGTCGATCCGCCCAAGAGTGCCCGCGTCATCAAAGAGCGCCAAAAGCCGCTGTTTGCCGACATGCCCGACTCCAAGTTGCCACAGGTCGATTTGCTGGACGGCGCGCAGTTGCACCAGGAAACCGTGGCCCACGAAACGCTGGAGATGACCAGCCGCATGATCGAGAAGAAGCTCAAAGACTTCGGTGTGGATGTCAAAGTGGTACTGGCATCGCCCGGCCCGGTGATTACGCGCTATGAAATTGAGCCCGCTACGGGGGTCAAAGGCTCACAGATCGTGGGCTTGGCCAAGGATTTGGCGCGCAGTTTGAGTCTGGTGTCGATCCGGGTGGTGGAAACCATTCCCGGCAAAAACTACATGGCGCTGGAGCTGCCCAACGCCAAACGCCAGTCCATCACCTTGTCGGAAATCTTGGGCTCGCAGGTCTACCACGAGGCCAAGTCGCTGCTGACGATGGGCCTGGGCAAGGACATCATTGGCAACCCCGTGGTGGTGGACTTGGCCAAAATGCCCCACGTGCTGGTGGCCGGAACCACTGGTTCCGGCAAGTCGGTGGGGATCAATGCCATGATTTTGAGCCTGCTGTACAAGGCCGAAGCCCGTGATGTGCGGCTGCTGATGATCGACCCGAAGATGCTGGAAATGTCGGTGTATGAGGGCATTCCGCACCTTCTGGCCCCGGTGGTCACCGACATGCGCCAGGCGGCGCACGGCCTGACTTGGTGTGTGGCCGAGATGGAGCGCCGCTACAAACTGCTGAGCAAGCTGGGCGTGCGCAATCTGGCCGGTTACAACGCCAAGATCGACGAGGCCAAGGCGCGCGAAGAGTTCATCTACAACCCGTTTAGCCTCACGCCCGACAGTCCCGAGCCCTTGAAGCGCGAGCCGCACATCGTGGTGGTGATCGACGAGCTGGCCGACCTGATGATGGTGGTCGGCAAGAAGATCGAAGAGCTGATTGCCCGGCTGGCGCAAAAAGCCCGCGCCGCCGGTATCCACTTGATTCTGGCCACCCAGCGCCCCAGCGTGGATGTGATCACCGGCCTGATCAAGGCCAACATCCCCACCCGCATCTCCTTCAAGGTCAGCAGCAAGATCGACAGCCGCACCATCCTCGACCAGATGGGGGCCGAGGCCTTGCTGGGCCTGGGTGACATGCTCTACATGCCCGGTAGCGGCATGCCAACGCGCATACACGGTGCGTTTGTCAGCGACGAAGAGGTGCACCGCGTTGTAAATTACTTGAAGAGCCAGGGCGAGCCCGACTACATCGAAGGCGTGCTGGAAGGTGGCACGGTGGATGGCGAGGACGGGGAGGGCGGCGACGGCGGCGACAGCAGCGCGGAAAAAGACCCGATGTACGACATGGCCGTGGAAGTGGTGCTGAAGAACCGCAAGGCCAGCATCTCGCTGGTGCAGCGGCATTTGAAGATCGGCTACAACCGCGCCGCCCGCTTGGTGGAAGACATGGAAAAAGCCGGTTTGGTCAGCGCCATGAGCGGGGCTGGTCAACGCGAAATTCTCGTTCCAGCCCGCACCGAGTAATACTATGAAAAAATTATTTGCTACGTTATTAATAGCTACTAGTGCAGGTGCTACCTGCGCTAATGGCCTGGAAAGCTTGGAAAACTTCGTCAAAACGGTCAAATCTGGCCGGGCGGAATTTACCCAGGTGGTGACCTCGCCGCCCAAGGAGGGGCAGGCAGCGCGGGTCAAAACCTCTACCGGCAGCTTCGAATTTCTGCGGCCTAGCAAATTCAAGTTTTTGTACAAAAAACCGTTCGAGCAAAGCATCGTGGCCGATGGCCAGACCCTGTGGCTGTATGACGTGGACCTGAACCAGGTCACCGCCCGCAAGCAGTCGCAGGTGCTGGGCTCCACCCCCGCCGCGCTGATTGCCACCGCCGTCGATCTGCGGGCCTTGCAGGCCGATTTCACTTTGCTGGCCGCACCAGACAAGGACGGCCTGCAATGGGTGTTGGCCACGCCCAAGACCAAAGACGGCCAATTGCAAAGCGTGCGCGTGGGCTTCAAGGTCGACGGCAAAACCACCGAATTGGCCGCGCTGGAGATTCTGGACAGCTTTGGCCAGCGCTCGGTGATGGCATTTGCCAAGGTGGAGGTGAACCCGGCACTGGCGGCCGATAGCTTCCAGTTCAAGCCGCCAGCAGGTGCGGATGTGCTGAAGCAGTAGTTGCAAATCCAGAAACACCGCAGCACTAAAGCCTGGGGAGGGCTTGGGCTACCCCGGTATCACTTTCAGTATGGCCTTGTACACCCGCTCATGGTTGATCTTGACGTTGTCGGCGGCCGCTGGCGACTGGATGGCAAACGGTTTTTCACGCGTGTCGCGCAGCACGTAGATGCCCAGCGGCAGGCCTTCGGCGTTGGCTACGCTGACCACCATCGGGGTGTTGACGGCAACCCCTTTTTTGACGCTGACGGCTTTTTCGCCATTGGCCAATAGCACGTAGGTGCCGGGGGGGTAGAAGCCGATGGCGTTGGTCATGGCTTTGCCGACGCGGGCGTCTTCGTCCGGCGCACCCACGATGTTGGATTTGGCGGCCCCCAGCGCCGACAGGCCGGGCCGGGTTGAACGGTGGGCCATTTTTCCGATCAGCACGTCGGCCAGGTGCAGGATGCGGCGGCATTCGAGGTTGCGATCCAGCCCCTGGGTTTCATCCCGGTTGTGGTGCAGGCGTACGAGGTCTAGCAGGTCGTCATTCATGGCACCAAAGCTGCGCAAAATTTCCTCGCTCAGAACCGGGTGTTCCTGGATCAGCTGCTTTTGCGCTGCGTCGGGCGGGGTGGGCTGGGTGGCCAGCGTGTCTTGCAGCTTGGCCATGCTGATGTTCATGGTCAGGGCGGCCTGTACCAGGATGGGCCGCACAAAACTGTCCAGTTCCAGTTTGCGGGCCGTCAGCTCGCACACCACCGCGCAGAGCAGCGCGTGGGTGGCGCAGTAGCCCAGGGTTTGGTCGGCCAGAGCCTGGAACAGGCAAAACAGGCTGTCGTCCACGTCTTTGTCCAGCAGTTCCATTGCCCGCTTTTGTACGCCTAGCAGGCGGCCCAGCGGGTTGTGGGCAGCGGGCCCCGTGTGCAGTACCGTGCCCCAGACGGCTTGCACATCGGTCCAGCCGCCGGTGATGTCTTCGCCCACGGTGTAGTCCAGCTCCAGGATGTCTTGCGGCATGGTGGCCTTGGCAATTTCCTGGATGCTCACCCCGTCGCGCAGCAAGCCGTAGATCAGGCGGTCGTAGCTGCTGACCCAGGCTTTGTAGTCGGGCTGGGTGGCGCAGGCCCCGTGGGCCTCCAGGTGTTCGCGGTGGTGCTCCGACAAAATCGACTGTCCTTTGCGCAGCAGCAGGTTGCCTTTGGAATCCCAGATGTTGATGGGCAGCGGGCGGAGGATTTCGATGCGGGAAATGGGCACGGGGACATAAATCATATGGCGGGGAGGATAAGGTATGACGCACCCGTTTCGCGCCAAGAGCGCATGGGAGAATCCTGCTCCATGACCCGTACCGCCTTGTCTACCGATGCCCCGCTGGCCGAGCGCCTGCGCCCGAAAAATCTGGGCGAAGTGATTGGCCAGCAGCACCTGCTGGGCGAGGGCATGGCGCTGCGGATTGCGTTTGAGTCGGGCCAGCCGCACAGCTGCATCCTGTGGGGCCCGCCCGGCACCGGCAAGACCACCATCGCCCGGCTCATGGCCGATGCGTTCGAGGCCCGCTTCATCACCATTAGCGCAGTGTTGGGCGGGGTCAAGGACATCCGCGAGGCGGTGGAGCAGGCGCTGGTCTCCCAGGCCCAGGGCCGCCGCACGATTGTGTTTGTGGACGAGGTGCACCGCTTTAATAAAAGCCAGCAAGACGCGTTTTTGCCGCATGTGGAAAGCGGGCTGTTTACTTTTGTGGGGGCCACCACCGAGAACCCGTCGTTCGAGGTCAACTCGGCCCTGCTGTCGCGCGCAGCGGTCTACGTGCTGCAACCGCTCACCCCCGAAGATTTAGAACAAATAGTGGCCCACGCGCAGGCTATACATGCGGTTGTAGCTATAGAAAAAATAGCTATTGACCGTTTGGTGGCCTATGCCGATGGGGATGCCCGGCGGCTGCTGAACACGCTGGAAACCCTGGCCGTGGCCGCCACCCAGGAGAAGCAGGCCGAGATCACAGACGTGTGGCTGCTCAAGGTGCTGGGCGAGCGCATGCGCCGCTACGACAAGGGCGGCGAGCAGTTCTACGACACCATCAGTGCGCTACACAAATCCGTGCGTGGCTCCGACCCGGACGCGGCGCTGTACTGGTTTGTGCGCATGCTCGACGGTGGGGCCGATCCGCGCTACATGGCCCGCCGCCTGGTCCGCATGGCCAGTGAAGACATTGGCCTGGCAGACCCGCGTGCCTTGCGCCTGGCGCTGGATGCCGCCGATGTGTACGAGCGGCTGGGCAGTCCCGAGGGCGAGCTGGCGCTGGCCGAATGCGTGGTGTATCTGGCCGTGGCGGCCAAGTCCAACGCGGTCTACAAAGCTTTTAACGAGGCCAAGGCCTTCATCAAAAAAGACGGCACCCGCCCGGTGCCCATGCACCTGCGTAACGCCCCAACGAAGCTGATGAAAGAGCTGGACTACGGCAAAGGCTACCGCTACGCGCACGACGAGGACGGTGGTTTCGCGGCGGGCGAGCAGTATCTGCCCGATGGCATGGCCGCGCCAAACTTTTACCGGCCGGTGCCGCGCGGTTTGGAGATCCGCATTGGCGATAAGCTGGAGGAGTTGAAGCGGTTGAATAATCAGAAGCGCTAATACTGTCACAAAGGCGCTAATCCACGGCCTATCAAGGGTAAATACGCCTGAAACCCTGTGTTTTGGCCCGTTTCGTGCTGGATACAATCCGCCACAGAAAACCCGCACCATTTTGGACATGGCGGGTTTTTTGCTAAATAGCGGCAAGGTCTTACCAGGCGTTGCAGCCTGTGGATGCTTCACACAAACGGAGAATTTTTATATGGATATCTTGCTACAGCAGATCATTAACGGTCTGGTGCTGGGCAGCATGTATGCCTTGGTAGCCCTGGGCTACACGATGGTGTACGGCATCATTAATTTGATCAATTTTGCGCACGGCGAGGTGCTGATGGTCGGCGCGCTGACCAGTTGGACCATCATTGGCCTGATGCAAGAGGGCATGCCCGGCACGCCCGGCTGGCTGGTCTTGCTGATCTCGCTCATCATTGCCTGCATCGTCTCGGCCACGCTCAATTTCGTGATTGAAAAAGTCGCCTACCGGCCGCTGCGCAACAGCCCCAAACTGGCCCCCTTGATTACCGCCATCGGCATGTCCATCCTGCTGCAAACCCTGGCCATGATCATCTGGAAGCCCAACTACAAACCTTACCCCACGCTGCTGCCTGCTGCGCCGTACAACATCGGCGGCGCGGTCATCACGCCCACGCAGATTTTGATTCTGGCCCTGACCGCCGTGTCGCTGGCGGTGCTAATGTGGCTGGTCAACTACACCAAGCTGGGCCGGGCCATGCGGGCCACCGCAGAGAACCCCCGCGTCGCCGCCCTGATGGGTGTCAAGCCCGACATGGTGATCTCGGCCACCTTCATCATCGGCGCGGTGCTGGCCGCCATCGCCGGTGTGATGTACGCATCCAATTACGGCACCGTGCAGCACACCATGGGCTTCCTGCCCGGCCTGAAAGCCTTTACGGCCGCCGTGTTTGGCGGCATTGGCAACCTGGGCGGTGCGGTGGTCGGCGGCATTTTGCTGGGCCTGATCGAATCCATCGGCGCGGGCTATATCGGCCAGTTGACCGGCGGCGTGTTGGGTAGTAACTACTCCGACATCTTTGCCTTCATCGTGCTGATCATCGTGCTCACGCTGCGCCCATCGGGCCTGCTGGGTGAACGTGTGGCCGACCGGGCTTAAGGGGAGTAACACCATGAAAATGAATAAAACCAACCTCATCATCGGTGCCATCCTGGCGCTGGTCCTCCCGCTGGTGCTGCAAAGCTTCGGCAACGCCTGGGTGCGTATTGCCGACATGGCGCTGATCTACGTGATGCTGGCCCTGGGCCTGAACATTGTGGTCGGCTTTGCCGGTCTGCTCGATCTGGGTTATGTGGCCTTCTTTGCCGTGGGTGCCTACACCTACGGCCTGCTGGCTTCGCCCCAGCTGACCGACTCCTTCCCTGCCATTGCCGCCATGTTCCCCGAGGGGCTGCACATGCCGCTGTGGCTCATTTTGCCGGTGGGGGCGGCCATTGCCGGGCTCTTCGGCATGCTGCTGGGCGCGCCCACCCTCAAGCTGCGCGGTGACTACCTGGCCATCGTGACTCTGGGCTTTGGCGAAATCATCCGGGTGTTTTTGAATAACCTCGACCACCCGATCAACATCACCAATGGTCCCAAGGGCCTGAACCAGATCGACTCACTGAAGTTCTTCGGCATCGACCTGGGCAAACCGCTGCATGTGGCTGGCTTCGAGATTGCTTCGGTCAGCCTGTACTACTACCTGTTCCTGGTGCTGGTGGTGATCAGCGTGGTGGTGTGCCACCGCATGGAGCTGTCGCGCGTCGGCCGCGCCTGGATGGCCATCCGCGAAGATGAAATCGCCGCCAAGGCGATGGGCATCAATACCCGCAACATGAAGCTCCTAGCGTTTGGCGCCGGTGCCACGTTTGGTGGCGTATCGGGCACGCTGTTCGCCGCGTTCCAGGGCTTTGTGTCGCCCGAATCCTTCAGCCTGATGGAGTCGGTGATGATCGTGGCGATGGTGGTGTTGGGTGGCATTGGTCACTTGCCCGGCGTGATTTTGGGTGCCGTGCTGCTGTCGGCCTTGCCCGAAGTGCTGCGCTACCTGGCAGGCCCGCTGCAGGCCATGACTGGCGGACGGTTGGACTCGGCCATCCTGCGCCAATTGCTGATTGCGGTGGCCATGATCGTCATCATGCTGATGCGCCCACGCGGACTCTGGCCTTCGCCCGAGCACGGTAAATCGCTCAAGGTCAAGTAAGGAATACCCATGACAGACAGCAAAAAATCCGAAGTGATCCTGCAAGTTGCCGGTATTTCCAAGCGCTTTGGCGGCCTGCAAGCCCTGAGCGATGTGGGTATCACCATTAAACGCGGCCAGGTCTACGGCCTGATCGGCCCCAACGGCGCCGGTAAAACCACGTTCTTCAACGTCATCACCGGCCTGTACACCCCCGACAGTGGCACGTTCCAGCTGGCCGGCAAGCCCTATTCGCCCACGGCGGTGCACGAAGTGGCCAAGGCCGGCATTGCGCGCACTTTCCAGAACATCCGTTTGTTCGCCGAAATGACTGCGCTAGAGAACGTTATGGTCGGCCGCCACATCCGCACCCACACCGGGCTGCTGGGCGCGATCTTCCGTACCAAAGGCTTCAAGGCCGAAGAGCTGGCCATCGCCAAACGCGCCCAAGAGCTGCTGGACTACGTTGGCATTGGCCAAATGGCCGACTTCAAGGCCCGCACCCTGAGCTACGGTGACCAGCGCCGCCTGGAAATCGCCCGCGCCCTGGCCACCGACCCGCAACTCATCGCTCTGGACGAGCCCGCTGCCGGTATGAACATGACCGAAAAAGTCATGCTGCGCGAGCTGATCAACAAGATCCGCAACGACAACCGCACCATCTTGCTCATCGAGCATGACGTGAAACTAATGATGGGCCTGTGCGACCGCCTGACCGTGCTCGACTACGGCAAGCAAATCGCCGAAGGCACGCCTGCCGAAGTGCAGAAAAATGAAAAAGTGATCGAAGCCTACCTAGGCACCGGAGGACACTAGAGATGGCTAATACACCTATGAAAAAAACCGGCGAAGTGCTGCTCAAAGTCAGCGGCCTGAAGGTCTCCTACGGCGGCATCCAGGCCGTCAAGGGCGTGGACTTTGAAGTCCGCGAAGGCGAACTGGTCAGCCTGATCGGCTCCAACGGTGCGGGCAAAACCACTACCATGAAGGCCATCACCGGCACGCTGCCGTTTGTCGGCGGCGACATCCAGTACCTGGGTAAAAGCATCAAGGGCCGGGGCGCGTGGGATCTGGTCAAAGACGGTCTGGCCATGGTGCCCGAAGGCCGGGGCGTGTTCACCCGCATGACCATCACCGAAAACCTGCAAATGGGCGCGTACATCCGCGACGACAAGGCCGGCATTGCGGAAGATATTGAGAAGATGTTCACCATCTTCCCGCGCTTGCGCGAACGCAAAGACCAGCTGGCCGGCACCATGTCCGGTGGCGAACAACAAATGCTGGCGATGGGCCGCGCCCTGATGAGCCGCCCCAAGGTGCTGCTGCTCGACGAGCCCTCCATGGGCCTGTCGCCCATCATGGTGGACAAGATCTTTGAAGTGGTCAAAGACGTGTACGCCCAGGGCGTGACCGTGCTGCTGGTAGAGCAAAACGCCAGCCGTGCATTGGGCATTGCCGACCGGGGCTACGTGATGGAGTCCGGCATCGTCACCATGAGCGGTGATGCAAAACAAATGCTGAACGACCCCAAGGTGCGCGCCGCATATCTGGGGGAATAACTCCCGGTATTCCTCCCTCCCCTCCCGGGGGAGGGCCGGGGTGGGGGGCTCCCCGGCTTATAAGTAAAAACGGCTTCTACCGCACATACCACCTACACTAGGTGCTATGAATAACGTAGTAGCCACTTTGGCCGCCACCCCCGGCACTTTCCGCTTCCTCCACGCCGCCGACCTGCACATCGACAGCCCGCTGCGCGGCCTCAGCCGCTATGCCGGAGCCCCGGTGGAGCGCCTGCGCAACGCCACCCGCCGCGCTTTGGAAAACCTGGTCGATCTGGCCTTGGCCGAGAAGGTGCACTTCGTGCTGCTGGCCGGCGACCTGTACGACCGCGACTGGCCCGACTTCCACACCGGTTTGTTCTTCCGCGCCCAAATGGTCCGACTGGGCCGGGCCGACATCCGCGTTTTCATCGTCCAGGGCAACCACGACGCGCAGGGCACCATCACCCGCGAACTGCCGCTGCCCGAGCACGTGAAGGTGTTCTCCAGCCGCAGCGCCGAGACCGTGCACCTGCCCGCGCTGGGCGTGGCCATCCACGGCCGCAGCTTTCCCCAGCGCGAAGTGCCTGAAGACCTGGTGCCGCATTACCCGGATGCGCTGCCCGGCCAGTTCAACATCGGCCTGCTGCACACCAGCCTCACTGGGGCCAGCGGCCACGACACCTACGCGCCCACCGACATCCCCACGCTCAAAACCCGGGGTTTTGATTACTGGGCGCTGGGCCACGTGCACACCCGCGCCGTGGTCTGCGAGTCGCCCCGTGTTGTTTTCCCCGGCAACCTGCAAGGCCGCCACGCCAATGAAACCGGGGCCAAAGGCTGCGAACTCGTCACCGTCAGCGCCGGGCACATGGAAGCCCGTTTCGTGCCGCTCGACGTAGTGCGCTGGCACCAGCTCAGCGTGCCGCTGGACGGCGTGGATAACTTGGCCCAGGCCAGCCAGAGCATCACCACCGCGTTGGAACACGCCACCGTGGGGGAGGGCGACCGCCTGCACGCCCTGCGCATCACGCTTACCGGCCGCACCACGCTGCACACCACCGAGGCCCAGCAGCCCGGCACGCTGGAAGCCGCAGTGCACGCTGCCGCCCAAGACGTGGCCGGAGCCGAGCTGTGGATCGAGCAGGTGCAGTTGCAACTCAGCTCGCCCGTGGATCGCGCCGCTTTGGCCCAGGGCGATGACGCGGTGGCCGAACTGCTGCGCCTGGTCGATAGCCTGGCCGCCGACCCTGCTGCACTGGCCGCATGGACGGCCGGAGCCTGTGGCGACGTGCTGCACAAGCTGCCCGCCGAGGCCAAGGGCGACGGCAACTGGGCCGACCCCGACACCTTGAAAGCCCTGCTGATGGATGCCGAATCCACTCTGCTGGCCCGCCTGGCTGTATCCGAAAGAGCTGCATGAAGCTGCAAAAACTCTACCTGTCCGCCTTCGGCCCGTTCACCGACAAGTTGCTGGATTTCACCGCCACATCCCCCCATGCAGCCGCCCGCGTGCATCTGCTGTTTGGCCCTAACGAGGCCGGTAAATCCTCCGCGTTGCGGGCGATGGCCGACCTGCGCTTTGGTATCCCCGTGCGCAGCGCCGACAACTTTGTGCACGACAGCCCCAAGCTATTGATCACCGCCGTGCTGGAAGACGCCGACGGCCAACCGGTAGCGGTGGCCCGCCGTAAAAAGAACAAAGACGCGCTCACTGCTGCCGACCCCGCCACCGGCCAGCCGCTGGCCACCCCGGTCAGTGCAGCGGTGGTCCAGGCCCTTACCGGCGGCATGGACCGTGCCGCCTTCGAGCGCAGCTTTGGCCTGGACCACGCCCGCCTGCGCGAAGGTGGGCGCCAACTGCTGCAAGGCGAGGGCGAACTCGGGGCCGCCCTGTTCGAGGCCAGCGCCGGGCTGCAAGGCATCAAAGCCCAGCTGGCCAGCCTGCAAGACGATGCCAAAAGCTACTACAGCCCGCGTGCCACCCAGGCCGTCATTCCCGAAGCTTTGCGCCAGATTGAAGAGCACAAAGCCGCCTTCAAAGCCGCCCTGACCCGCCCAGCAGAATGGAAGGACCGCCAGCGCGCGGTAGACACCGCCACCGACCAGCGCAGCGCCCTGCAAGACCAGCTCAAGGCCGCCCACCGGCGCATCCACACCCTGACCGAGTTGCGCGCCGTGCTACCTTTATTGCAGCAGCTTGCGCAGGTACAACATGCGCTAGAGGCACAAAACACTATAAATTTACTGCCCCCGGAGGCCCGCGAACACCGCTTGGCCGCCCAGCACAGCCTGCACACCGCCACCGAGCAGTGGGATGCCGCCCAGGCCGAGCAAGCCGTCTGCGCCCAGGCCCAGTCCGCCCTGCTGCTGGAACCCGCCTTGGTGGCCCACGCCCCCGCCATCGAACGCGTGGTGCAAGCCTGCGCACTCGTTCGCCAGCAGCGCGGTGAACAGGTACAGCTCCAAACCCAGGCCGGGCAGGGCGCAGTGGCACTGGCCGAGATGGCCCGCCGCATCCACCCCGATGCAGGTCTGGCAACCATCCTGGCCGCCGTGCCCGGCCCCGCCGACCGCGTGGCGCTGGACGAACTGCTGGACTCCCTGGCCCGCCACACCCAGGCGCTGGCCCAGCAGCAAGAACGCTTGGCGCAGCTGGATACGCAGCTCGCCCACACCCCGGAAGATGCCACACCCGTGCCCCCGGCCTTGCTGGCAGCCGTCGAATCCGCCTTGCAGCACGCCCTGGCCTTGGGCCTGGGCGTGGACGACACGCCCCAGCGCCAAACCGAGGCGCAGCGCGACACCGATGCCGTGGAGCAACGCCTCCAGCGCGCCCTGGCCGACCTGCGCCTGCCCACTGCCGCCGCCCTGCAAGCCGCCCGCCCTCTGCTGCTGGCCGACATCACCCTGGCCGAAAAAGCCCAGACCGACCATGCCACCACCGCCGAGGCGCTGCGCAAGGAAGATGCCGACCTGCAACGCGAACGTAGCACCCAGCAGCAGCGCCAGCAGCAACTCGCCGCCGTGGGCGAAATCGTCACCGCCCAAAGCCTCAAAACCGCCCGCGACCAGCGCGATGCCTGCTGGGTGGAGGTCAAAGCCTCTTATGGACATGACGCAGCTTCGCCCGCCACCCTGGCCGCCTTCGAGCCCACCCAAACCGAGGCCGACCGCCAGGCCGACCTGCTGCGCGAAGGGGCCGCGCGTGCCGCCCAGGCCGCCGAATGCGCGCTGCGCATCGCAGAGGCCGACACCCGCCGCCATGCCATCGCCCAGCAATTAACGGATGCAACAGCCCACGCCGCGCAGCAGCAACGCGACTGGCTCCAGACCCTGGCCGACGCCCACCTGCCCCCGCACCCGCCCGCCGCCCTGCGTGAATGGCAAGCCCTGCGCGCCACGGCGCTAGAGCTGTGCGAACGCCACGGCCAGCTCCAGCGCGAACAGGCCGATGCCACCCACGCCATCCAGACCCGCACCGAGGCGTTGGCGCACGCCCTGCACGCTGCCGGATGCCCGGCCGTGGGCGCACACCTGCTGCCCCAGGCCAGCACCTGGCTGCGCAGCGCCCAGGATGCCGCCGCCCAAACCCGCGCCCAAGCCACCCAGCGCAGCGCCCAACAGGCCGAACGCGCCACGCTGGAGCGCCACATCGCCGCGCAAAAAATCAGCCTGGATGCCGCGCACACGGCACAAACCGCCTGGACCACCCGCCTGTTCCTAGCCACCGCCAGCAGCCCCGCAGCCATCAAGGCCCGGCTGGCCGAACTGGCCGCGCTGGAATCCGCCCACACCGCCCACGCTCGCCGCGCCGAGGCCATCGCCCAGCACCAGGCCCGTGCCGATGACGTGCAAGCCCAGGCCCAGGCGCTGGCCGACGTGCTGGGCGAGCCGGTGCAGCAGATCGACGACTTCGCCGACCGCCTCAGCGCCCGCCTCACCAGCGCACAAGCCCATGCCCTGCAAGCCAGCGAGGTGGCACGCCGCTTGGCTGCCGCCCAACAGCAATCCGCCATTGCCCAGCAGCGCATGACGGCCAGCGACACCAGCCTGCAAGCCCTGTGTACTACGGCCGGAGTGGATGCCCCGCAGGCATTGCCCGAGGCCGAAGACCGCTCCACTGCCCAGCGTGCCCTGCAAGACCAGCTGCACGCACTGGATGCCCAACTGCGCCAAGCCACCGTCCGCCCGCTGGCCGATCTGCACGCCGAGCTTGCCGGGCGCGATGCGCTAGATATGGACGCAGAACGCGCCGCCCTGGAAAGCCAGGCCACGCAACTGGAAGCCGATGTCGCCAGCGCCAGTGCCGCCTTGCAGGCGGCCCAGCACGCGCTGGCCGCCATCGACACCTCCGCCGCTGCCGCCGAGGCCCGCGAACAGATGGAATCCGCCGTGGCCCGCCTGCGCGCCGCCGTGCAGCCCTGGATGCAGTTGCGCCTGGCCGAGAGCCTGCTGCAAGAGGCGTTGAAGCGCTTCCGCGAACGCGCCCAGGCCCCGATGGTGCGGCTGGCCTCCGAATACTTTGGCCTGATCACCGGAGGCCGTTACCCCAAGCTGGTGGTAGATGCCTCTGCCGAGCGCCCGGTGCTGCAAGCCGAAGGTCTGGACGGCCGCCTGATCGGCATCGAGGCCATGAGCGAAGGCACCGCCGACCAGCTGTATTTGGCCCTGCGCCTGGCCGCGCTGGAACTGCAACGCGGAAACGGAAACGGGGGCGGCCCTACCATGCCGTTGGTGCTGGACGACGTGCTGATGACCAGCGACGACACCCGCGCCAGCTACATCTTCCAGGCCCTGGCCCGCTTTGCCGAGGGCGGGCAGGTGCTGCTGTTTACCCACCACCAGCATTTGGTGCCGGTGGGGCAGGCGGCGCTGGCGGGGGGGCTGGCGGTGCATTATTTATAGGTAAAGGCGGCTGGCTCCCGAAAATGCAGCTTTTGGGTTTGCGCTCAACCTGTCCAACCCGCCGCCTACACTCGCGTTCCTCCACCTGCCCACCATCCACCCATGTTTACCCTCTTCACCGGAGCCAAAAGTTTCAAGTGCGACCGCTGGGTAGGCCACCCCCGGCTGAACCAGTGGGGGCTGCATGTGGCACGCAAGCGGGTGGCGGCGGGGCTGGCGGCGCTGCGGCGGGGGGTGTTGGGCTGGGGACTGCCGTCGGCGGTGCGTCAGCAGCTGGACCAGCAGGGGCTATGGGTGCAACCGAACTTTTTGCCGCCCCAGGCACTGCAGGCGGTGCAGCGCGAGATTGCTTCGGTGGCCTGGCCCACGTTGGAAATGAGCCAGCCGCCCGCCCGCACCTTGCGCATCAATCTGGACGCGGCCACCTGCGACAAGCAGTTTCCGGCGCTGGGCCGCTTGATCGCCGACCGCGCGCTGCTGCGCGGCTTGCGCTATGCGGCGGGCTACCCCGGCACGCCGATTGTGGGGGTGCAGATCATCCGCAGCGACGGCGTGCAGGCCGGGCACGACCCGCAGACCGACTGGCACCGCGACACCTTCCACACGGCGGGCAAAGCCTGGTTCTTTTTGCATGCGGTGGCGGCTGACCAGGGGCCGTTTGCGTTTGTGCCCGGCTCGCACCGGCCCACGCCCGCCCATTGGGATTGGGAGTACCAGCAAAGCCTGTGCGCCCACCTGGATACCAATGCGATGCATGCCAACGGCTCGTTTCGCATCGATGCGGCTGGCTTGGAGGGCCTGGGCTACCGTGTGCCGCCGGTGGCCGGGGTGGCGGCCAACACGCTGGTGGTGGCCGACATGGGCGGCTTTCACCGGCGCACCCCGAGCCAGCAGCCGACGGTGCGGGTGGAGCTGTATTTCAGCCTGCGGCGCAATCCGTTTTTTGCCGGACTGTTTCCCAGTGTGCTGGGCTGGCCGGTGGTGCGGCAGCACTGGGCGGGCTGGGCCTACCGGTATTTTGAAAAGATGCGGGTGCTGGGCCGGCCGAACTGGATTCCGCTGGGGCTGCGGCCTTTGCAAGACGACGAGCGCCGCCTGCTGGAGAACCCACCCCCGTTGTAGAGGGCGCTGCGTAAGTCCGACAGACCGCGAGGTCTATGGCCTACTTTGGTTACGGGGCCGTATTTTTTTGCTTGCAGGTTCTTACATCGCCTATGCTCTGGCACTCTTTCGTTTTCCCATAGCAGAACCCTAAAAATCATGAGCATGCAAGAATCCCCCGTCATTTTTGGCACCGAAGATCTGCTGTTGAGCCTGTGCAACTCGGTGACACGGGTGCTGAACGTGGCGACCAACAGCCATATCCATTACTCCGGTATGGTGCAGCGCATCAGCAAAACCTGCCTCAAGCCCGATATCGGCTGTTTTGTGCTGTTTGACGGCGGCTTTTCGGGTCTGGTGATCATCAACTTCACGGCCGAAGCGGCTATGGAGCTGTATGAAACCTATCTGCTCAACATGGGCATGCCCAAAGAGGAGCTGGTGACCAGCTACACCTCGGACGAAGTGAGCAACGTGATGGGCGAGCTGATGAACCAGGTGGTGGGCGATTTCACCGGCAAGGTGCAGCGCGAACTGCAAACCCAGATCACCCAGAACCAGCCCAAGATGCTGGTGCTGAACAAGCAGGTGATCATGAGCGTGGATGCCAATCTCGACAAACCCGAGGCCCGCCGGGTGACCTTCTACACCGGCAAAAACAATATTTTTTACCTGGAGCTGGCGGTGGACAACATCCAGTTCATCAAGATGGTGGATTTTGAAGTGCAAGACCGCCCCGACCCGACCGCTCTGATGGACCAGGTACACAGCAACGAGCTGGCCGTCCCCGGCCCGGTGCATGCCAGCAACAGCGATACCGACGATTTCCTGAAATCCTTGGGTATGTAATTAGGCACACCCCCAGGCTACAGAGCTTCGCTTCTTTCGCCACCCCCCTTGCAGGGGGCAACACCAGCAGCCTGGCGGAGCCAGTTCTGCGGTGTTTCTGGAAGGCGCACGTTCTGTCTGCACGAGGGGTATGTGCAGTGACGAAATTTCCTTTTAACCCCTCTGCGCATATTCTGCGTGCATATACAGCTATGATTTTGGTAGCAATTTTGGTTGCCACCCTGTGTGCCGGTATCGGCAGCGTGTGGGTGGCGGCGGTGTTGAGTTTTGGGGTGCTGGCCCGCTACACCCAGCACATGCTGAGCCTGGCGGCGGGGGCGCTGCTGGCCACGGCGTTTATGCATTTGCTGCCCGAAGCGTTTGAGAGCCAGTCCAGCGCGCAAGAGCTGTTTGGCACGCTGCTGGTGGGTCTGGTGTTCTTCTTTTTGCTCGACAAGGCCGAGTTGTGGCACCACGGGCATGAGCACCACCACGGGCCCCAGGCTGCGTCTGGACATAGCCACAGCCACCACGACCACGCACATACCCCTGCCCGCACCGGTGGCTGGGCGGTGCTGACCGGCGACAGCGTGCATGCATTTGGCGACGGTATTCTGATTGCCTCGGCTTTCATGGCCGATCTTAAATTGGGCTTTGTGGCGGCGCTGGCGGTGTTGGTGCATGAGGTGCCACACCACATGGGCGATCTGGTGGTGCTGCGCGGCAGCTCCAGCAACCGCCGGGTGGCCCTGCTCAAAGTGTCACTGGCTGGCGCGGTGACCGCGCTGGGCGGCATGGTGGGCTATGGGCTGGTAGATTTGCTGCACGACTGGCTGCCGTACTTTCTGGTGGTGGCCAGCAGTAGCTTCATCTACGTGGCGCTGGCCGATCTGATTCCGCAGCTACAAACCCGCCTCAGCGCCCGCGCCACCGCTGCGCAGATTACCTGGCTACTGGTGGGTATGGGCTTGGTCATGTTGGTGAGCCGCTTGGCCCACGGACATTAAATTTGGCTCATCCCCAGGCTGTGCATTTCTAGGGCAAGCGCAGCGATGCCCCCTCGTGAACAGCGCAGGACTGGCTCCGCCAGACTGCTGCTGTTGCCCCCTGCAAGGGGGTGGGCGGAAAGCGCTTGCGCTGGAGCCTGGGGGTGTGCCAAGCCTATTTGGGTTGGTAGCCGATGACGCGCCACTGGCCATCGGCTTCGCGTACGGTGGTCACCACTTCTTCCACGTCTTTTTTGTCCGAAAACTGGGTGTCAAAAACGGCGGTGACGTATTCACCGGCAGGCCGACCGGCCAGGGTGGTCTTGTAGGCTACGGTGGAGGCGGTGCGGCTCTCAAATGCGCCAAACGGTGCACGCACGCCGGGGATGCTGTCCATCCACGCGCCAATCGGCACCATGTTGCGAAACAATTGGCTGCTGGCCTCGTAGGCCCCACCCCAGTTGCCCCGGTCCAGCATGGACAACCAACCGGCGGCGGCGAGCTGGCCTTCGGCTTGTTTGGCGAGTTGCTCTGGGTTGGCACTGGCGGTAGGGGCTGCTGGTGCCAGCGTCTGGGCCGATACCAGGGGTGCAAAAAATGCGGCCGATGCGGCCAGTACCAGCACGAGAGGGGTGCATTTAATCAAGGTCATAGGGCTTCCGGTAGCAATGGAGTCGGGCTGGCAGGCATTCCGCCAGATACAACGCACCAGTGTAGGCGGACAGCCATGCGCCTTGGTAAAGCTGCTGCGTACGGTTTTAGGCGGCGGTGGTTTCGGCAAGCTTGTCCGCCACCCCCCGCAATACGTCCATGAAGGCCTGCGCAGCGGGGGGTAGTGGCTCGCCCAAACGGGTGATCAGGCCGTAGTCGGGCATGCCGCCTGGCAGGTCGATGGGGATACGGGCCAGCAGGCCTTTTTGCACGTATTTATCCACCAAGGCGGCGGGTTGCAGGGACAGCATGGGGGTGGTTTGCAGCAGCTCCAGGGCGAATAGGAACGACGGGGTTTCGACCACGCCCGAGGTGGGGGTCAGGCCGGTGCTGGCAAAGATGTCGTCCGACACCTTGCGCAGGGCGGTGGACGGCGGGTACAAAATCCACGGCCAATGGGTCAGCGCGGCCAGGCCCGGGTCGGCCACGCCACGCAGAGGGTGGTCCACCCCGGCCACCACCTGTAGCGCCTCGCTGGACAGGCGGGTGTAGGCGAACTGGGCTCGCTGCGCCGGGTCGGTAAAGCGGCCAATCATCAGGTCGATCTTGCGTTCGGCTAGCCACACGATCAGCTGGTCGCTGCTTTGCTCCAGAATTTTGAGCACCAACAGCGGGCGCAGGCGCTGGATTTCGGCCACCGAGGCCACCAGCAGGTGCGCGGCCGATCCGCTGATGGCCCCAATCGCCAGGTGGCCGTGGCCGCCTTGTTGGAGGGCGTTGAAGCCGTCCACAAACTTGCGGTGCCCGGCCAGTGCGGTGTCGGCATAGCGCAGGGTGAACAGCCCCAGCTCGTTGGGCCGCATGCCGCGCGGCAGGCGGTCGAACAGGCGGGCCTGGAAGATGTCTTCAATGTCCACCAATATCTTGGTGGCCGCCGGTTGGGTGATGTGCATCTGCTCGCCGGTGAGGCGCAGGTTGCGGGTCTGGCCCAGGATGTCCAGAAACTGCAAATGCCGAAACCGCAGCCGCCCGCAGGCTTGCGCTACGGACAAGGGTTTACCAGAAAAGGGCTCTTTACTCATAAGCGTTTGGAATGGATAAGGGCAAAAAATTCAGTGGACTCTAACCGCTGCCGGGCCTAACCTCCGCCCTGTGCCACGACTGCCCGCCAAAGGGTAGCGTGGTGACTATGGGTTCTTCCATCGCACCCCAGCCATTCCATTGGAGACAAAAAAATGAAGTTCACACACCTCGCCGTAGCCGCCACGGTATGCACCGCCTTGGCCGCCCTGAGCACCCCCGTGGCCGCGCAGATCAAAGAACATGCGTTCAAGGTGGGTATCGGCCTGAGCGACGACCACCCCCAGGCCCTGGCCGTCAAATATTTTGGCGAACAGCTCATGGCCAAAAGCGGCGGAAAAATGAGCGCCAAGCTGTTTGCCAGCGGCTCGCTGGGCAACGACGTGAGCATGACCTCGGCGCTGCGCGGAGGCACGCTGGAGATGACCGTACCCGACAGCTCGACCCTGGTGTCGCTGATCAAACCCTTTGGCGTACTCAACCTGCCGCTGACCTTCAACAACGAACAAGAGGCCGATGCGGTGCTGGACGGCCCCTTAGGCCAAAAGCTGCTGGCCAAACTGCCCGAAAAAGGCCTGGTCGGCCTGGGCTACTGGGAAAACGGCTTTCGCCACGTGACCAACTCGCGCCGCCCCATCACCAAGGCCGACGACATCGCCGGGCTGAAGCTGCGGGTGATCCAGAACCAGCTGTTCCTGGACACCTTCAGCGCCCTGGGGGCCAACGCCACGCCCATGCCGTTTACCGAGCTGTACTCGGCCATGGAAAGTGGTGCGGTAGATGGTCAGGAGAACCCGCCCGCCACCATTTTGGCCAGCAAGTTCTTTGAGGTGCAAAAGCACCTGGTGCTGTCGCGCCACATGTACAGCGCCTGGGTGCTGCTGATGTCCAAAAAAGCCTGGGACGGACTGTCGCCCCAAGAGCAAGGCATCGTGACTGACGCCGCCCGCGAAGCCACGCTATATGAGCGCAAAACCATCCGCGCATTCAGCGACAAAGCCTTGGGCGAGCTGAAAAAAGTAGGCATGCAGATCACCGAACTTGCGCCCGCCGAGCAGGCCAAAATGCGCACCAAGCTGCAGCCCGTGCTGGCCAAATTCAGCAAGGAATTTGGCGAGGACACCAGCAGCGAGCTGGCGGCTGAACTGGCCAAGCTGCGGAAATAAATACGCACCGTTAACGATGGCCCGCCCCCACCCCAACCCTCCCCCGTGGGGGGAGGGAGCAAAACGGGGACCTTGACTTACTCCCTCCCCCTCCGGGGGAGGGTTGGGGTGGGGGCCTCCCCCCTTCCACTTTTAAATCCCCCCACTATGGAAAAAACACCTGTCCGCCCGTTTCGCTCCCGCGAGTGGTTTGCCGACCCGCAGCGCTCGGACATGACTGCGCTGTATTTAGAGCGCTTTATGAACTACGGGCTCACGCCCGAAGAGCTGCGCTCGGGCCGCCCCATCATCGGCATTGCGCAGACCGGCAGCGACCTGTCGCCGTGCAACCGCATCCACGTAGACCTGGCGCGGCGCGTGCGTGAGGGCATCCGCGATGCGGGCGGCATCCCGATGGAGTTTCCGGTGCACCCCATCTTTGAGAACTGCCGCCGCCCCACCGCCGCGCTGGACCGCAACCTGGCCTACCTGGGGCTGGTGGAAATTTTGTACGGCTACCCCATCGATGCCGTGGTGCTGACCACCGGCTGCGACAAAACCACGCCTGCGGGCATCATGGCCGCCAGCACCGTGGACATTCCGGCCATCGTGCTGTCGGGCGGGCCGATGCTGGACGGCTGGCACAACGGCGAGCTGGTGGGCTCGGGCACGGTGATCTGGCGCAGCCGCCGCCAGCTGGCCGCAGGCGAGATTAATGAGGAAGAATTTTTGCAGCGCGCCTGTAGCAGCGCCCCGTCGGCGGGCCACTGCAACACTATGGGCACGGCCTCCACCATGAATGCGGTGGCCGAGGCGCTGGGCTTGTCGCTGCCCGGCTGCGCCGCCATTCCGGCCCCGTACCGGGAGCGCGGGCAGATGGCCTATGCGACAGGGCGGCGCATCGTGGAGATGGCCTATGAGGATCTGCGCCCCTCGCGCATCCTGACGCGCGAGAGCTTTTTGAACGCCTTGTCGGTGGTCAGTTGTGCGGGCGGCTCCAGCAACGCGCAGGTCCACATCATGGCGATGGCCCGCCACGCCGGGGTGGAACTGCACCCGCAAGACTGGACCACCCACGCCTACGACCTGCCCCTGCTGCTGAACATGCAACCCGCCGGTAAATTTTTGGGCGAGCGCTTCTTCCGCGCCGGGGGCGTGCCCGCGCTGATGTGGGAGCTGCAACAGGCGGGCCGCCTGCATGGCGACTGTTTAAGCGTCACCGGCAAAGCCATCGCCGCCAACCTGGAAAATCGCGAAACCAACGACCGCGAGGTGATCTACCCGTTTGCCGCGCCGCTGATGGAGAAGGCGGGCTTTTTGGTGCTGAGCGGCAACCTGTTCGACTTTGGCATCATGAAGACCTCGGTCATCTCGCCCGCCTTTCGCGCACGCTACCTGAGCAGCCCGGGCGCTGAGGGCATTTTTGAGGCCCGCGCCGTGGTGTTTGAAGGGGCCGACGACTACCACGCCCGCATCAACGATCCCACGCTGAACATCGACGAAGGCTGCATTCTGGTGATGCGCGGCGCAGGGCCGATCGGCTGGCCGGGCTCGGCCGAGGTGGTCAACATGCAGCCACCCGATGCGCTGATCCAGCGCGGCACCCTGACCCTGCCGACCCTGGGCGATGGCCGCCAGTCGGGCACGGCCGACAGCCCGTCGATCCTCAACGCCTCGCCCGAGAGCGCGGTAGGCGGCGGCCTGAGCTGGCTGCTGAGTGGCGATACGGTCCGCATCGACCTGAACGCGGGAAGCTGCAATGCGCTGGTGCCGCCAGAAGAAATCGCCCGCCGTCGCCGCGAGCTACCCGCCCCGCCGATCCCGCCCAGCCACTCCCCCTGGGAAGCGCTGTACCGCGAGAAAACCGGCCAACTGGTAGACGGCGCCACGATGGACTTTGCGCTGGACTACCGGCGCATTTCTGAAAACACCCCCCGTCACAACCACTGAAAGATTTGCATGAGCGAAGCCCCCAACATCCTTCCCCACGACGGCCTGGCCGGCACCCTGGTGGGCCGCGTCTGGCTGCCTGGCGTGCTGCCCGGCCCGGCCGTGGTGGCCCTGCGGCCCGAGGGCGTTTTCGACCTGAGCGCGCACTACCCCACGATGAGCACCTTGCTTGATACCGCCCAGCCTGCCGAGGCCGTGCGCAAAGTCCCCGGCCAGCGCCTGTGCAGCGTAGATGCCCTGCTGGCCAACAGCCTGCCCGGCAGCCGTGACACCACCCAGCCCTATCTGCTGGCCCCGTGCGACCTGCAGGTGGTCAAGGCGGCAGGCGTGACCTTCGCCGCCAGCCTGATCGAGCGCGTGATCGAGGAGCAGGCCCGGGGCGATGCCAGCCGTGCCCAGAGCCTGCGCAGCCAGGTCACCGGGTTGATAGGGGCCAGCCTGGCCGACATGCGCCCCGGCTCACCGCAGGCGATGGCGCTCAAAACCCTGCTGCAAGAAAAAGGCCTCTGGTCGCAGTACCTGGAGGTGGGCATTGGCCCGGATGCCGAGGTGTTTACCAAGGCACCGGTACTGGCCTCGGTGGGCTGCGGTGAAGACATCGGGATCCGCGCCGATTCGGCCTGGAACAACCCCGAACCCGAGGTGGTGCTGGCCGTCAACAGCCGGGGCAACATCGTGGGCGCCAGCCTGGGCAACGACGTGAATCTGCGCGACATCGAGGGCCGCAGCGCCCTGTTGCTGGGCAAGGCCAAGGACAACAACGCCTCCTGCGCCATCGGCCCGTTCATCCGCCTGTTCGACGCGGGCTTTGGGCTGGATGCGGTGCGTAACGAGACGGTACACCTGCATGTGGCCGGGGCCGACGGCTACCAGCTGCGCGGCATCAACACCATGGCCAGCATCAGCCGCGACCCGGTGGACCTGGTGGCGCAAACCCTGTCGGCCCACCAGTACCCTGACGGTTTCATGCTGTTTTTAGGCACGCTGTTCGCCCCCATCGAAGACCGCGACCAGCCCGGTGGCGGCTTCACCCACAAACTGGGCGATGTGGTCACCATCCGCAGCGCCTGGCTGGGCGGCCTGCACAACCGCGTAACGCACAGCGAGACGGCGGCCCCCTGGCGCTTTGGCTTGCGCGCCTTCATCAGCAACCTGGCCCAACGCGGTCTGCTGCAAGGCCATACGCTTTGAACGTGCTCCACACGCACCTGTTCACCCGCCACTTTTCGTGAGCCACTTTGTCGCGCACCGCAAAGCCGTCGGTGACGCAGCTGGACAGGCCGCGCTGAGGTTCAGGCGGCAGGCTGTGGGCTACCCAGCTTGCGCGCAGGCTGCTGCGCCCGGTGGAACGATCCCACCGCCGCAATCACCCCCAGCAGCAGCAGTGCGATACCGCCGGCCTCGGACACGCTGGGCCAGCGCTGCCGGGCGATGAGGCCGAAGGTGGTGGCGAAGATGGTTTCCGTCACGATGAGTTGCCCAGCTAGGCCTATCGGCAAGCGCCGGGTGGCGATGGACCAGGCCCAGGACGCACCAATCGACCCCAGTATGGCCAGTGCCAGAGCCGACATGAGCAAGGGGGCAGCGGTGGCCCACGCCAGGCCGATACGCGGCACGTGGAACAAATCCAGCGACAGGCCCAGCGGGATAAAGGCCACCACCTCGAAGGTGCCGCCCAGCATCATCAGGCCGGTCCAGGTCAGCGCGCCCATGTGGGGCCGTTTGCGCAGCGCCGCCTGGTTGCTGATGCCAAACAGTGTCCACAGTGCGACTGCGGCGATGGAGAAGCCGATCCCGAGCAGCGTGTGGTTCAGGGGGGTGTTGGTGTGGCGGGTGAATCCTTCGGCGTTGACCAGCAGCAGCCCGACCAGGGCCAGGGCCAAGGGCGGTGCCAGGCTGCGCCAGGAGATGCGGTCGGGTCCGAAATTGCCAATAATGGCCAGCACCACCGGCACCGTGGCCACAAAGGCCGGGGGGATCACCGGTCCGGCGTAAATTACGGCGGCGGCAATGGTCAAAAAATACCCCACGTAGCCAATCAGGCCCAGCCAGGCCGCCACCAGCCAGTCCATTGCGCTCAGCCCACGCAGTTGGCGGGGCGCGGCCAGCAAGATGCCCAGCGCAAATACGCCCGAGATCAAAAACCGGCACACCGCCAGGTCGTAGATGGAATAGGGGCCGATCACGTAGGGGGCAATAAAGCCCAGCGACCATGCAAATGCGGCAAATATGGCGGCCACCACGCCCAGCACAAGCTGTTTTCCCATCCCCGTCTCCCGGTTGTATAGGACACAAGGCTAGGCATTCAGCAAATGCTTGCTTTCAATACGGCACCACAAAGTAGTTGGTATGCGACACCTTCTTAAGCCTTCTGAGTCGCCTGGCTCAGCAAGCCAATAAACACCCCAAGCAACTTGTGCGCACTCTGCCAGCCGGTAGCCGAGTCCAGGCCCCATTGTGCGAAATGCCCGTCGGTCTGCATGCGGGCCAGGCCGTAGACGGTGGCCCGGGCCAGCACGGCCAGGGTTTGCGGGTCGACGGACTGGGCCGCGCCTTGCTGCTGGGCCAGCTGAACTGCTTGCACCGTCATGTCGCGCAGCTCCTGGTTGCGCTGCGCCATGCCGCTGGCGGCGGCGTAGTCGATCTGGTCGCGCGCCGACACCACCCGAAAGTGCATGGGGTGCTGCTCGGCCCATCCCAGATAGGCCTCGCCCAGCGCCTGCAGTTGCTCAAGGCCGTGCTGACGGTGGGCGGCCACGCCGGTGGCCATGCCGATGCGCAAGCGCTCGGTGGCCTCTTCGGCCACCGCTGTCAGCAAGGCTTTGCGCGATGCGAAATGCCGGTACGGCGCGCTTGGCGCTACGCCCACGCGGCGGGCCACTTCGCGCAGGCTGAGGTGCTCGGTGCCCACCTCTTCGGTCAGTTGTACGGCCGCGTTTAGCAGGGTCTGGCGCAGGTTGCCATGGTGGTAGGCGCGGGGCGTGGGCATGGGCGTGTCCAATATGTGAGCGTTTTTCATCATATGACCAGAAGCCAATATAGACCATCGCAATAATGTGAGCACCTTGTAACGCGGTTCGACGGCGTGCACCCAAGCCCTTAGTCTGCGGCCAGCTCTGCACGGTGCAGAAAACAAAGGACCGATATGACCAAACCTCTCTCCCCGCTGGTGGGAATCTCTGCCAGCCGAACTGCGGCCACTGGCCCGCGCTGGACCTTGCTGGCCGGGCTGTCGTTGGCGCTGCTGGCCATGGCGGCGCTGATTCTGGCCGCGATGCCCGATGCGTCCGGCATGCGCCAGCTGATCCGCGCCACGGCGCGCACCTCCTTGCTGCTGTTTGTGCTGGCGTTTACCGCGTCGGCCCAGGCGCGGCTGTGGCCGGGTGCCTGGTCGCAGTGGCTGTGCCAACAGCGCAGGCAACTGGGGCTGGCGATGGCGGTGTCGCATGCCATCCACGCGGGTGCGATTGCGGGTTATGCGCTGCTCGACCCCTTGTCTTTCCAGGTCCATCTGGTGCAGAGCAACCCGGTGCCGGGCTACATCGGCTACGCCTTTATCGTGGCTATGGCCGCCACCTCGTTTGACCGCAGCGCCGCCTGGCTGGGGCCGCGCGCCTGGCGCTGGTTGCATGTGGGCGGCGTGTACTTTTTGTGGGTGAGTTTCATGGTGACGTTTGGCAAGCGGCTGCCGCAGTCGGGGGCGTATGCAGTGCCGGTATTGATCTTGCTGGCAGCCCTGGGCTTGCGGCTGTGGCCCGAGCTCGTGCGGCTTACACCAGGCCGAGGTCCCGAGGAGCCACCCCGGTAAACACCTGCTCCAGCTGCTTGCCATTCAGCCCAAACTGCCGTCCAAACAGCCCGGCCAGCACGGCGCGGTATTCGTTGAGCACCGGGTAGTCGCGGTTCTGGAACAGGCTGGCTTGCTCCACGCGCACCTGTTCGCCTGCAATTTTCGCGCTGCGCAGGCCGCCGCCCAGTACCCAGTAGACCGAGCCGTGGCCGTGGTCGGTGCCCCGGTTGCCGTTCTGCCTAAAGGTGCGGCCAAACTCGCTGGCCACCACCACCGTGGTGTTGCGCCAAGCGGCGGGCCCCATCTCTTGTGCAAAGCTGGCCAGGCCCCGGCCCAGCTCTTCCAGGCGGGATGCCAAATAGCCGCTGGCACCGCCCTGGTTGACGTGGGTGTCCCAGCCGCCCACGTCCACAAAGCCCAGGTTGTAGCGTTCTTTCATCAGGCGTGCGATGCGCTGTGCTTCCAGCTCGAAGCCCTTGGCGTTGATCGCCCCCCGGCTGGCGGCCACCATCTCGGTGCTGAGTTCGCGGGCCACTTCGTCGCGCACCGCAAAGCCCTCATTGACCCGGCCCGCCAGCGCGCTGCCCTGGTACATGGCGGCGATGATGGCCGTTTGGCGCGGGTCTACCGCCGGTTTGGCGATGGATTTGAGGGCCGTGTTGGGCACTTGCACGCTGCCCTGCATCACCAGCGGCAGGCTGTCGGTGAATGCCATGGGCTCGGCACCATTCACCACCGAGGCCAGGCGGTTCATGAAGCCGGAGCGGTAGTTTTTGGGGCCCGTCAGCGGCTGGCCGAGCTCGATGCTGTCCTGCGTCTCGAAGTGGCTGCGCGACACATCATCGGTGCCTGCAAACGGGATGAAGCTGGCCTCGCCCTTTTGCCACAGCGGGTAGATCGTGTCGCGCAGCGCCGGGTGCAGGCCCCAGTCGGTGTTCAAGGCGATGGCCGTGTTCAGGTCTGCCCCCGGGCGGGGTACGGCAATGTCGGGGCGGGACGCGTAATAGAAGTCGCTGGAGGTGGGCACGAGCAGATTCGCCGCGTCGTAGGCTCCGCGCAGAAAGACGAACAGCAGCCGGGACTGGGCGGCGGGCGCGGCGAACAGCTGCCCGGCGTTGAGCAAGGGCAGGGCAGCGAGAGACTGGAGCAGGTGGCGGCGGTGCATGCGATTCCTTTACCGGTGCATGAGTTCGGGCGACGACAGCAGAAAGCTGTTCCATTCCTGCGGCGATGTGGCCTGGGCCAGGGCGTTCTGGGTGGTGGGGCTGAGGGTCTGGCCCAGGGCGCGGTAGTACAGGGCGTTGGCCAGCTGCGGAAAGGCGGGCTTCTCCAGTGGCTGGGGGCCGTCGGTTTTGAACAGCCCGGCATTCCCCGAGCCGATGGCCTTGGCAATTTCAAACCGGGTCGCCATCTGGCCGGGGCTAGACCAGGCGGCGCTGTCCAGCGCATAGCCGTCGGGGCTTTGGCGGCCATACAGGGGCTGGCCCATGCGGTTGAGCCAGTTCAGCAGGGGGCCGACGTTGAGGATGGGCTTGTCGTCATACGCCAGCCGCACGGCAGACACCACGTAGTGGATTGGGTCTTTGAACTTTTGCCCCGCGCCCTGCGCATATTCAGGTGAGGAGAGCAAGGTCTGCAAGGTGGCGGCAATGTCGCCGTCACTCTGCAAGAAGCGCTGCGCCATGCGCTCCACCAGCGCGGGCGGCGGGGTGTCACTGAGCCAGTACTGGGCCAGCTTGCGGCTGATGTGGTGGGCGGTGGCCGGGTGCCGGGCCAGGCGGTCCAGGGCTTCGTCCAGTTCGGCCAGACCGTGGTTACGGATGGGTTGGCCGAGCAGGGTCTTACTGCCGTAATCGTGCCGGTTCGGGTTGAATTCGAACAGGCCTTGGCGCACATAGTCGGCTTGCAGTTCTTTGCGCAGTTTCGGTGCGTCGGTGCCCAGGTTTACGCCCACGCCTGTGAGCACGCGGGCCATTTCTTGTACGTCCTGCTGGCTGTAGCCTGCGCCCACGCCCAGGGTGTGCAGTTCCATCAGTTCGCGGGCGTAGTTTTCGTTGATGCGGTTGGCGGCGTTTTGCTCGTTGTCCAGGTAGCGCAGCATGGCCGGGTGGTGGGCTACCGCACCCAGCAGGTCGCGGAACTTGCCCAGTGCGTGCGGGCGCAGGGCGGTTTCTTCATAGTCGCCCACCAGGGCGCGCAGATTGGCTTTGTACTGGTGGACGTTGAAGTGGTTCAGCCAGAACCAGGCCATTTGCTCCTGGACCTGGTTGCTGGAATACAGCGCGCGCAGCAGATGCCGGGTGGCGGCCTCGCGGCCCAGGCGGTTCAGCTCCTGCTGGTAGGCCTGCTGGGCGGCTTTTTTGTCGTCGTCATTGGCAAAGGTGGCATCGGCATCTTTTCTGCGCTTGTCCATGTCTTGCGCCAGCGGCACCAGCGCGGTCTGGCTGATGGTCATGGCCGCAATCTGTTGCTGGACTAAAGGGGGCAGGGTGGCCGGACCGGGGTGCAGTTGCTGGCCCAGATAGGCGTTCAGGCCCTGCTGCTCGGCCAGCGCCAGGGCGGCCGAATTGGCACCCCAGGTCAGGCGGTTGGTGTGCTGGTAGGCCTCGGCGACGGGCGTTGCGACGGTCGGCGCACGGGGCGTTGCGCAGGCTGCCAGCAGCAAGAGCAGGAAGGCGCAGGGCCAGCGAAGTTGCATTGCAAGTCTCCTAGGGTGGAACGCTGAGTGTTCAACGGTTGGCAAGCGGCTTTCGCTGACCTGCTTAGCCCTTTGCAAAAGGGCGTTCTGGGTCGCTGCACCAGTCGCTCCAGCTGCCTGCGTACAGCCCGGTGCGGCCCAGCCCGGCGATTTCCATGGCGATCAGGTTCGGGTTGGCGCTGACCCCGCTGCCACAGTGGTGAACTACCGTGGCCGGGTCGCGGTGGCCCAGCAGGGCGGTGAATTCGGCGCGTAACTGGGCTGCGGATTTGAATTTTCCGTCGGGCCCTAGGTTCTGGCTGAACGGGCGGTTGAGTGCACCGGGGATGTGGCCGGCCACCGGGTCCAGCGGCTCCACCTCGCCCTTGAAGCGCGGGGTGGCCCGGGCATCGACGATGGTTTGGATGGCACGGCCCAGATTGTTTGCTACTGTTTTTGTAGCTACTAGCGTAGACAGTGATTGCGCTGGAACGAAGTTTGTTGAGAATTTATGGGACTCGGCCTCAGCGGTCACCGCGCCGCCTGCGGCTGCCCAAGCTTGTAGGCCACCGTCCAGCACGGCCACCGCCTCCACGCCCACCCAGCGCAGCATCCACCACAGGCGGCCCGCGTAGTTCACGCCGTTGCGGTCGTACACCACCGCCTGCATTCCATTCGCAAAGCCCACGCTGCTTAGCCAGGTGGCAAAGGCTTCCTGCGTGGGCAAAGGGTGGCGGCCACCGGAGGCAGCGGGGCCGGTTTTGGCGCTGAGGGCGGTGTCCAGGTGGGCATACACCGCGCCGGGGATGTGGGCCGCCCGGTAGGCCTGCTCGCCCGCGTCGGGCTGCATGAGGTCGAAAGTGCAGTCGAACACCATGTGCGGCGTGGTCAGCGTCTGGAGTTGCTCGGCGGAAATGATCGTGGCGTACATAAGCTTCCTTTAGTGTCAGGACTTACGCAAGACCCTCTGTGCGCCCAGAGGGCGACACAGAGGGCGCTGCGTAAGTCCTTAGTGTTCTTCGGCAGGTGCGTTCGGCGCAGCGCGGGCGCGCAGCACGGTGGCGGCAATGCCGCTGGCCGTAATCAGCGCCATGCCGGCCCAGCCCATGCGGCTGATGTTGTCGCCAAACAGCACCAGACTGTAGATGGCGGCAAACACAATGCCCGAATATTGCAGGCTGGCCACGGTGAGCATCGCTCCTTCGGTCTTGGCTCCCGAGTAGGCGCGGGTCATGAACAACTGGCCTAGCGCGGCCAGCAGGCCGATCGGCAGCAGCCACAGCGCCGCCGCCCCATCCCATGCCGACTGTGGCCCCACCACCAGCACACCCACACCGCCCGCGATAGCGGAGCCCACGGCAAAGTAAAACACGGTGCGCGCTTCGGGCTCACCCATGCGCGACAAGGCCATCACCTGCATATAGGCAAAGGCCGCGCCCAGGCCGGAGAGCAGGCCGATCAGCCCGGCAAACATCTCGTTCTGGTCCAGGCTGGGGCGCAGCACCATCACCACGCCGACAAACCCGGCCAGCACCGTGAGCACCAGCGGGCCTTGCTGCAAGGCGGCGATGCCGTTACCGGGCCGCCACGCCAGCAGCATGCCGCCGACCAGAAAGGCCGCAATCCACACGCTGCTCATGTAGTTCAAGGTCATGGCGGTGGCCAGCGGCAGGTGGGCGATGGCGTAAAACCACGACCCCAGCGAGACCACGCCGATGGTGCTGCGCCAGGCGTGCATGCCGGGGTAGGCGGTTTTCAGGCTGACCCCCTGGACGCGGGCCAGCGCGGCCAGCAACAGCATGCCGATCAGACCCCGGTAGAACACCAGTTCGGCCGAGTTGAAGTGGGCCGAGGCAATCTTCACGCAGACCCCCATGCTGGCAAACACAAATGCCGCCAAAACCATCCAAAGTGCCTGCATATTTTTGGAACACCCCCAGGCTACAGCGCTGCGCGTCTTGCGCCACCCCCCTTGCAGGGGGCGATACCAGTGGCCCGGCAAAGCCGGTTCCACGGTATCTCTGGCGCTGACCGTTCTGGCGTTAGGTTGGGATTATGTGTGAGTTAAATTTATAAGAAATAGGCCGCTAGCGCATATAAAACAAGCGGAAGTAGCTATTTATTTTATAGCGTTTCACTGCCCATTGACCGGCGGTACCACTCGTGGAAATGCTGCATGCCGTCTTCCATCGGGCTCTGGTAGGGGCCAACCTCGTTGTCGCCGCGTTGCAGCAAAGCCTTGCGGCCCGCGTCCATGCGCAGGGCGATTTCGTCGTCTTCCACGCAGGTTTCCATGTAGGCGGCCTGCTGGGCTTCGACGAAGTCGCGCTCGAAGGCGGCGATTTCTTCGGGGTAGTAGAACTCCACCATGTTCAGCGTCTTGTTCGGGCCGATCGGGTGCAGGGTGGACACGGTGAGCACGTGCGGATACCACTCGACCATCACGTTCGGGTAGTAGGTGAGCCAGATCGCGCCGTGCTTCGGCTTCGTGCCCTGGTTGTAGGCACTGAGCGCATCCTGCCAGCGCTGGTAGGCCGGGCTGCCCGCCGCGCCCAGGCGCTGCGCCAGGCCGACGGTTTGCACCGAATACTGCTCTTTGAACTCCCATTGCAGGTCGTCGCAGGTCACAAAGCCGCCCAAGCCGGGGTGGAAGGGGCCGACGTGGTAGTCCTCTAGGTAGACCTCGATGAAGGTCTTCCAGTTGTAGTCGCACACGTGCAGTTCCACGTGGTCGAGCACATGGCCGGTGAAATCCAGGTCGGCCAGCGGGCCCATGCCGGCCAGGTCGGCTTGCACGTCGCGGCTACCTTCAAACAGCAGCCCGTTCCACTCTTGCAGCGGGTACTGGTTCAGGTTCAAACACGGGTCTTGGGCGAAATGCGGCGCGCCCAGCAGCGTGCCGGTAGGGGCGTGGGCACCTCCGCTGTACGTCCAGCGGTGCAGTGGGCAAACGATATTCCCCCCCGCGCTGCCCTGCTGGGTCGTGTTCAACGAACCCCGACCCTTGAGCATCACCGCCTGGCGATGGCGGCAGACGTTGGATATCAGCTCCACACCGCGAGGCGTGCGCGTCAGCACCCGGCCCTCGCCCTCTTGCGGCAGGGCATAGTAGTCGCCCACCTCGGGCACGGCCAGTGTGTGGCCGACATAGCGTGGCCCTCGCTGGAAAAGTGTGGCGACTTCGCGCTGGAACAGCGCGTCATCAAAGTAGCTTGAAACTGGTAGTTGGCTTGCGGCCTGCTGCAGTTGAAGACTTAAATCAGACATGGGTTGTCCTGACAAGGCTCCCCCTATGAAGGGGCAGGGTAGGCGCTAGATCTGTGGACGGACCGAAGATGTTTGCGCGGAAAGGGCTCCGACAGCGCTGGAAAAAGGGCTCCAGCCCGTGGCGAAAAGAGGGGGCATTGTAACGGTCGGACCGGTTTTTCTGCCCGGGCCTGCTGCGCCAGTGCCTGCCCGTAAAATCGACCGTCTCTTTATATTCCATCCACAGCACCCCCATGCCCAAGGCCGCCGCCAAACCCGAATCCACCGCAGCCCAGCCTGCCAGCTACGAGGCCGCCCAGGTCGAGCTAGAGCAACTGGTCGGCCAGCTCGAATCAGGCCAGATGCCGCTGGAGCAGCTGCTGGGCGGCTACCAGCGCGGGGCCCAGTTGTTGCAGTTTTGCCGCGACAAGCTGGAGGCTGTGGAGCAGCAGATCAAGGTGCTGGACCAGGGCGTGCTCAAGCCCTGGGCGCAAGAATGACCCCGGCCATCTTCGATTTACCGCGCTGGAGCCGTGATGGACTGGCCCGTGTCGAACAGGCGCTGAGCGACTGGGTGGCCGCTGGGGGCTGGGTCGATGCCGAGCACCCCGCCCCCGCCGCCCTGATCGAAGCCATGCGCTACGCCGTGCTGGACGGCGGCAAGCGCCTGCGCCCACTGTTGGTGCTGGCCGCCCGCGAAGCTGTAGCCAGCTTTGATCCTGCTGGCGTGGCCGTGGGTCTGGATGACGCCGCCCTGCGCGCCGCCTGCGCTGCCGAGCTGATCCACGCGTATTCATTGGTGCACGACGACATGCCCTGCATGGACAACGACATCCTGCGCCGGGGCAAGCCCACCGTGCACGTGCAGTTTGGCGAAGCCCAGGCGCTGCTGGCGGGCGATGCCCTGCAAGCCCTGGCGTTTGAAATTTTGACCCCCGAAGGTGCCCTAGTGCCGCCCAGCGTGCAGGCCACGCTGTGCCGTCTGCTGGCGCAATCTGCCGGTTACCAGGGCATGGCGGGCGGGCAGGCCATCGACCTAGCCAGCATCGGTCTGGCCCTGTCTGAGAACGAACTGCGCTGCATGCACCGCCTGAAAACCGGGGCCCTGCTGCAAGGCAGCGTGATGATGGGCGCGGCCTGTGCCGCCCAGCCTCTGCCTGCAGCTACCCGCACCGCATTACAAACCTATGGCGCGGCCCTGGGCCTGGCCTTCCAGGTGGTGGACGACATTCTGGATGTGACCGCCGACTCGGCCACCTTGGGCAAAACTGCGGGCAAGGATGCCGCCCAAGACAAACCCACTTACGTCTCCCTGCTCGGGCTGGACCGCTCCCTGGCCTACGCCCAGGAGCTGCTGGCCCAGGCTCTGGCGGCGCTGGATGCCAGCGCATTACCCAACACCCAGGCGCTGCGTGCGCTAGCCGACATGGTGGTCAACCGGTCCAGCTAGACGGTGCCCGCTTCAAGAAAAAAATTATGAACCCTGCGTCCTACCCGCTGCTGGAAACCATCAACACCCCTGCCGACCTGCGCCGTCTGCCGCGTGCCGACTTGAAACCACTGGCCGACGAGCTGCGCGCCTTCGTGATCGACAGCGTCTCCAAAACCGGCGGCCATCTCAGCTCCAACCTGGGCACGGTCGAATTGACGGTGGCCTTGCACTACGTGTTCAACACGCCGGAAGACCGGCTGGTGTGGGACGTAGGCCACCAGACCTATCCGCACAAAATCCTCACCGGGCGGCGCGACCGCATGGACAGCCTGCGCCAGATGGGCGGTTTGTCGGGTTTTCCGACCCGCACCGAGAGTTCGTTTGACGCGTTCGGCACGGCGCATTCCAGCACCTCCATCTCGGCCGCGCTGGGCATGGCGATGGCGGCCAAGCAACTGGGCGACAAGCGCCACAGCGTGGCCATCATCGGCGACGGCGCGATGAGCGCGGGCATGGCCTTTGAGGCGCTGAACAACGCCGGTGTCTGCGACTGCAACCTGCTGGTCATCCTGAACGACAACGACATGAGCATCAGCCCGCCGGTGGGCGCGCTGAACCGCTACCTGGCCCAGCTAATGAGCGGCCAGTTCTACGCCGCTGCCAAAAATGTGGGCAAACAGGTGCTTAAAGGCGCGCCGCCGCTGTTCGAGCTGGCCCGCCGCCTGGAGCAGCACGCCAAGGGCATGGTGGTGCCCGCCACGCTGTTTGAGCAGTTTGGCTTCAACTACATCGGCCCCATCGACGGCCACGACCTCGAATCGCTGATTCCCACGCTGGAAAACATCAAACACCTCACCGGCCCGCAGTTTCTACACGTGGTGACCAAAAAAGGCCAGGGCTACAAACTGGCCGAGGCCGACCCCGTGGCCTACCACGGCCCCGGCAAGTTCGACCCCGCCGTGGGTCTGCAAAAAGCCGCTGCACCCGGCAAAGCCACCTTCACCCAGGTGTTTGGCAGCTGGCTGTGCGACATGGCTGCGCAAGACAGCCGCCTAGTCGGCATCACCCCCGCCATGCGCGAAGGCTCGGGCCTGGTGGAGTTTGAAAAACGCTATCCCCAGCGCTACTTTGATGTGGGCATTGCCGAGCAGCACGCGGTGACGTTTGCGGCGGGCATGGCCTGCGAGGGCCTGAAGCCAGTGGTGGCCATCTACTCCACCTTCTTGCAGCGCGCCTACGACCAGTTGATCCACGACGTGGCCCTGCAAAACCTGCCGGTGGTGTTCGCCCTGGACCGCGCCGGGCTGGTAGGGGCCGATGGCGCCACCCACGCCGGGGCCTACGACATCCCGTTTCTGCGCTGCATCCCCAACATGGGCGTAGCCTGTCCGGCAGACGAGAACGAATGCCGCCGCCTGCTGAGCAGCGCCTTTGTGCAAGACAATCCGGTCGCTGTGCGCTACCCACGCGGTGCCGGGGCTGGTGCGGCGATGGAGCCGGGTTTGCAGCCTCTGCCCTACGGCAAGGGCGAAATCCGCCGCCAGGGTGCGCAGCCCGGCGGCATCGCTATTCTGGCCTTCGGCACCTTGCTCTACCCCGCGCTGGCGGTGGCCGAGGCGCTGGATGCCACGGTGGCCAATATGCGCTGGGCCAAGCCGCTGGACGTGGCGCTGCTGTTGCAGATCGCCGCCACCCACACCGCCCTGGTCACGGTAGAAGACGGTGCCGTACTGGGCGGTGCGGGCAGTGCGGTGCTGGAGGCCTTGCAGGCCGCAGGTATCACCCTGCCGGTGCTGACGCTGGGCTTGTCCGATACCTTCATCGAACACGGCGACCCGGCGGTGCTCATGGCCCTGCAAGGGCTGGATGCAGCGGGTTTTCAAAAATCTATAGAAAAACGCTTCCCAGCGCAGGTATATAAAGCGCAAGTAGCTATTAAATTGGTAGCGTGATGGGGTGGGCGGCGCAGGGGAAAACCCGCGCCAAAACGGTGTTTGC
The DNA here is from genome assembly GCF_056521445.1 of Rhodoferax sp. LB1P47. Lineage (NCBI taxonomy): Bacteria > Pseudomonadati > Pseudomonadota > Betaproteobacteria > Burkholderiales > Comamonadaceae > Rhodoferax > Rhodoferax sp. LB1P47. The sequence continues at coordinate 108,191 of NZ_JBWMAU010000002.1, read as the reverse complement.
GGCTCCCTACAATCTGCGCTGACCGCACCCGCTGCCGGCCTCAACTGCGGCAGCATCTAATTCATCAATGGGAGTAATTTCAATGGACCGTCGTTCCCTCATCAAACATTCCGGCATCGCAGGCATTTTGGCCGCTGGCATGGCTCCGGCAGTGCACGCCCAGGCAGCCGTTCGCTGGCGCCTGGCCTCCAGCTTCCCCAAACCGTTAGATACGATTTACGGCGCTGCCGAGGTGTTTGCCAACGCGGTCAAGGCCATGTCGGGCGGCAAGTTTGAAATCTCGGTCCACGCGGGCGGCGAATTGATGCCCCCATTCGGCGTGGTAGACGGCGTGCAGCAGGGCTCGGTTGAGATGTGCCACACCGTGCCGTACTACTTCTACGGCAAGAACCCCGCATTCGCCATCGGTGCCGCCATTCCCTTTGGCATGAACGCACGCCAAATGAACGCCTGGATGATGCACGGCAATGGCCGCAAGCTGATGAACGAGTTCTACGGCAACTATGGCATGGTCAGCTATGCCGGCGGCAACACCGGCACGCAGATGGGCGGCTGGTTCCGTAAGGAAGTCAAGACCGTGGCCGACCTGAAGGGCCTGAAGATGCGCCTGGGAGGCGGCTTGGTGGGCGAGGTGATGGCCAAGATGGGCGTGGTGCCCCAGAGCATCCCTGGTGGCGAAATCTACCAGGCGCTGGAAAAAGGCACGATCGACGCCGCCGAATGGGTCGGCCCCTACGACGACCAGAAGCTCGGCTTCGCCAAGGTTGCGCCGCATTACTACTACCCTGGCTGGTGGGAGGGCGGCCCCGAGGTCGACTTCTTCATCAACCGCAAGGCTCTGGATGCCCTGTCGCCCGAGAACCGCGCGATCGTGGAAGCCGCCACCACCGTAGCTGCAGTGGACATGTTGGCCAAGTACGATGCCCGTAACCCTACGGCACTGAAGCAGTTGATCGGTGCCAAGGTCAAGCTGTTGCCGTTCTCCAAAGAGATCATGGACGCGTCCTTTAAGGCGGCGCAGCAGGTCTATGCCGAGAACGATGAAAAGAGCCCCGAGTGGAAGAAGATTTTTGCCGACTTCCGCGCCTTCCAGCGCGACCAGGTGGCCTGGTTCCGCGTGGCCGAAGGCCGGTTTGACAGCTACATGCAAAGTGTGAAGCTGTAAGCCACGCCCCTAAAAAAACCGCGCTTTGGCGCGGTTTTTTTCGTTTAGAGGTTCCGAAACGCCTTCAGCTCTTTGACGATGCGCTCGAACTCGGCCACCAGCTCGGGCGTTGCGCCGTAGAACACCATGAACTTGCCCATCAGCGTGCGCACATACAGGCGGGGCGCGATGAGCCAGTCCAGCCCGGGGATGCGGATCAGCTTGCCGTAGGCCAGGTCGTCAAACGGCATCTGCTTGTCCCAAATCCAGCCCTGGTGCAGGCCCTCGGCGCTGACGCGGGTGCGACTGCGCAGGATGTGCCACCAGGTCCAGGCCATCATCGCCAGCCCGGCGGCAAACCACACCACGCCGGTGCTGCGGGTGGTAGCCAGCATGCCGCTGGTCAGCAACTCTGCCAGCCAGACGGCACACCCGCCGACGATGGCCGTGGCCAGCAGCTTGAAGAGCGGGGAGAAGGCGGCGGCTTCCACCGGGCTGCCATTGCCCGGTACAAAGCGGAAAGGAGCGGGGCCCACGCTCAGGGCTTCGCGGCTGCGGGCGCGGGTGCGTCCGCCGGGGCATCGGCAGGCGCATCGCCAAACGGGTTTTCGCCGTTGCTCTCGTCTGCCGGCTGCATGTCGTTGTCAGGCACCTCGATCTGGATGGTGGAGGTATCTACCTTCACCTCTTTGGGCAAGAACATGGTGACAGTTTGCGGCACAAAGATCACGATGGCCACCAGAATCACCTGCATCACTACCCACGGAATCGCACCCATGTAGATGTCGCTGGACAGAATAGGTTTCTCGATCCGCTTTTCCTTGAACAACGTGTCGGCAATGCCGCGCAGGTAGAACAGCGCAAAGCCGAACGGCGGATGCATGAAGCTGGTCTGCATGTTCACGCACAGCAGCACGCCAAACCACACCAGGTCAATGCCCAGCGAGGCCGCCACCGGCCCCAGCATGGGCAAGATGATGAAGGCGATCTCAAAGAAGTCGAGGAAGAAGGCCAGGAAGAAGATGAACAGGTTGACCACGATCAGAAAGCCGACCTGGCCGCCCGGCAGGCCGGTGAGCAGGTGCTCGACCCACTTGGCACCGTCCACGCCCTGGAACACCATCGAGAACACCCGCGCTCCGATCAAAATGAACACCACCATGGCGGTGAGCCGCATGGTGCCCACCATCGCATCCCAAATCAGGATCCGCGTCAGCCGCCTGTGGATGGCCGCCAAAATCAGCGCACCCACCACGCCCATCGCCCCGGCCTCGGTCGGCGTGGCAATGGCGGTGTCGATGCCCGGCAGGCCGCCCATCGAGCCCAGTACGGCAAAAATCAGAATGGCCGACGGAATGATGCCGCGCAGGCACTTTGCCCACAACTTGGCACCGGTGAGGGTGCGGGCGGTTTTGGGAATGCCGGGCACATGGTGCGGCTTGAACACCCCCAGCAAGAAGGTGTAGCCGGCAAAGATCAGCACTTGCAGGATTGACGGACCCCAGGCCCCCCGGTACATATCGCCCACCGAACGGCCCAGTTGGTCGGCCATGACGATCAGCACCAGCGACGGCGGCACCAGCTGGGTGATGGTGCCCGAGGCCGCCAGCACGCCGGTGGCGTAGCGCATGTTGTAGCCGTAGCGGATCATCACCGGCAGCGAAATCATCGCCATCGCAATCACCTGGCCGGCCACCGTGCCGGTGATCGCGCCCAGGATGAAGCCGACGATGATCACCGAGTAGCCCAGGCCGCCCTTGACGGTGCCGAACAGCTGGCCCATCGAATCCAGCATGTCTTCGGCCAGGCCGCATTTCTCCAGAATCGCGCCCATGAAGGTGAAGAACGGAATCGCCAGCAGCAAATCGTTCGACAAAATGCCGAAGATGTTGATCGGCAGGTTCTCCATGAACACCGCCGGAAACCAGCCCATATGGATCGCAAACAGGCCCGAAGCCATGCCCAGCGCCGACAGCGAGAAGGCCACCGGAAAGCCGATCAGCATGATCAGCACCAGCCCGCCGAACATCATCGGCGCAAAATTTTCCATCAGCATTTTTTTATCCAGTAATCGGTGCGATTGGCGCTCAATTCAGTCGGTGAACACCGTGGAACCGGCTTTGCCGGGCCACTGGTGTTGCCCCCCTGGGGGGTATGCGGCGACATGCGTTCTCGGCTTTGCAAGCCGAGTCCGGGGAAGTGAGCAAGAAACGGGGGAGAACCTATTCATTGCACCGGTTTTTCATAGTGCATGTCCATCTGAAACTTGCCTTGCAAATAGGCAATGCGCTTGATGACTTCGGCCAGGCCTTGCAGGAACATCAGCGCAAAGCCCAGTGGCAGCAGCATCATGACTGGCCAGCGGATCAAGCCACCGGCATTGTTCGACATTTCGCCCGAGCGGAACATGCCGATGAACAGCGGCCAGCTCAGCCAGGCGATGGTGGCCATTACCGGCAGCAAAAACACCAGCAGGCCGAACAGGTCTACATAGACCGGCTTGTTGCCCTTGAGGCGGCCATAAAAAATATCTACCCGCACATGTTCATTGAGCTTGAGCACCAGCGGTGCGCCCAGCATCACCGTGGTGGCAAACATGTACCACTGGATTTCGAGCCAGCCGTTGGAGCTGATGTCCAGGCCGTAGCGTACAAACGCGTTGCCCGCCGAGATCATGGCGGCGGCCAGCACGGCCCAGGCGGCGAGTCGGCCCATTTGATGGCTGACCCAATCCATGCCGAGTGCAAGTTTGAGGAGTACTGACACGGGTGTCTCCGGTGGTAACAGAACTTTCGCAAAACACCTTGTGGACCCAGAGGGCGGGTACGGGGTGTTGCGTACGTCCCAGGTGGTTGGGTTCGGCGAAACGCGCGGTTGGCAGGCGCAATGCCCGCACCGCAGGGTGAAGGTTTGGCAGCCCACGATGATACCTTTGCACGCCCATGCCTGAATGGGGGAATACAGGCCCGGTGGGCTAGTGGTTACGCCTACAGATCCCCTGCAATCCCCCCGTTCAATAGGTGGTTTGTGGGGGTATTGTTTGCGATGCCCCTGTTTTAGGGTACGGTAAGACCGACGCTCATCGGACCCGTAGGCGATTTTTACGTGCACTGTGTGCGCTGCCCAAGCCTGAAGAGGCTCGCCACGCGGCCTCCTATTGCGGCACCCAGCCGTGGTTTTCAGGGCCTAACGTCCGCTCTCCACCCTGCTGGAGAAACCCTTCAACCCCATCGCACCCCAAGGAGCCAAGGCATGGATTTCAAACATTCAAAAGCACTCACATTCGGCATGGAGCTGGAACTGCAACTGGTGGACGAAGACACCGGCCAGCTGTCACCGTGCAGCGCCGAGCTGTGGACCGAGCTGGAGGTGCTGCCCGAGCACGAGCGCTTCTCGCTGGAGGCCACCCGCTCCACGATGGAGGTCACCAGTTCCATCCACGAAGATTCCGATGCCCTGGAGGCCGAAACCCGTGAAAACGTACGCACCTTGAAAAAAATTGCCCGCAGGCAAGGGGCTGACGTGCGCGGTGGCGGCACCCACATCTTGCAGTTCTGGAACGAGCGCGAGTTCACCGAAACCGACCGCGCCGCCGAGCTGCAAGCCCAATACGGCTTCTTGCCCAAGCGCTTTTCCACCTATGGCATGCACGTCCATATTGGCGTACCGGGTAAGGAAGAGGCCATCCAGGTCGCGAATGTGCTGCAAAGCCTGTGCCCCCTGTTTATTGCACTGTCTGCCGCATCCCCGTTTCAGCAGGGCGTGGATACCGGTTTTTGCTCTGCACGGCCCCTGGAGCCTCTGGTCTACCCATATGGCGGCCCCATGCCGCGCGTGACCAGCTGGGCCGAATTCGAAACCATAGCCCAAGAAATATTTGATTCTGGTTTGGCCAAAACCTTGAAAGATATTTACTGGGATGTGCGCCCCAAGCCCGAATTTGGCACGGTCGAAGTGCGGGTGTTTGATACGCCCCTGAGCGTGCGCAAGGCCGTCGCCCTGGCCGCATTCACCCGGGGCTGCGCGGCCCTGGCCTTGCACGGCCAACCGGGCTACGCCCCGATCGCGATTCCCTTCAACACCGAGCGCGTCAGCCGGTTCATGGCCTGCCGCGACGGCATGGAGGCCCGGCTGTTCAACCCGGCAGTCTGCGAATGGATGCCCGCCCGGCAATGGCTGGCCATGCTGGTGGAGCGCATAGAGCAGCACCCGGTCTGCGCTGCCGATATGCGCAAGATCCGCAGCCTGCACCAACAGGCACACCAGCCGCAAGACTCTGACACCATGCGCGAAACTTGGGGCAACATCCTCAATGCCTCGCCCAACATGGCGCACTGGGCGCCCGGCCCGCTGGAGTACGCCGTCAACTCGCGCGAACACTGCGCCCGTTTGCTGGCGTAACAAGATAAGCACGTTGCAGGTGGCGGGCTTCACAAGCCAGTCAATAATCGTCTATGCCGATCCGCGCACCGTACGTGCTACCCCAACACCTGGATTCGCCCACCATGCGCCACGCCGGGCGCGACCTGCTGTCGCTGGCGCTGATGGACGCGCGCAACCACACCCTGCACCTGCTCGACCATTTTGAATCGGCCCCCGCCATCGCTGCCAGCAACCTACAGCCGCGCTGGCTGGCCGGCCATATCGGCTGGATGGCCGAGGCCTGGCTGGGCCGCAACACCCAGCGTGGGCGCGGCGCGTCTTGCCCGTTCCAGCCCACCCGGCTGGCTTCTATCGAACCCCTGGCCGATGTTTGGTGGAACCCCGAGCAAATGGACCGCCGCAGCACGATTCCCCCTCCCGATCTGGCCACCACCAAAGATTTTCTTCTGCACACACTGGAGAGCACGCTAGAGCTGCTGGAGAAAACCACCGAGACCGATGACGCGCTGTACTTCTACCGCCTGGCCCTGTTCCATGAAGACCTGCGCAGCGAACAGCTCATCACCCTGGCCCAACTGCACGGCGTGCCCCTGCAACTGCCCGTGACCGTCGCGGCCCAGCCGCGCCAACCGTTGGCCTTGCCCGCGATGGACTGGCAACTGGGCTCACCGCCCGGCGGCTTTGTGTTTGACAACGAAAAATGGGCCCATCCGGTGGCCGTGCCCGCCTTTGAGATCGACGCCCAGGCCGTCAGCTGGGCCCAGTTCGTCGAATTTGTAATGGATGGCGGCTACGACCACGCCGCTTGGTGGCTGCCCGAGGGCTGGGCTTGGCTGCAAGCCCTGGCCGAAGGCGAGGGACGGCGCGGTCCGCGCTACGTGGACCAGATCGGCGTGGCCAGCGGCGCGGTGCTGCAAACCCGCTTTGGCCAGCGGCTGCGCGTGGCGGGCAGCCAGGCTGCCATGCATGTGAGTTGGTGGGAGGCCGATGCCTGGTGCCGCTGGGCCGGGCGGCGCTTGCCCAGCGAGGTGGAATGGGAGCGCGCCGCCATCGGTGCCGCAGGCCAGGGCTTCCGCTGGGGCGAGGTGCACGAGTGGACCGCCAATACCTTCCGCCCCTGGCCGGGCTTCAGCGCCGACCCGTGGATGCTCTATTCCGTACCCTGGTTTGGCCAGGCCAAAGTGCTGCGCGGGGCCGCCTTTGCCACCCGCGCCCGCATGAAGCACCCCAAGTTCCGGGGTTTTGCCTTACCGGGCGATGACGTGCGCTTTGTGGGCTTTCGCTCGTGCGCTGCATAGTGCTATATAAATAATAGCTGCTTGCGCATATTAAATATGCGCTAGAGGCACTTTTTGCTTATATTTTTGACCGCTAACCACGCTGGCCGCCGTATATTCCGTTTGGATTAGGATGGCCTTATCTTTCCGTTTGAGCCTACCCATGACCGAACCCCGCCTTTGCTACGTCCCGTGTCCCGGAGCGGCCTCTACCCACGGCACAGTCGGCCACCGTATGGCTTATTGGCAGTGGGGCGACGCGGCCAACCCCCATGTGGTGGTCTGTGCCCACGGCCTGACCCGCCAGGGCCGCGACTTCGACGTGCTGGCCCGCGCCCTTAGCCGCTTCGCCCGCGTCATCTGCCCCGACGTGGTGGGCCGGGGCCAGAGCGACTGGCTGCAAGACCCGCAGGCCTACCAAATCCCGCATTACGCCGCTGACATGCTGGCGCTGCTGGCCCAGGTGCATGCCGAGTCCCCCATCAACACGGTGGACTGGCTAGGCACAAGCATGGGCGGCCTGATCGGTCTGGCGCTGCTGGGCACGCCCGGCCTGCCGCTGCCCGTGCCGGTACGCCGCCTGGTGCTCAACGATATTGGCCCCACCCTGGACCTGCCCGCCTTGCAGCGTATCGCCAGCTACCTGGGCAAAACCGGTCGCTTCGATACCCTGCAACAAGCCGCCGACGCGATGTGGGCCATCTCCAGCAGCTTTGGCCCGCACACGTCCACCCAGTGGCTGGAGCTGTCGCGCCACATGGTGCGCCCGCTGGTGGCGGGCGAGCCGGCGCTCACCCTGCACTACGACCCGGCCCTGGCCGCTGCGTTTGGTACGTTTACCGCCGAATCCGCTGCTGCGGGCGAGGCGGCGCTGTGGACGCTGTATGAGGCCATCACGGCACAGACCTTGCTGCTGCGGGGCGCAGAGTCGGATTTGCTCTCCATCGCCACCGTCCAGGCCATGACCCAGCGCGGCCCGAAAGCCCGGTTGGTGGAATTTACGGGTGTAGGCCATGCACCCACCTTCGTCGCGGATGACCAGGTCGCCGTGGTTGTCGATTTTTTACAGAATTGAGAAAGCCTGCTGGATGAAAAGTTTGCAGACCGCGCAATCCACAGCGGCCAACGAAGAGCGACTCTCTGGCATTCCCGGCGTAGTGGCCGCCACCGCCCAGACCCTGCCCGAGCAGGCCCACGCCCTGGCCCGTGCGCGTAATTTTGCCGAGCCGTTGATCGCCGATGAACTGCTAGACACCGGCGAAAACACCCTGGCCCACGCCGATGCCGTGGCTGCCATCCTGCGCGCCGTGGGTGGTTCTGAGGCCATGCAGGCCGCCAGTTACCTGGTCTACGCCTGCGAGCATCTGAACAAACCGCAAGAGGTCATCACCAAGGCCTTTGGGGCCAATTTCGCCGCCCTGGCACTGGAGACCACGCAGCTCATGCGGGTCCAGCGCCTGTCGCGCGGGGCCGAGTCGTCGGCCCACCTGGCAGACGACCCTGCCGTGCAAACCGAGAACGTACGCAAGATGCTGCTGGCCTTCTCGCGCGACTTGCGGGTGGTGATGTTGCGCCTGGCCTCGCGCCTGCAAACCCTGCGCTATTGCGCCGCCAGCAAAACCCCGGTGTCGCCCCGGCTGGCCCGCGAATCGCTGCAAGTGTTTGCCCCGCTGGCGAATCGCCTGGGCATCTGGCAGATCAAATGGGAGCTGGAAGACCTGGCGTTTCGCTTCACCGAGCCCGATGTCTACAAACAAGTGGCCCGCCTGCTGGACGAAAAGCGCATCGAGCGCGAAGCCAATATGGAGCAACTGCGCGCCAGCCTGGAGGCCGAGCTGGCCAGTCAGGGCATCACGGCCACGGTGCAGGGGCGGCCCAAACACATCTACAGCATCGTCAAAAAGATGCGCGGTAAGTCGCTGGGTTTTGACCAGCTGTTCGACATCCGAGCCCTGCGCGTGATCGTGCCCAGCGTGCCCGACTGCTACGCATCTTTGGGCTGGGTGCATGCCCGCTTCGTGCCCATGACCGAAGAGTTTGACGACTACATCGCCAAGCCCAAGGGCAACGGTTACCAGTCGCTGCATACCGTGGTGCTGCAAATGGTGGGCGGCGTGGCCTGTTTGCCGATTGAAATCCAGATTCGCACCCAGGCCATGCACGACCATGCAGAGCACGGCGTGGCCGCCCACTGGGCTTACAAAGAGGCGGGTACCAAGGGCTACGCTGGTGTCTCGGCCAGCGGCGAATACGACGCAAAAATCACCGTTCTGCGCCAGTTGCTGGCCTGGGAGCGGGATCTGTCTGGCGCCGCGCCGCAAAGCGCCGACCTGCTGGGCGACCGCATCTACGTGCTGACCCCCGATGCCGCCGTGGTCGAGCTGCCCGCCGGGTCCACCGCCGTAGACTTTGCCTACAGCGTGCACACCAACCTGGGCCACCGCTGCCGGGGTGCCAAGGTAGACGGCGTGCAGGTGCCGCTGAACACCCCGCTGCAAAACGGCCAAACGGTGGAGATCACCGCCGCCAAAGAAGGTGGCCCGTCGCGCGACTGGCTGAACCCGGACCTGGGCTACCTGGCCAGCCACCGTGCCCGGGCCAAGGCCCGTGCCTGGTTCAATGCTGCGGCCCTGCACACCACGGTGGCACGGGGCCGCGAGGCGGTGGAAAAGCTGCTACAGCGCGAAGGCAAAACCGCCACCAAGCTGGACGATCTGGCGGCCCGCCTGGGCTTCAAGTCGGCCGATGACCTGTTTGAGGTGGTGGGCAAGGACGAATTCTCGCTGCGCACCATCGAGATCCTGCTGCGCCCGCCCGAGCCGGTGCTGGCGCCGGACGACTATCTGCTGCTCAAAAAAGCCCGCACCCCCGAGAGTTCGCCCAAAGGCGGCGTGCTGGTGGTGGGCGTGGAGTCGCTGATGACGCAATTGGCCAAGTGCTGCAAGCCCGCGCCGCCGGATGCCATTTTGGGTTTCATCACGCGTGGCAAGGGGGTCAGCATCCACCGCGCCGATTGCAGCAACTTCCGCGAAATGTCGGTGCGCAACGGCGAGCGGGTGATCGAGGTGGAGTGGGGCAGCGGCAAAAAAGAAGGTGTGTCTGTCTACCCGGTGGATGTTTCGGTGCAGGCCGCCGACCGCCAGGGCCTGCTGCGCGACATCTCCGAAGTCTTCACCAAGGAGAAAATGAATGTCATCGGCGTACAGACCCAGTCGGTCAAAGGCACGGCCTGGATGACCTTCACCGTGGAGGTCGCCGATGCCGCCCGCCTGGGCAAGGTGCTGGGCGTGGTGTCCGACGTGGCAGGCGTGCGTTCGGCCCGGCGGCGCTAAGTGCCCTTAAAACCCATGCTATACTAGCGCTCTGCATTTGGCAGACTTTAGGCGCGTAGCTCAGCTGGTTAGAGCACCACCTTGACATGGTGGGGGTCGATGGTTCGAGTCCATTCGCGCCTACCAAATTCAAGCCCTGTACATCAGTGATGTACAGGGCTTTTGGTTTTGTGGCGGGGCCTTTTTATCTGTTTTCAGGGTAATCCTTGAAGCGGTGTGCCTGGTGGTTTTTTAAAATATGTTGCAGTGCAGTAAGCTGCCATCCACACAACGAAAGACAGCAGTGCCCAGCCATTCTCCGAACAGCGCGAACACCGCCCAGCGCGTCATCAAGAAGTACCCGAACCGCCGCCTCTACGATACCGATACATCGACGTACATCACTTTGATCGAAGTCAAAAAGCTGGTCATGGAGCGTGAACCGGTGCAGGTGGTGGATGCCAAAACCGGCGACGATCTGACCCGTGCCATCCTGCTGCAAATCATTTTGGAAGAGGAGTCCGGTGGTGCCCCCATGTTCACCGAGCAAGCTCTGGCCAATATGATTCGCTTCTACGGCAATACCATGCAAGGCTTTCTGGGTCCGTACCTTGAAAAAAATGTGCAAACTTTTGTCGATTTGCAGTCCACTATGGGTGAGCAAGCCAAGGGTATGACCCCCGAGGCCTGGGCGCAAATGCTGAAATTGCAGTCACCTGCCATGCAGGGCATGATGGGCAGCTACGTCGAGCAATCCAAAAATGTCTTTGTGCAAATGCAGGAGCAAATGCAAAAGCAAACCGCCCAAATGCTGGGTAGTTTTGGGTTGAAGCCCTAGATTTTTCGGGGGCGGCGACAATATGGGGATGATCGAAGCAATATCCCCCCCATTAGTCCCCACCAAAATACCCAAAGTCGGATTCGTCAGCCTGGGCTGCCCCAAGGCGCTGACCGACTCTGAACTCATCCTTACCCAGCTCAGCGCTGAAGGCTACCAAACCTCCAAAACCTTTGAGGGTGCCGATCTGGTGATTGTCAACACCTGCGGTTTCATCGACGATGCCGTCAAGGAGAGCCTGGACACCATTGGTGAGGCGCTGGCCATCAATGGCCGCGTGATTGTCACCGGCTGCCTGGGTGCTAAGGCGGGTGATTCCGGCGGCAACCTGGTGCGGCAAATGCACCCCAGTGTGCTGGCCGTCACCGGCCCGCATGCCACGCAAGAGGTGATGGATGCCGTCCACGCCAATTTGCCCAAGCCGCACGACCCGTTCATGGATCTGGTCCCCAATGCCTTTGGCACGGCGGGCATCAAGCTCACGCCTCGGCACTATGCGTATTTGAAAATCAGCGAAGGCTGTAATCACCGCTGCACTTTCTGCATCATCCCGTCCATGCGCGGCGACCTGGTGTCGCGCAATATTGGCGATGTGCTCAGCGATGCCAAGGCTCTGTTTGAAGGCGGCGTGAAAGAGCTGCTGGTGATTAGCCAGGATACGTCTGCCTATGGTGTGGATGTGAAGTACCGCACCGGCTTCTGGGATGGCAAGCCCGTCAAAACCCGCATGCTGGAGCTGGTGCAAACGCTTGCCGATATCGCCGAGCCGTATGGTGCCTGGGTGCGTCTGCACTATGTCTATCCGTACCCCAGTGTGGATGAAATTATTCCTCTCATGGCCACGGGTCGCGTATTGCCGTATCTGGATGTGCCTTTGCAGCATAGCCATCCCGATGTGCTCAAGCGTATGAAGCGCCCGGCCAGTGGCGAGAAAAATCTGGAGCGCATCCAGCGCTGGCGCGAAGCCTGCCCGTCACTGGTGATCCGCAGCACCTTCATCGCCGGTTTTCCGGGCGAAACCGAAGAAGAGTTTGCGCATTTGCTGGATTTTATGCGCGAAGCCCAGATCGACCGTGCGGGCTGTTTTGCCTACAGCCCGGTGGATGGAGCCGCCGCCAACGACATTCCCGGCATGCTGCCCTTTGAGTTGCGCGAAGAGCGCCGCGCCCGTTTTATGGCCGTTGCCGAAGAGGTGTCTGCGGCCAAGCTACTCAAACGCGTTGGTGCCACCATGCAGGTACTGGTGGATTCCGCACCTGGCATGGGTAAAAAGGGCGGTATTGGCCGCAGTTATGCCGATGCGCCCGAGATTGACGGCATCGTGCGCCTGTTACCGCCTGAGAAAATCAGCAAAACCTTGAAGGTGGGTGAGTTCACCAAGGCCCGCATTGTGGGTACGCAAGGCCATGACCTGGTAGCGTTGCCGATCTAGGTTGCGCCTGGCTTGCCCGATGCAAATCGGGTAAGCTAAAAATGGGCAAAAAAAAGCCGCTAACTTGTTAGCGGCTTTTTCTTTGAAAGGTGTGGTGCCCAGAACTGGACTCGAACCAGCACGCCTTGCAGCGCTGCGACCTGAACACAGTGCGTCTACCAATTTCGCCATCTGGGCCCACGAAACTCTCACAATCTGCAATTGGTATTTTGCAGATTTTTAACCATAAAAAAACCGCCAATTACACAGCGGTTTTTTCAAGATAAGGTGTGGTGCCCAGAACTGGACTCGAACCAGCACGCCTTGCAGCGCTGCGACCTGAACACAGTGCGTCTACCAATTTCGCCATCTGGGCCCACGAGTTAAAGTATAACATCACAAAAATAGTGTTTCAAATGCTGCGGCCCCAACTTGCGCATTTAATTCGGGTTTTGTTCCTTGCCCCAACTCCTGATACGCTCTAGGCACATTAGTAAAGAGAGAATACTTATCAAAACGACCAGCCATACCAGCGGCCTGCTGGACGAGATTGAAGGCACCATCCAGGGTCACCGCGATGGACACGGGTTTGTACTGCGCGACGACGGCGAGTCCGATATTTACCTGCCTTCTAATGAGATGCGCGCCGTGCTGCACAAGGACCGGGTCAAGGTCAACATCGTGCGCAGCGACCGCAAAGGCCGCCCCGAAGGCCGGGTTGTGGAAATTGTCGAGCGGCCCCCTCAGCCCATCATTGGCCGCCTGTTGCAAGAAAGCGGCATCTGGCTCGTCGCCCCTGAAGACAAGCGCTACGGCCAGGATGTCTTGATCCCCAAGGCTGGTATCGGCAGCGCCAAGGCTGGGCAGGTGGTGGTGGTTGAGCTGACCGAGCCCCCCGCGCTGTTTGGCCAACCCGTAGGCCGCGTCAAAGAGGTGCTGGGCGAGGTGGACGACCCTGGCATGGAAATCGAAATTGCGGTGCGCAAATACGATGTGCCCCATGTGTTCTCCGATGCCTGTATTGCCTTGGCCCGCACCTTGCCCGACAAAGTGCGCCCCCAGGACAAAAAGAACCGTGTCGATCTGACCGATGTGCCCCTGGTCACCATCGACGGTGAAGATGCCCGCGACTTTGACGATGCCGTCTACTGCGAACCGGCCAAGGTCGGCCGTAGCAAGGGCTGGCGCTTGCTGGTCGCCATTGCGGACGTGAGCAACTATGTGGAAACCGGCTCTGCCATCGACGTAGATGCCTATGAGCGCGCCACCAGCGTGTACTTTCCACGCCGTGTGATTCCCATGCTGCCTGAGAAGCTGTCCAACGGCCTGTGCTCGCTGAACCCGGATGTGGAACGCCTGTGCATGGTCTGCGACATGCTGGTCACGGCCAAGGGCGATGTGCACGCCTACCAGTTCTACCCGGCAGTGATGTTCAGCCACGCGCGCTTTACCTACACCGAAGTGGCCGCAATTCTGGCCAACACCCGTGGCCCCGAAGCGACGCGCCGCAAAGACCGCGTGACCGACTTGCTGAACCTGCAAGATGTTTACCAGGCCCTGCTGGTGGCCCGCAAGGTGCGCGGCGCGGTAGATTTTGAAACCGTTGAGACGCAAATCGTTTGCGATGAAGGCGGCCGGATCGAAAAAATCATTCCCCGCACCCGCAACGAAGCCCACAAGCTCATCGAGGAGGCGATGCTGGCCGCCAATGTGTGCAGCGCCGACTTCATTGCCCAAGGCAAGCACCCGGGCCTGTTCCGCGTGCACGAAGGCCCCACGCCCGAGAAGATCGAGATCCTGCGCAACTACCTGAAAGCCACCGGTGTCGGCATGTCGATCAGCGACGATCCGAAACCCGGCGAATTCCAGGCCATTGCCAACGCCACCAAAGACCGGCCCGACGCGCCGCAAATCCACTCGATGTTGCTGCGCTCGATGCAGCAAGCGATCTACACGCCGATGAATGGTGGGCATTTCGGCTTGGCGTTTGATGCCTACACCCACTTCACCAGCCCGATCCGGCGCTACCCCGATCTGCTGGTGCACCGCGTCATCAAGGCGATTCTGGCGCACCGCAAATACCAGCTGCCGGCGCTGCCCACCCCGGGCGAGGCGCATGCCAAGTTGGCCAAGCGCCTGAGCAAGGGCGCAGCCTCCAAATTGGAAGGCAAGGTCGGCGAACCCGACATCAAAATCAAAAAAGTCAGCCCCGAAACGCTGGCTTGGCAGGCGGCAGGCCTGCATTGCAGTGCCAACGAGCGCCGTGCCGACGAGGCCAGTCGCGACGTGGAAGCCTGGCTGAAGTGCAAATACATGCGCGAACATCTGGGCGAGGAATTTGGTGGCACGGTCACCGCCGCCACCGGCTTCGGCATCTTCGTCACTTTGGACGCGATGTACGTTGAAGGCCTGGTGCACATCACCGAGCTGGGCGGCGAATACTTCAAGTTCGACGAGGCCCGCCAAGAGTTGCGCGGTGAGCGCACCGGCATCCGCTACGCCATCGGCACGCGGGTGCAGGTGCAGGTCAGCCGCGTGGATTTGGATGGCCGCAAGATCGACTTCCGCCTGATCCGTGAAGGCGAAGAGCTGGTCAACCGCGCCATGAAAGACAAGGGCGTGCAGCGCGAAGGCCCGGGCCGCCCCGAGCCTGCCCCGGCCAAGCGCTCGGGCCGTAAACCGGGCGCTGCGGCCCCGCGTGACCGTGACCATGCCGAGCGCGGGCCGATCCAGGCCCCCGCCGCAGGCAAAGCGCCCGCCAAGAATGGCGCAGCCAAAAAGAAGCCCCGCACCCGTCGCTAAAGGACCACCGCCATGCACAGCGTTTCAAAAGTCGCCATCGTCACCGGCGCAGGCAGCGGTATTGGCCGCGCGGTGGCCCTGGCGCTGCTGGCCGATGGCTACCGGGTGGTGCTGGCGGGCCGTCGTGCCGAACCCTTGCAAGCGGTGGTACTCGAATCCGCTGCCGCAGAGCGTGCGCTGGCCGTGCCCACCGATGTGACCGATCCCGCCGCCGTGCAGGCCCTGTTCGCGGCGGCCGTGGCTGCGTTTGGCCGGGTCGATCTGCTGTTCAACAACGCGGGTACCGGCACGCCCGCCGTGCTGCTGGAGGATTTGACGCTGGCCCAGTGGCAGGGCGTTGTGAACGTAAATTTCACCGGCATGTTCTTGTGTATCCAGCAGGCGTTTCGGGTGATGCAGGCGCAAAGCCCGCAGGGTGGCCGCATCATCAATAACGGCTCCATCTCCAGCAGTACGCCGCGCCCGAATTCCATCGCTTACACCGCCACCAAGCACGGCGTGCGCGGCATGACCAAGGCCGCCGCACTGGATGGCCGCAAATACAACATCGCCGTGGGCCAGATCGACATCGGCAACGCCGCCACCGACATGACCCAGCGCATGCGCACCGGCGTTTTGCAGCCGAATGGCGAGATGGTGGTGGAGCCGGTGATGGATGTAGCCATCGTCGGCAAATCGGTGCTGTACATGGACAGCCTGCCGCTGGAGGCCAACGTGTTGTTCCACACGGTGATGGCCACCAAGATGCCCTTCGTCGGACGCGGCTAGGTTCTGGCCAGCGCGCTGGCCGTCAGCGGCACGCCCGCAGGCCAGTGGTCCGCCGCTAGCCCGTGCGCATACACCGCTTCGCAGGCGGCGGCCACGGCGTACTGGCCCATCGCCAGCCGGGCACCGACCATCCCGGCCAATACATCCCCGGTTCCTGCGGTGGCCAGCCGTCCATTGCCCGTCGGGTTGATGCTGGGGATCTGGCTGGGCGCGGCGATGACGGTGCCTGATCCTTTTAATACCACCACGCACGCGAATCGATCGGCCAGTTGTTGGGCGGCGCTGAGCCGGTCGGCCTGGATCTGGGTGGTGCTGCAACCCAGCAGGCGGGCGGCTTCCAGCGGATGGGGCGTGAGCACCGTGGGCAGGCCCTGGGCGGCACGGGCGCGGAGTTGGGTTTGCAGGGCCGTGTCGGCCGCGATGGCGTTGAGCGCGTCGGCATCCAGCACCAGCCGGGCGGCCTCGGCCAGCACTTTGGGCAGCAGGGCACGCACCGCCTCGCCGCCGCCACATCCGCAGACCACGGCCAGCGCGTGCAGCGGCAGAGCCCCTGGCGTGCGGAACATCAGCTCGGGCTGCTGTGGGTGTACGCCCAGGCTGCCGCCGTCCAGCAGGCCGACGAAGACGCGCCCGGCCCCTGTGTGCAGGGCGGCGCTGGCGGCCAGCAGGGCGGCTCCGGCCATGCCCGGCGCGCCGCCGAGGATGGCCACGTCACCGTAGCTGCCCTTGTGGCTGGCATGCGTGCGGCAGGTGGGCGGCGGTGCGCCGACCCGTTGGGCGGTAGCGGCATGGTCGGGGGAGGTGTCTAAATCGTCCAGCCAGACTTGGCCTGCGGTGTCGCGGCCCCGGCCGGTGAACAGGCCGGGTTTCAGGCCCAGCAGGCAGAGCGTATTTTTAGCATGAATTATGCCGCTAGCGCTTATGCTATTTGCACTAGTAGCTGCGGAATTAATAGCAAAACTACCGGT
Organism: Rhodoferax sp. LB1P47; assembly: GCF_056521445.1. Classification (NCBI taxonomy): domain Bacteria; kingdom Pseudomonadati; phylum Pseudomonadota; class Betaproteobacteria; order Burkholderiales; family Comamonadaceae; genus Rhodoferax; species Rhodoferax sp. LB1P47. Next base: position 91,289 of record NZ_JBWMAU010000002.1, on the reverse strand, counting down.
ATCGGCTTGCAGGCCGGTGGGCAGGTCGATGGCCAGCGTGGGTGCCGGGCTGGCGTTCATGGCGCTGATCCACGCGGCCATGCTGCCCGCCGGAGCGCGGTTGCTGCCGATGCCCAATAGCGCGTCGATGCACAGGTCTTGGGCGGTCAGGGCGGTGGGCGGCGCATCGGCAAAGGGCACACCAGCAGCACGGGCGCGGGCCAGGGCGGCCAGGCTGTCGGCGGGAGCTCTGGCTTCCGTGCCCAGCCAGGTCACCACCACGGTTTTGCCGCGCAGATGCAGTTGCAGCGCGGCCTCTAGCCCGTCGCCGCCGTTGTTACCGGGGCCGCAGGCGATCCAGACGGTGCGGGCATGTGGGGCCAGCGCCAGGGCCAGCCGGGCTACGGCCAGCCCGGCACGTTGGACCAGGGTGTGGGGCGGCAAATTTGCCATGGCCGCTTGTTCGATGCGTCGCGTGGCGGCGGTGTTGAACAAGGGGTACGGGCGGTCGGGCGTGATGCGTTGCATTTCCCGATTGTGCGGCGGTCAGCGGCGATCCAGCCCCAGGCCGGTTAAATCTACTTCGGGGACGCGGCCTGCTACCAGGTCGGCAGTGGCGCGGGCGCTGCCGCTGGCCAGGGCCCAGCCGTGCGCACCGTGGCCCAGATTCAGCCACACGCCGGGCAGGCCGCTGGGGCCGATCAGCGGGCAACCGTCGGGCAGGGTGGGGCGGGCCCCTTTCCAGATTTGCACGTTGCTGGCGAGCTGGGCCGCGCCGGGGAACCAGTCGTACAGCACTTTGTACAGGCGGGCGATGGCGGCGGGGTCTTTGGCATCGGCCCGGCTGCCGATGTCCATGCCCCCGGCGACCCGCACGCGCTGGCCCATGCGGGCGATGCTGGTGCCGTGCTGCGCGTCGAGCACGGCACTGACCGGGGCATTCAGCGGCTCGCGGATGTTGGCCGACAGGGAGTAGCCGACCACTGCCGCCAGAGGAATCGGCAGGCCCAGCGGCTTGAGCAGCGCTGCCGAGTCCAGCCCGGCGCACACCACCACCGCGTCAAAGCGGCGTGGTGTAGTTTCATTTGCTATCAAAATAGTAGCTTCTGGCGCAGGTGTTATATGCGCTACCGTGCGATTGAACTCAAATTGCACGCCGCATTGCTGGGCCTGCGCCTTGAGCAGCATGGTGAACTGGCGGCAGTTGCCCACGGCATCGCCGGGCAGGGCGATGGCGGCGGCGAGGGCGGTGTCGGGGTGCAGGGCGGGCTCACGTAGGCGGGCGGCGGCGGCACCGATCTGTAGCGCCGCAATGCCTGCGTCTTGCAGCCGTTGCAGCGTGGGCTGGGCCTGGGCCACTTCTTTGTCGGTGCGCAGCAGTAGCAGGCAGCCTTCGCTGCGGTCGTAGTCCAGGTGCAGGCCGTGGGTCAGGGCTTGCAGGCATTCGGCGCTGTAGTGCGCCAGGGTTTGCAGGCGGGCCTGGTGGCGCAGGGAGGCGGCGGGTGCTTGGGCGCGGCGGGCCTTCCAGAGCCAGGCGAGTTCGCGGCTGCTGAGGTTCCAGCCCAGTTGCAAGGGCGCTTGGCGGCTGAACAGGCCTTTGAAAACGCTGCTGGGTGCATCCCACGGCATGGCATGGCCGGGAGTGAGGGGCAGGAGGACGCCTGCGTTGGCAAAGCTGGCTTCTTCGGCGGCAGCGCTGCGGCGCTCGAAAACGGTTACTACATGGCCGTCAGCGGCCAAGGCATACGCGGTGCTGACGCCTACGACGCCCGCGCCAATCACGGCGATCTTCATGCGGCAGACGCTCGCATTTTCTCAAACAACATGGAAGCCTTAGATATATATAAAAAGTGCCTGTAGCGCATATTCTGATTGCGCTGTTAGCTATTAAAACTGTAGTGTGGCCTCGGCTTGCAAAGCCAGGTTCAATACGGTGTCGTCGTGCATCGCGGCATGCCACAGCATCAGGCCGACGGGCAGTTCGTCGGCGGTGTGGCAGGGCAGGGAGAGGGCGCAGCCGTCCAGCATATTGACCACGCTGGGGTTGCGCAGTAGCAGGCCGTTGGTGTGGAAGAAGGCATCGTCGCGCTCCACGCCGGGGCCGACATTGGCGATGGGCGGGGCCACGACCGGAACGGTGGGCGACAGCACGGCATCAAAACCTTGCAGCGCGGCCTCCATTTTGGCGATCCAGACGCGGCGGGCCTCGACCAGTTCAAAGTACTCAAAGGCCCGCATTTGGGCCCCGCGCTCGATGCGGGCCAGCACGCGCGGGTCGTAGGCGGCGCGGATGTGGGGGCCGCGTGACAGCAGCGGGCGGTGCCAGAGATAGGCTTCCACGGCTGAAAAACCACCGGTGGCCTGGATGGCATGCAGTTCGCGCACGGGTTCCAGCGCAATCTCCACCAGCGTGGCCCCGGCATCGCGCAGGCGCTGCAGGGCGCGCTCGAAGGCGTAGCTAACGGTGTGGTCCAGGTTGTCCAGAAAGCCGCTTTGCGCCACGGCCAGCCGGTAGCCCGACAGCGGTGCGGCGCTGCGCACCACGCGGCGCTGGGCCAGAATTTCATGCGCCAGCACGGCATCGCGCACGCTGCGGGTCAGGGCGCAGACGGTGTCCAGCGTGTGCGACAGCGGTACTGCACCGGCAGTGGGCACCAGGCGGGTGGTGCTTTTGAAGCCGACAATGCCGTTCAGCGCCGCCGGGATGCGGATCGAGCCGCCGGTGTCCGAACCCAGCCCGATGAAGGCCGCGCCGGTGGCCACCGATACCGCCGCACCCGATGATGAGCCGCCCGGCACGCGGGCCACGGCACCATAACTGCGGGCTCCGGCGGCCTGGTCGTAGCGCCCGTCCCAGGCGGCAGGGGTGCCGAAATGCGGATTCACGCCCACGCCCGAAAAGGCGAACTCGGTCATATTGGTGCGCCCCAGCAGAATGCCACCGGCGGCCCGCAGCCGGGCCACCGCCACACTGTCGTTGGGTGCGGGAACGTGGTCGGCCATGACGGTGGAGCCCGCCGTGCTGACTTCACCCGCCACATCAAACAGGTCTTTGACCGACACCGCCAACCCGCCCAGGGGGCTGCTGGCGATGCCTGCGTGTTCCGCCGAGGTCTGCGCGGCATCGAAGCGGGTGTTCAACCACGCATGGCGGCAGGACGGCAGCTGGGCGATGGCAATGGACTGGGCCATCTGCGCTGCCGGGGTGGTCTGCGCGGCTTGACAGAACTGGAGGGTGGAGGTGAGGTCTGGGCGCATGGTGAAGGGGGAGTGTGCTAGACTCCTTGGGTTTTGCTAGTCGGTCAAATAATTTGATTGGTTGGTTAAAACAAATCGCAAACCAGTCCATTCAAGGTGTTGCCCTGTCGTATTTTGTATACGAAACAGTGGCAAATCGGACTGAATTTTAGACGCAACCTTAAGGAAAATTCCATGTCCGTCAACATGCGCGAAATGCTCGAAGCTGGTGTCCATTTTGGCCACCAAACCCGTTTCTGGAACCCCAAGATGGCCCCGTTCATCTTCGGTCACCGTAACAAGATTCACATCATCAACCTGGAAAAATCGCTGCCGATGTTCCAGGAAGCGGCCAAGTTTGCCAAGCAGCTGACCGCTAACCGTGGCACCATTTTGATGGTTGGCACCAAGCGCCAAGCCCGCGAAATCGTTGCCGGTGAGGCCGCCCGTGCTGGCGTGCCTTTCGTGGACCAGCGCTGGCTCGGCGGTATGCTGACCAACTTCAAGACCGTCAAGACCTCGATCAAGCGCTTGAAGGACATGAAGATCCAGCAAGAAGCTGGTCTGGACGCGATGAGCAAGAAAGAACAGCTGATGTTCGCTCGCGAAATGCTCAAGCTGGAAAAAGACATCGGTGGCATCCAGGATATGGCCACTTTGCCTGACGCGATCTTCGTGATCGACGTGGGCTTCCACAAGATTGCTGTCCTCGAAGCCCGCAAACTGGGCATCCCACTGATCGGCGTGGTGGATACCAACCACTCCCCAGAAGGCATCGACTACGTGATCCCTGGCAACGACGACTCCTCCAAGGCTGTCGCTCTGTACGCCCGTGGCATCGCCGACGCGATCATCGAAGGCCGCAACAGTGCTGGCAACGATGTGGTCAAGGCCGTGGCTGCTGCTGAAAGCGCCGACGAATTCGTGGAAGTGAACGAGGCTGCTGCAGCCTAAGCGTTCCCCATGGCGCGGCGCACCGCTGCGATCAAAGAGGGGCTGTGAGGCCCCTTTTTTTTACCAATTTTTGATTATTGAAGACGGAGAAATATATGGCTGCAATTACCGCAAGCATGGTCGCTGAACTGCGTGGCAAAACCGACGCCCCCATGATGGAATGCAAGAAGGCATTGACCGAAGCCGAAGGCGACATGGCCAAGGCCGAAGAGCTGCTGCGCGTCAAGCTGGGTAGCAAGGCGGGCAAGGCCGCTTCGCGCATCACCGCCGAAGGCGTGGTCACCAGCTACTTTGGCGAAGGCGTTGGCGCTTTGCTGGAAGTCAACTGCGAAACCGACTTCGTGACCAAGAACGACAGCTTCTTGGCACTGGCCCAGGGCGCGGTTGAACTGATCGCCAAGAACAGCCCTGCTGATGTGGCAGCCTTGGGCGCACTGACTTACGCCCAGGACGGTTTCGGCCCCACCCTGGAAGACGTGCGCAAGGGCCTGATCGGCAAGATCGGTGAGAACATGACGTTCCGTCGTTTCAAACAGTTCTCTGGCTCCAAGCTGGCCGGTTACCTGCACGGCACACGCATTGGCGTGGTGGTCGAGTTTGAAGGCGACGACGTGGCTGCCAAAGACACGGCCATGCACATTGCTGCCATGAAGCCCGTGGCTCTGACCAGCGCCGACGTGCCTGCCGAGCTGATCGCCAAAGAGCGTTCGGTGGCAGCTGCGAAAGCCGCTGAAGATGCCTCCGTGGCCGTCGCTGCTGGCAAGCCCGTGCAGTCCGACGAAATCGTTGCCAAGCGCATCGAAGGCGGCGTGCAGAAGTACCTGAAGGAAGTCTCCTTGTTCAACCAGTCTTTCGTCAAGAACGACAAGCAAACGGTTGAGCAAATGCTCAAAGCCAGCGGCACCACCGTGAAGGCATTCACCATGTTTGTGGTGGGCGAAGGCATTGAGAAGAAGGTAGACGACTTCGCTGGCGAAGTGGCTGCCCAGATCGCTGCTGCCAAGGCCGCAGCGTAAGGTTTCTGACTCTGTACTGACCTGTTTTGCCCCTACCATTACCGACTTCCATCCACCATTTCAAGGACACCCCATGACCCAAGCCCAACCAGCCTACAAGCGTATTTTGCTCAAGCTGTCGGGGGAGGCGCTGATGGGTGACGACCAATTTGGCATCAACCGTGACACCATCGTGCGCATGGTCGAAGAGGTTGCCGAGATCACCCGTTTAGGGGTGCAGGTGGCAGTGGTGATCGGTGGCGGCAACATTTTTCGCGGTGTCGCGGGCGGCTCGGTCGGTATGGACCGCGCCACCGCCGACTACATGGGCATGCTGGCGACGGTGATGAATGCGCTGGCGCTTGCCGATGCCATGAACAAGGCCGGTTTGACCGCCCGCGTCATGTCGGCCATCGCCATCGACCAAGTGGTCGAACCCTATGTACGCCCCAAGGCCTTGCAGTACCTCGAAGAGGGCAAGGTGGTGGTGTTTGCCGCCGGTACCGGCAACCCGTTTTTTACCACCGACACGGCGGCCGCCCTGCGCGGTGCCGAAATTGGTGCCGAGATCGTGCTCAAGGCCACCAAGGTCGATGGTGTCTACACCGCCGACCCCAAGAAAGACCCCAGCGCAACCCGCTACACCACGCTGACGTTCGATGTGGCCATGTCGCAGAATCTGGGCATCATGGACGCTACCGCGTTTGCGCTGTGCCGTGACCAGAAGCTGCCGATCAAGGTGTTCTCGATCTTCAAGCACGGCGCACTCAAGCGCGTGGTGATGGGCGAAGACGAAGGTACGTTGGTCCACGCCTGATACGGATTACTGAGGAGTACACAAATGACTATTGCCGACGTTAAAACCAATTTACAAGCCAAGATGGACCAAGCCATCGTGGCGTTTAAAAACAACCTGTCGAAGATCCGCACGGGCCGCGCCAACCCCGGCCTGCTGGACACTGTGCACGTGGATTACTACGGCTCCATGGTGCCGATCAGCCAGGTCGCCAATGTGTCGCTGATCGACTCGCGCACCATCGGCGTGCAAACTTGGGAAAAGAACATGGCCGCCAAGGTGGAGAAAGCCATCCGCGATAGCCATTTGGGTCTGAACCCTGCGTCCATGGGTGACCTGATTCGCGTACCCATGCCCGCCATGAGCGAAGAGCGCCGCAAAGAGCTCACCAAGCTGGCCCGTACCGAAGGCGAAAACGCCAAAATCATCGTGCGCAACGTGCGCCGCGATGCCAACGAAGCCATCAAAAAACTGGTGAAGGACAAGCTGGCTTCTGAAGACGACCAAAAGCGCGCCGAAACCGATGTGCAAAAGTTGACCGACCGCTACATCATCGAAGTCGATCAGCTCGTAGTCGCCAAAGAAGCCGACATCATGGCGGTCTAGTCCTGGCTGCGCCAATGGCTATCCCCGTTCCCAACCACATTGCCATCGTCATGGACGGCAATGGCCGGTGGGCTAACCGGCGCTTCATGCCCCGCTTAGCCGGGCACCACCAGGGTGTGGATGCCCTACGCCGCTGCGTGCAGGCTTGCTTGGACCGGGGCGTGGGCACTTTGACCGTGTTTGCGTTTTCGTCTGAGAACTGGGACCGTCCGGCTGAAGAAGTCTCTGGTTTGATGTCGCTGATGGTCAGTGTGCTGGCCAAAGAGGTCGTCAAACTCAAGGCCAATGGTGCGCAACTGCACTTTGTGGGCAACCTTTCGGCCCTGTCCGATAAGGTGCGCAACGGTCTGCTGGAGGCGGAGAAAGAAACCTCGGGCAACCGCAAGCTGGTGCTCAATATCTGCTTTAACTACGGTGGCCGCTGGGACATTGCCCAGGCGGCGCAAAAATTGGCGGCTGCGGGTGAGCCGATCACCGAAAAAAGCCTGGACCGCGCTATGGCCTTGGCCCATTCGCCCGACCCGGACCTGCTGATCCGCACGGGTGGCGAGTTCCGCATTAGTAACTTTTTGCTTTGGCAAACCGCCTATTCCGAGCTGGTGTTCAGCGACAAGCTGTGGCCCGAATTTGACGAGGCCGCGCTAGACGAAGCGATTGCCGTCTACAACGGCCGCGAACGCCGATTTGGCAAAACCTCGGCGCAGGTAGCACCCTTGGCTGCCGATCCCACTACCTGAGTCATCCCCATGCTGCTGCAACGCGTTATCACGGCCCTGGTTTTGCTGGCCTTTCTTCTGCCTGCGTTGTTCTATCCCGCTCCCGAACCCCTGTGCCTGCTGGCCATCATTGCGATTGCTGCTGCCACCTGGGAATGGGGCCGCATGAACGGCATGTCGCAGCCCAAGTCGGTGGCGCTGGCGCTGGCGATGGTATTTGCCTGCCTGCTGGCGTGGATCATGGGGCTGCTCACTGCGCACACGCCGATGCTGTGGACCTTCGCCGGTGCCGCCTGGGTGCTGGGCGGTGGCTGGCTGCTGCGCAATGGGGTGGACGGCTGGTCCGCCATCGACAAGCTGGTGCGTTGCATCGTCGGTTTTGCTGCCCTGTGGCTGGCGTGGCTGGCGATTTGCCAGGCACGGGTCATCGGCAGCAATTTTTTGCTGTCGGTGCTGTTGCTGGTCTGGGTGGCTGACATCGGTGCCTACTTTGCGGGTCGGGCGTTCGGCACGCAATTTTTCAAAAATAAACTGGCCCCCGCCATCAGCCCCGGTAAAAGCTGGGAAGGTGTGTTTGGCGGCATGCTGGGCGTGCTGGTGCTGGCCGGTGTCTGGGTCTGGGCCGATCACGCTTGGGCTTCCCCGGTGGCCAGCCTCTACACCCGGCTGGCGCAGCAAAGCGGCGTTCTGCTGGTGCTGGCCGCACTGTTCATGGCGGCCATGAGTGTGGTGGGGGATTTGGTGGAGTCGCTGGTCAAGCGCAGCGCCGGGGTCAAGGACAGCAGCGGCCTGTTGCCCGGCCACGGCGGTGTGCTGGACCGGGTGGATGCTCTTTTGCCCACGTTGCCGCTGGCGATGATGTTGGTGTCGCTGGTCAGTTAAGGTATACGCATGCAGCAGTTGACGATTTTGGGTTCCACCGGCTCGGTGGGCACCAGTACCTTGGACGTGGTGTCCCGCCACCCAGACCGTTTTGCCGTGTTCGCGCTGACCGCCGCCACCCAGGTGGACCTGATGTTGCAGCAGTGCGCGCAGTTCCAGCCCCGCTTCGCGGTGATGGCCAGTACGCCGCATGCCGCGCTGTTGGCTGAAAAAATTAAGCAAAATAGCATTCCAACGCAGGTGCTATCTGCGCAAGTAGCTATAGAAATGGTAGCATCTCACGCCGAGGTGGATGTGGTCATGGCGGCCATCGTTGGTGCGGCGGGTCTGGCTCCCTGCATGGCCGCAGCCCGTGCCGGTAAGCGCTTGCTGCTGGCCAACAAAGAAGCGCTGGTGGTCGGCGGCGAGGTGTTTTTGGCGGCAGTCAAGCAGGGCGGTGCCTTGCTGCTGCCGATCGACAGCGAGCATTCGGCGGTGTTCCAGTCGCTGCCCGAAGACCCGGCCGTCTGGCCCCGGCGTATCGAGAAAATCATGCTGACCTCGTCCGGCGGCCCGTTTCGCACCCGCGATCCCGCAACCCTGCGCGATGTGACTCCCGAGCAGGCCTGCGCGCACCCCAACTTCGCGATGGGCCGCAAGATTTCAGTGGATTCGGCCACCATGATGAACAAGGCGCTGGAGGTGATCGAGGCCAAGTATCTGTTTGGCGTAACACCCGAGCAGATCGAGGTGGTGATCCATCCGCAGCAAATCATCCATTCGATGGTGCAGTTCCACGATGCCTCGGTGATGGCCCAACTGGGCACGCCCGATATGCGGGTGCCGATTGCCTACGGCCTGTCGTGGCCCGAGCGGATCGAAAGCGGCACGGCCCGGCTGGACTTTTCCAAAATGGCGGCCATGACCTTCGAGGTGCCAGATTTCGAGCGCTTCCCCTGTCTGGCACTGGCTTGGGAAAGCCTGCGCGCGCCCTCGGGCACCTGCGCCGTACTGAATGCGGCCAACGAAGTGGCTGTGGCGGCGTTTTTAGACCGGCGCATCCGCTTTGACCAGATCCACGCGATTAATCTTGCAACTTTGGCGGCGGTGAGCCCCTCCAAGCCGCAGACGCTGGAAGATTTGCTGGCGTTGGACAGCGAATCCCGCGCCGTGGCGCAGCAGGCTGTGTCCCGTCTGACCCTTTGAACCAAGGACAGCCATGCTGACCATCGTCGCTTTCATCGTTGCCCTAGCTTTGCTGATTGCAGTGCACGAGTACGGCCATTACCGGGTCGCCGTGGCCTGCGGCGTCAAAGTGCTGAAGTTCTCCATCGGCTTTGGCCAGACCGTGCTGCGCTGGCAGCCGAAAGGTTCGCCAACCGAATTTGTCATCAGCGCGTTTCCGCTCGGTGGCTTTGTGAAGATGCTGGACGAGCGCGAAGCTCCGGTGGCGGCTGAAGAGCGGCATCTGGCCTTCAATACACAGTCTTTGTCCAAACGTGCAGCCATCGTGGCGGCGGGCCCGGCGGCGAATCTGCTGCTGGCGGTGCTGCTCTACGCCATCGTCAACTGGAATGGGGTGGAGGAGCCCAAGGCCATTCTGGCCAGCCCCACCATCGGTTCTGTGGCTGAAAAAGCCGGTATCCAGGGTGGCGAGACCGTCACCCGTGCCGCTTGGGACGGCGAGGTGTTGGAAGAGGTGGCCTCGTTCGATGGGCTGCGCTGGTTGCTGACCCGGGGCGCACTGGACAACCGCGATGTGCGCCTGGAGTTAGCCCCCTCGGCCCACGGAGCCCGGCGTGAAGTGGTCATGGCGCTGGCTTCGCTGGATGTCCAGGAAGCCGATGCCCAGTTATTTCGCACCATTGGCGTGCTCGGCCCCTGGACCCGCCCGGTGCTGGGCGAGTTGGTGGCCGACGGTGCAGGCGCACGTGCGGGCCTGCGCAGCGGCGACCTGGTGCTGCGGGTGGGCAATATGCCCGTAGTGGACGGTCAGCAGTTGCGCGACACCATCCGCAGTTCTTTGTCGGGTGGGCGGGCGCTGGCGCAGGTCTGGCAGATCGACCGGGCGGGCCAGCGGCTGGCGGTGACTGTCACCCCCGACGTCAAACCTGACGGCCTGCAGTCGGTTGGCCGTATTGGTGCCTACGTGGGAGCGCCGCCGGAAATGTTGACCATCCGCTACGGCGTGTTCGACGGCCTGTGGCAGGGCGTAGCGCGCACCTGGGAGGTGTCGGGCCTGACCTTGCGCATGATGGGCCGCATGCTGGTGGGTGAGGCTTCCATCAAGAATTTGAGTGGCCCCTTGTCGGTGGCCGAATATGCCGGCAAGTCGGCCAGCCTGGGCTTTACCCAGTACTTGGTATTTTTGGCCCTGATTAGCGTTAGCCTTGGCATCTTGAACCTGCTGCCGGTGCCGATTTTGGACGGCGGACACCTGCTGTATTATCTTTGGGAGGCCGTGACAGGCAAGCCCGTATCGGACGCTTGGATGGAACGCTTACAGCGCGGCGGTGGTGCCGTGCTGTTGCTCATGATGTCCATTGCCCTGTTTAACGATGTCACCCGTCTCTTTGGCTGATCGTTCAACGATTAGCCCATTTCAGTACCTATACATTCCATGAAAAATCATTTGAATCGCTTTCGCCTGCGGACCTTGTCGGCTGCTGTAGCGCTGGTATTGGTTGCCAATACCGCTTGGGCCGTAACCCCTTTTGCCGTGCGCGACATCCGTATCGAAGGTTTGCAGCGCGTCGAGCCGGGCACCATCTTTGCGTCCCTGCCGTTCCGTGTGGGCGATACCTACAACGACGACCAGGGCTCGGCGGCCATCCGCACGCTGTTCGCGCTGGGTCTGTTCAAGGACGTGCGCCTAGAGGTCAGCGGCGACGTGCTGGTGGTGGTGGTCGAAGAGCGCCCCACGATTGCCGATGTGGAGTTTGCGGGCTCCAAAGAATTCGACAAGGATGCACTGAAAAAATCCATGCGTGACGTGGGCCTGACCGATGGCCGCCCGTTTGACAAAGCCCTGGCCGACCGCGCTGAGCAAGAACTCAAACGCCAGTACATCAACAAGAGCCTGTACGCCGCCGAAGTGGTGACCACCGTCACCCCGGTGGAGCGCAACCGCGTCAACCTGACCTTCACCATCACCGAAGGCGAACCCGCCAAGATTGCCGACATCCACATCGTGGGGGCCAAGGCCTTCAGCGAATCCACGTTGCGCAACCAGTTCGAGCTGGACACCGGCGGCTGGCTCAGCTGGTACACCAAGTCCGACCGCTACACCCGCGCCAAGCTGAATGCCGACATCGAAACCCTGCGTTCTTATTACCTGTCGCGCGGCTACCTCGAATTCAAGGTGGACTCCACCCAGGTGGCCATCTCCCCGGCAAAAGACAGCATGTCGATCACCATCAATGTGACCGAAGGTGAACGCTTCGTGGTCTCAGCGGTGCGACTGGACGGCAACTACCTGGGCAAAGACGACGAGTTCAAGTCCTTGGTCAGCATCCAACCCGGCGAGGCCTACAACGCGGATCTGGTGGCCAAAACCACCAAAGCCTTCAAAGACAACTTCGGCAGCTTCGGTTTTGCATTTGCCCAAGTGGAAGCCAAGCCAGAGATCGATCGCACCACCAACCGGGTTGTGCTGGTGATGCAGTCCGAGCCTTCGCGCCGAGCGTATGTGCGCAAGGTCAGTGTGGCAGGCAACAGCCGCACCCGTGACGAAGTGATCCGCCGGGAATTCCGCCAGTTTGAATCGTCTTGGTACGATGGCGACAAGATCAAACTCTCAAGGGACCGGGTGGACCGACTGGGCTACTTTAAAGAAGTCGGGGTGGAGACACAAGATGTGTCGGGTTCACCGGACCAGGTGGATGTGCAGGTCAATGTAGAAGAAAAATCCAGTGGCAGCATCCAGCTGGGGGCCGGTTTTTCCAGCGCCGACAAGCTCTCGCTGTCGTTCAGCATCAAGCAAGAAAATGCTTTTGGTTCGGGCAATTACCTGGGCCTAGAGGTCAATACCAGCAAGTACAACCAGGTGGTGGTGGTCAGCACGGTAGACCCCTATTTCACCGAGGGCGGCATTTCCCGCGCGTTTGATGTCTTCCATCGCGCGACCAAACCCTACAACGACCAAGGCGGTAACTACCAATTGGTGACCCAGGGTGCCGGTGTGCGGTTTGGCGTGCCATTTAGCGAGCTGGATACGGTGTATTTTGGCAGTAGCCTGGAGCGCACAACCATCAAGCCGGGAACCAATATCCCGGCGGCCTACTTGGCCTATGCCGAAAAATTCGGCTACACCAGCATGGCTATTCCATTGACCATCGGCTGGTCCCGGGATGACCGCGATAGCACCCTGGCCCCCAGTTCTGGCGTGTACCAGCGGCTCAACACCGAAGCGGGTCTGTTTGGTGATGCGCGCTATGTGCGTACCAACTACCAGTACCAGCAGTATGTGCCGTTGACCAAGCAATTCACGCTGGCATTCAATGGCGAAGTGGGCTTTGGCAAAGGCTTGGGCAACCGGGTGTTCCCGGTGTTCAAGAACTTCTACGGCGGCGGTTTGGGCTCGGTGCGTGGTTTTGAGCAGGGCACCCTGGGCCCGCGCGATGTGACCGGATCGGTGATTGGCGGCCCCAAGAAGTTCACCCTGAATACCGAAATCCAGTCGCCGTTTCCGGGTGCGGGCAATGACCGCACCCTGCGCTTGTTTGCCTTTGGCGACGTGGGTAATGTCTACGGCGAAAACGACAAAATTCGCTTTGGCGAGATGCGCGCTTCGGCGGGTGTTGGCTTGAGCTGGATTTCTCCGGTCGGCCCTCTGCGTTTGGCCTATGCCAAGCCAATTCGCAAGTTTGCTGGCGATAGAATCCAGTCCTTGCAATTCCAAATAGGTACGTCTTTCTAATGAAGAACTTTCTACGCCAATGCGGATCTGGCATCTTGTTCAGCACGATGCTGCTGTCTGCCCACGCACAAGCCGACGAGTTCCGCGTCGGCTTCGTCAACACCGACCGTATCTTCCGTGAGTCGGCCGCAGCCAAGACGGCCCAGGCCAAGCTGGAGCAGGAATTCGCCAAGCGCGAAAAAGAACTCAGCGATGCTGGTACGGTGCTGAAAACTGCCTCCGACAAGTTTGAACGCGAAGCCGCCACACTGGCCGAAAGCCAGCGCACCTCGCGCCAGAAGCTGCTGGTGGACCAAGACCGCGACTTCCAGCGCAAGCGCCGTGAATTCCAGGAAGACCTGAACTCCCGCAAAAACGAAGAATTGCAGCAAGTGCTCGAAAAAGCCAACAAGGTGATCAAGCAAGTGGCTGAAACTGAAAAGTACGATGCCGTGCTGCAAGAGGCCGTGTACATCAACCCTAAGTACGACATTACCGACAAGGTCATCAAGGCCTTGAACGCGGTTCCTAGTAAGTAACTCCAAGCGAAAGGGCTCCAGCATGGCGCTGCGTCTAGGCGCGATAGTGGAAGCCCTTGGGGGCGTGTTGCACGGGGATGCAAACCTCTTGATCGAGGGAATTGCCCCGCTTGAATCGGCTAACGCTGCGCAGTTAGCCTTTTTAAGCAATCCTAAATACCAACAACAACTGGCCCAGTCCCAAGCGGCTTGCGTGATCGTGGGCCCGGCTCAGGCCGCGATGGCTTTGGTGCGTGGTGCCTGCATCGTGGCCGACACGCCGTATTTGTACTTTGCCAAAGTGACGCAGCTCTGGAAGCGCCAGCGGCCTGCAACCACCGGCCCAGCCATCCACCCCAGCGCGGTCATCGACCCCAGTGCCCATATTGACCCCCGCGCCCGCATCGGTCCGCTATGTGTGGTCGAACGTGGAGCCCGCATTGGAGCCGATACCGTGCTCAAGTCCCGCGTCACAGTGGGCGAAGATTGCCAAATTGGCGAACGCTGCCTGTTGCACGCGGGCGTGGTGATCGGAGCCGACGGTTTTGGCTTTGCGCCCAACGCGGGTGCCTGGGAAAAAATCGAACAACTGGGTGCGGTGCGCATCGGCAACGATGTGGAAATCGGCGCCAACACCTGTATCGACCGGGGTGCGCTGCTCGACACTGTGATTTCCGACGGCGTGAAGCTCGACAACCTGATCCAGATCGGCCACAACGTGTTTGTGGGTGCCCACACCGCGATGGCCGGTTGCGTGGGCGTGGCGGGCAGCGCCCACATCGGCGCGCACTGCACTGTGGGTGGCGGCGCGATCGTGCTGGGACATTTAACCCTGGCCGACCACGTCAACATCTCGGCGGGCACCGTGGCCACTCGTTCCATCAGCCAGCCCGGCCACTACACCGGCATGTTCCCGATTGACGACAACGCCAAGTGGGAAAAAAATGCCGCCTCCCTCAAGCAGCTGCACAGCCTGCGCGACCGCCTCAAGGCAGTCGAGAAAACTTTAGAACAACTCCAACAGAGCCCCGAAAAAACATGATGGACATCCACCAAATTCTCAAGCAACTGCCACACCGCTATCCCTTTTTGATGGTGGATCGGGTGGTCAGCATCGAAAAATCCAAATCCATCCGCGCCTTCAAAAACGTCACCATCAACGAGCCGTTTTTTGAAGGCCACTTCCCGCGCCGCCCCGTCATGCCCGGCGTGCTGATGCTGGAAGCGCTGGCCCAGGCGGCGGCTTTGCTGGCGTTTGATGCGCTGGGTAAATCACCCGATGACGATACCGTATACTACTTTGCTGCCATCGACAACGCCCGCTTCAAGCGCCCGGTCGAGCCCGGTGACCAGCTGATGCTGGACGTGGAGCTGGTCCGCATGAAGTCTGGCATTTTCAAGTTCAAGGCCAAGGGCACCGTGGGTGACGAGCTGGCGGTGGAAGCCGAGCTGACCTGCGCTATGCGCAGCATTGCGTAAGGGTTGACCGCGTGACCGCTATCCATGCCACCGCCCTGGTAGACCCGTCCGCAGAGTTGGACGCATCGGTCACCATTGGCCCCTACACCGTGGTCGGCCCGCACGTCAAAATTGGCGCGGGCACCAGCGTGGGGCCGCATTGCGTCATCCAGGGCCACACCACCATTGGCCGTGACAACCGCATCTTCCAATTCAATTCCCTGGGTGCCGACCCGCAGGACAAAAAATTTGCAGGCGAGCCCACCGAGTTGGTGATGGGCGACCGCAACACCATCCGCGAGTTCTGCACTTTCAACCTCGGCACGGTACAGGACGCAGGCGTGACCCGCATCGGCGACGACAACTGGATCATGGCCTACGTGCACATTGCGCACGACTGCCTGTTGGGCGACCAGATCACAATGGCCAATAGCGTCACCCTGGCCGGTCATGTGCAGGTGGGCGACTGGGCCACCGTGGGTGGCCTCACCGGCGTGCTGCAACGCATGCGTATCGGTGCCCACACCATGGTCGGTTTTGCCAGCCATGTGGGTAAAGACATTCCGCCTTTCATGGTGGTGGACGGCAACCCGCTGGCGGTGCGTGCCGTCAATTTGGTCGGCTTGAAGCGGCGTGGCTTCTCTGATGTACGCATCAAAGCTATCCGTGAAATGCACAAGTTGCTCTACCGCCAGGGCAAGACGCTGATTGAGGCCCGTAGCGCCATCCAGGCCTTGGATGTGCCCGAAGCGGCGGCCGATATTGCTTTGATGGACGACTTCCTCGCCACCTCCGTCAGCGGCATCGCCCGTTAATGTCCGATCCCCGCATCGCCATGGTGGCAGGCGAGGCCTCTGGCGACCTGCTGGCGGGCTTGGTGCTCGACGGCCTGCGTGCCCGCTGGCCCGATTTGCAGGCCAGTGGCATCGGTGGCCCGCAGATGGTCCGGCGGGGTTTCCTGGCCCACTGGCCCAGCGAACGGCTGGCGGTGCATGGCTACAACATGGACGTGTTCCGCCGCCTGTTTGAACTCTTGGGCATCCGCAAGCAGTTGCGCAAACGGCTGTTGGTCGAGCGGCCCGACGTGTTCATCGGTGTGGATGCACCTGATTTCAATCTGGGGTTGGAGGCGGCGTTGAAAGAGGCCGGTGTTCCCACGGTGCATTTTGTCTGCCCGTCGATCTGGGCCTGGCGTGCCGACCGGGTGGAAAAAATCCGCCGCGCTGCCGACCATGTGCTGTGTATCTTCCCGTTCGAGCCCGATTTGCTGGCCCAGCACGGAATCAAAGCGACCTATGTAGGCCACCCGTTGGCCAATGTGATTCCGCTACAGCCGGACCGCACCGCTGCGCGCCAGAAGCTGGGCCTTGCGCCGGAGGACACCGTGGTCGCGATCCTGCCCGGTAGCCGCCAGTCAGAAATCAAATACCTGGCTTCAAGGTTCTTTCAGGCTGCAGCGCTTATGTTGCTTGCACATCCAGCTATTAAATTTGTAGTGCCTGCGGTGCCTACGCTGCGCACGCAGATTGAAGCCCTGGCGGCGCAAGCGGGCATGGCCGGGCGCATCCAGATCGTTTCCGGCCAATCGCACACCGTGCTGGCGGCCTGTGACCTGACCCTGATCGCCAGCGGCACGGCTACGCTGGAGGCGGCGCTGTTCAAGCGGCCCATGGTGATTGCCTACAACATGCACTGGATGTCCTGGAAACTGATGCAGCGCAAGCAGCTCCAGCCCTGGGTGGGTTTGCCGAATATTTTGTGCCGCGACTTCGTGGTGCCCGAGTTGCTGCAAGACGCGGCCACGCCCCAAGCCCTGGCCGATGCCTGCTTACAGTGGCTGGCCCTTGCATCCCCTTCTGCCTCTGCGAGAATCTCGGCCCTTGAAGCCACATTCACCACGCTGCACCATAGCTTGCAGCGCGACACCGCCCAGTTAGCCACCGATGCCATCCAAAAAATTATTGCCACCCGCGCAAGCTGAGCTGACTTGGCCCACCCACGGCCTGGTCGCTGGGGTAGATGAAGCCGGGCGCGGCCCGCTGGCCGGACCGGTGGTGGCTGCCGCCGTGATCCTGGACGAGCGCCAGCCGATTGCGGGCCTGGCCGACTCGAAAAAACTCAGCGCCAAGCGCCGCGCCCAGCTGTATGACGAAATCCTCGCCAAAGCCTTGTGCTGCTCGATCGCCGAGGCCAGCGTGGAAGAAATTGAAAAACTCAACATCCTGCAAGCCACCATGCTGGCCATGCAGCGTGCCGTGCAGGGCCTGCGCCTCAAGCCCGGCCATGTGTTGGTGGACGGCAATCGCGTGCCGGTGCTGGCCATGACCAGCGAGGCGATTGTGAAAGGCGATGCTTTAGTGCCTGCCATTTCCGCTGCGTCCATCCTCGCCAAGGTGACCCGCGACCGCTGGTGCGCCCAGGTCGATGCCGTGTACCCGCAGTACGGGTTTGCCGGACACAAGGGCTATGGCACGGCAGCCCATCTGACGGCGCTTGAGGCGCACGGGGCCTGCCCGTTGCACCGAAAAACCTTTGCCCCCGTCACGGCGGTTATTTCTCAGGGCCTGCGATGAGCTCCGATCCTATTACCCACATCCAGTCGCGCGACAACCCGCTGCTCAAAGAACTGCGCCGCTTATCGCAAGACAGCACCGCTTACCGAAAAGCAGGCCGGGTCTGGCTCGAAGGCGATCACCTGTGCCGCGCCGCGCTGGCCCGGGGCTGGAAACCTGCACTGGCAATTTTTTCAGAGTCTTTTTGGCCTCTAGCGCAGGTGCAGTATGCGCAAGCAGCTACTAAAACAATAGTATTGGCTGATGCGCTGTTTGCCGACCTCAGCAGCCTGGAGTCACCCGCCCAGATGGGCTTTGTGGTGGATGTGCCCACGGTGGCCGCGCTGGACCCGGCAGCGGCCAGCGTCATCCTCGACCGGGTGCAGGATGCGGGCAATGTCGGCTCCATTCTGCGCAGTGCGGGGGCGTTTGGGTTCAAGCAAATCATCGCCCTCAAAGGCTCGGCGGCGCTGTGGAGTCCCAAAGTTTTGCGCGCCGGCATGGGGGCGCACTTTGGCCTGCGCCTGGTCGAAGGCGTGGAGCCCGATGCGCTGGATGCCCTGACCGTGCCGCTGGTCGTCACCAGCTCCCACCAAGGTGCGTTGTTGCAAGACCAGAAGCTGCCCTTCCCCTGCGCCTGGGCGATGGGCCACGAAGGGCAGGGCGTGGGTCCGGCCCTGCTGGCGCGCGCCACAGTGGCGGTGCGGATCGGCCAGCCAGGAGGTGAAGAGTCATTGAACGTGGCCGCTGCTGCCGCGATTTGTCTGCATGCCTCGTCGCTAGGGCGTTGAGTCGCTCAGGGTTTGCACGGAGTTTGGGCCGAAATCTGCAACAGTGCTCGGCTATAATCGTGGGCTTTCCCGCATCCCCGTACGCCTAGCGCCTGCCCCGCATCCCCCTCCAAAGCATTTGCAAGAGTTTTCTCTTGGTCAGCGTGGGCGTACCCGTAACTATTTCGGAGAACCCAGTGCTTTTGTCTCTTCAGGGAACCTTCCCATCCGCCATTTTGGCGCTCGCAGACGGCACGGTCTTTGTTGGCAACTCCATTGGCGCTCCCGGCTCCACTGTAGGCGAAGTGGTGTTCAACACCGCCATGACCGGCTACCAGGAAATCCTCACCGACCCCAGCTACTGCCAGCAGATCGTCACCCTGACGTACCCGCACATCGGCAATACCGGCGTCAATGTGGAAGACGTGGAGGCCGCCCGCGTCCACGCCGCTGGCTTGGTCATCAAAGACCTGCCCATGGTTGCCTCCAACTTTCGTAGCCACCTCAGTTTGTCGGACTATTTAGTTCAGCAAAACACGGTCGCCATTGCCAACCTCGACACCCGCAAGCTGACCCGCCACCTGCGCACCCATGGCGCGCAAAACGGCTGCATCTTGGCCCTGCCCGCAGGCCAGAGCGTCAACGCTGAAAATACTGCCCAGGCAGTGGCTGCTGCTAAGGTTGCCCCGAGCATGGCGGGCCTGGACTTGGCGAAAGTGGTGTCTGCCAAGGCATCCTACGTCTGGACCCAGACCGAGTGGAATCTGGTCGGTGGTTACGGCAACCAAGACGCGCCGCGTTTTCACGTGGTGGCCTACGACTTCGGTGTCAAATTCAATATCCTGCGCATGCTGAGCCAAAGGGGCTGCAAGGTCACTGTGGTGCCTGCGCAAACCAGCGCTGCCGAGGTGCTGGCGTTGAAGCCGGACGGCGTGTTCCTGTCCAACGGCCCCGGCGATCCACAGCCTTGCGACTACGCGATTGCCGCTGCGGCAGAGCTAATCGAGTCTGGCATTCCTACCTTCGGCATCTGTCTGGGCCACCAAATCATGGCCCTGGCCAGCGGTGCCAAGACCTTCAAGATGAAGTTCGGCCACCACGGTGCAAACCACCCGGTCAAAGACCTGGACGACAACCGCGTCAGCATCACCAGCCAGAACCACGGCTTCGCGGTCGATGCAGCCACGCTGCCCGCCAACCTGCGCGCTACCCATATCAGCCTGTTCGACGGCACGCTGCAAGGCCTGGCCCGTACCGACAAACCCGCGTTCTGCTTCCAGGGTCACCCTGAAGCCTCGCCCGGCCCCCACGACATCTCGTACCTGTTTGACCGCTTTACCGCACTGATGGAGAAAACAAAAAATGCCTAAGCGGACCGACCTTCAATCCATCCTCATCATTGGCGCTGGCCCGATCATCATCGGCCAGGCCTGTGAGTTCGACTACTCCGGCGTGCAGGCCTGCAAGGCGCTGCGCGAGGAGGGCTACCGCGTCATCCTGATCAACAGCAACCCTGCCACGATCATGACCGACCCGGCCACGGCCGACGTCACCTACATCGAGCCCATCACCTGGCAGACGGTCGAGAAGATCATCGCCAAAGAGCGCCCCGACGCGATCCTGCCCACCATGGGCGGCCAGACTGCGCTGAACTGCGCGCTGGACCTGTGGCACAACGGCGTGCTGGCCAAGTACACCGGCGCGGCCACCGGCAAGCCGGTCGAGCTGATTGGCGCCAAGCCCGAAGCCATCGACAAGGCCGAAGACCGCCTGAAGTTCAAGGACGCGATGACCAAGATCGGTCTGGGCTCGGCCCGTTCCGGCATTGCGCACAGCATGGAAGAGGCCTGGGTTGTGCAGCGCGAGATGGGCTTTCCCACCGTCATCCGCCCCAGCTTCACCCTGGGTGGTACCGGTGGCGGTATTGCCTACAACCCGGAAGAGTTCGAAACCATCTGCAAGCGCGGCCTGGAGGCCTCGCCCACCAACGAGCTGCTGATCGAAGAGTCGCTGCTGGGTTGGAAAGAGTACGAAATGGAAGTGGTGCGCGACACCGCCGACAATTGCATCATCGTCTGCTCGATCGAAAATCTGGACCCGATGGGTGTGCACACCGGTGACTCGATCACCGTGGCCCCGGCCCAAACCCTGACCGACAAGGAATACCAGCTGCTGCGTAACGCCAGCCTGGCCGTGTTGCGCGAAATCGGTGTGGACACCGGTGGCTCCAACGTGCAGTTCTCCATCAATCCGGAAGATGGCCGGATGGTGGTGATCGAGATGAATCCACGCGTTTCGCGGTCCTCGGCCCTGGCCTCTAAGGCCACGGGTTTCCCGATCGCCAAGGTCGCGGCCAAGTTGGCCGTCGGCTACACGCTGGACGAGCTGCGTAACGACATCACCAACGGTGCCACGCCCGCCAGCTTTGAGCCCAGCATCGACTACGTGGTCACCAAGATCCCGCGTTTTGCGTTCGAGAAATTCCCCACCGCCGATTCGCGTTTGACCACACAGATGAAGTCGGTCGGCGAAGTGATGGCGATGGGCCGCACCTTCCAGGAATCCTTCCAGAAAGCCCTGCGCGGTCTGGAAGTGGGCGTGGACGGCATGAACGAGAAAACCCAGGACCGCGAAGTACTGGAAAAAGAACTCGGCGAACCCGGCCCCGAGCGCATCTGGTACGTGGGCGACGCATTTGCCGCCGGTTGGACGGTGGACGAAGTGTTCGCGCTGACCAAGATCGACCCCTGGTTTCTGGTGCAGATCGAGCAGATCGTGAAGATCGAGCTGGAGCTGGAGACCAAGACGCTAGAAGAACTCGACGCGGCCACCTTGCGGGCCTTGAAGCAAAAAGGCTTCTCCGACCGCCGCCTGGCCAAGCAGCTCAAAACCACCGACACGGCGATCCGTCAGAAGCGCATTGCACTTGGTGTGCGTCCGGTCTACAAGCGCGTGGACACCTGCGCTGCCGAATTTGCCACCGACACCGCCTACCTGTATTCCACCTATGAGGCCGAGGGAGGCGAGTGCGAAGCCGCGCCGACCAACAACAAAAAGATCATGGTGCTGGGCGGTGGCCCGAACCGTATCGGCCAGGGCATCGAATTTGACTACTGCTGCGTGCACGCCGCGCTGGCCCTGCGCGAAGACGGGTACGAGACCATCATGGTCAACTGCAACCCCGAAACCGTGTCCACCGACTACGATACCTCCGACCGCCTGTACTTCGAGCCGCTGACGCTGGAAGACGTGCTGGAAATCGTCGACAAAGAAAAGCCTTTCGGCGTGATCGTGCAGTACGGCGGCCAAACCCCGTTGAAGCTGGCGCTCGACCTGGAAGCCAATGGCGTGCCCATCATCGGCACCAGCCCCGACATGATTGACGCCGCCGAAGACCGTGAGCGCTTCCAGAAGCTGCTGCACGAGCTCGGCCTGCGCCAGCCACCCAATGCCACGGCCCGTACCGAGCCCGAAGCGCTGGAGAAGGCGGCCGCCCTGGGCTATCCCTTGGTGGTGCGCCCCAGTTACGTGCTGGGCGGTCGGGCGATGGAAATCGTCCACGAGCAGCGCGATCTGGAGCGCTACATGCGCGAGGCCGTCAAGGTCAGCCACGATTCGCCCGTGCTGCTGGACCGCTTCCTGAACGACGCGATCGAATGCGATGTGGACGCGATTTGCGACGGCCAGCGCGTGTTCATTGGCGGCGTGATGGAGCACATCGAGCAAGCCGGCGTGCACAGCGGCGACTCGGCCTGCTCGCTGCCCCCGTACTACCTGTCGGCCGCCACCGTGACCGAAATCAAACGCCAGACCACGGCCATGGCGCATGCGCTCAAGGTGGTGGGCCTGATGAACGTGCAGTTCGCCATCCAGCATGTGGATGGCCAGGACGTGATCTACGTACTCGAAGTGAATCCGCGTGCCTCGCGCACCGTGCCCTTCGTCAGCAAGGCCACTGGCATCCAGCTGGCCAAGGTTGCGGCGCGCTGCATGGTCGGCCAGTCGCTGGATGCGCAAGGTATCTTTAAAGAAGTTACGCCGCCGTATTTCAGCGTTAAAGAAGCCGTGTTTCCGTTCGTCAAGTTCCCTGGTGTGGATACGATTCTCGGCCCAGAGATGAAGTCCACCGGCGAGGTGATGGGCGTGGGCAAGACCTTTGGTGAAGCCTTCGTGAAGTCGCAAATCGGTGCGGGCACTAAGTTGCCACGCTCGGGCAAGGCGTTTGTGTCGGTGAAGAACAACGACAAGGCGCGTGCCGTGGAAGTGGCGCGTGGTTTAGCGGCGTTGGGCTTTGATCTGATCGCCACCAAGGGCACGTCAGCTGCTTTCCAGGCGGCAGGTATTCCTTGCACCACGGTCAACAAGGTCACCGAAGGTCGGCCGAACATCGTGGACATGATCAAGAACAACGAGATTGCTTTGGTCATCAACACCGTGGAAGAGCGTCGCAACGCGATTGCCGATTCACGCCACATCCGCACCTCGGCCCTGCTGGCCCGCGTCACCACCTTCACCACCATTTTTGGTGCCGAAGCGGCGGTGGAAGGCATGCAGTACCTGGACGACCTGGATGTGATCTCGGTACAAGAAATGCACGCGCAGCTGGCGGCCCAATAAGAACCCTGGAATTTCACCATGTTGACTATCCCCATTACCAAACGTGGCGCTGAGAGCCTTAAAGCCGAGCTGCACAAGCTCAAGACGGTCGAGCGCCCCTGGGTCATCAACGCCATCTCTGAGGCCCGTGCCCAGGGTGATTTGAGCGAAAACGCTGAATACGAATCCGCCAAAGACCGCCAGGGCTTTATCGAAGGCCGTATCCAGGAGGTTGAAGGCAAGCTGTCGGCAGCGCAAATTATCGACCCCACCGCGTTGGATGCCGGTGGCCGCGTCGTGTTTGGTGCCACGGTCGATCTGGAAGACGAAGACAGCGGCCAGGCCGTGCAGTACCAGATCGTGGGCGAAGACGAGGCCGATCTCAAGCTGGGCCGTGTCAACGTTTCCAGCCCTATTGCCCGCGCCCTGATCGGTAAGGAAGTGGGCGACACCGCCGAGGTAAACGCACCCGGCGGCATCAAGCGCTATGAAGTGATGGCTGTCAGCTACATCTGAAGTCGATGCGCCAACGCTTGCCCGTGCTGCTGGCGGCCCTCTGGTGGGGCAGCCTGACGACGCTGGGCTTCATGGTGGTGCCGATGCTGTTTGCGGTGCTGCCGACCCCGGCGATGGCCGGGGGCATGGCTGCCAAGTTGTTCACAGCGCAGACCTGGCTGTCAATGGCTTGTACGCTGATCCTGCTGCTGACTCTTAGGTCAAAACAGGTTCTGGCGCATATCGTACCTACGCATGTAGCTACTATTTTTGTAGCATTGGGTTTGTTGGCTGCGGTCTTGGTGGAATTTGCGATCTCGCCGCACATCGTGGCGCGGGAGAACTTGAAACTGTGGCACGGCCTGGGCAGTGCCTTATACCTGCTGCAATGGTTGGCAGCGGGCGCGACACTGTGGAAAGTGTCGGCCCAGCGCGGCTAGATCAGGTCTGGCTGCGCTTTTTCAGACTGGTTTTGGGCTTCGGCTTGGCGCGTTTTACCGTGCCGCCTGCGGTTAGGCGCTGGTTGCCCAGCACGCGCAAAGTCTTCACTTCAGGGCGTTGGCCACCACGGGTGCTGTGTTTGAGCACCTTGAAATCGCGTGGACCGGCCATGCGGTCTTCGTCCACCCGGCGTTCTTTGGTGATTTCAGGTTGTGGGCGCCACAGCACCAGCAGTTTGCCGATGTGCTGGATGGGGGCCGCGCTGAGTTCGTCGGCCAAGGCCAGGAACATTGCTTCACGGGCGACACGGTCGTCCGAGAAAACGCGGACCTTGATCAGGCCGTGGGAGTTCAACGCGAGGTTGATTTCTTTGGTGACAGCGGGGGTCAGGCCGTCGCTGCCAACCATCACCACAGGGTTTAAATGGTGGGCTTCGGCGCGGTGCACCTTGCGCTGGGCAGGGGTAAGTTGTATTTGTGACATGTGCGTATTATCAAGGCCAAGATGAAAGTTAAAACAAAAAGTAAAAAAGTCAACAAGGCGTGGCTTAACGACCACGTCAACGACCCCTATGTCGTGTTGGCGAAACGCGAGGGTTACCGTGCCCGCGCAGCCTATAAATTGAAGGAAATTGATGAGACTTTCCACCTCATCAAGCCCGGCCACTTGGTGGTTGATCTGGGCTCTACCCCCGGTGCCTGGTGCCAGTACGTGCGGCGCAAGATGTCGCCCAAGACGGCGGCGGGCGGCGGTGCGGCGGTGGGGGCACTCAATGGCAGCATCATCGCCATCGACCTGCTGCCGATGGAGCCGGTGGAAGGCGTGGTGTTCTTCCAGGGGGATTTCCGCGAAGACGAAATGTTGGACAAATTGACCCAGGCTATGGATGGACGCTTGGCCGATGTCATCTTGTCGGACATGGCCCCCAATCTGTCGGGCATCCATGCCGCCGATGCCGCACGCATTGAGGGCCTGGTTGAACTGGCGGTAGATTTCTGCCACAGCCATTTGAAGCCGCAGGGTGCGCTGGTAGTCAAGCTGTTCCACGGCGGGGCCTACGACCCGCTGGTGAAGCTCTTCAAGCAGACCTTTCACATGGTCAAACCGATCAAGCCCAAAGCCTCGCGGGACAAATCCACAGAAACTTTTTTGGTCGGCGTAGGCTTGAAAGTCGCACCCAAACCCGCGCATTTAGAGCCTGAAAACGGCTAGTCAAGCCGCTAAACCCTTGTTGCCTCTATGGCTGCACGGCCCAAGAATTGCTGTAAGCGCACTTGAAACGCCTAAAATGGTACGCACTTACGTTGAAGTCTTTCCTACCGGAGCATTGCTTGAAAAATCCGTGGTTTTCCAAAATTGCCGTATGGCTCGTCATTGCGATGGTGCTATTCACGGTTTTTAAACAGTTCGACACCCGCGCGGGTGTGGGTTCTGGGTATGTTGGCTATTCGGACTTTTTGGACGAAGTACGCAGCAACCGCATCAAAACTGTCACTATCCAAGAGGGCCAGGGTGGCACGGAGATTGTGGCTGTCACCAATGACGACCGCCGTATCCGCACCAACGCCACCTACCTCGACCGGGGTTTGGTGGGCGACCTGATCGCCAACAACGTCAAATTTGATGTTAAACCCCGCGAAGAAGGCTCCTTGCTCATGACCTTGCTGGTCAGCTGGGGCCCGATGCTGCTGCTGGTGGGCGTGTGGGTGTACTTCATGCGCCAGATGCAGGGCGGCGGCAAAGGCGGCGCGTTCAGCTTCGGTAAAAGCAAAGCCCGCATGATGGACGAAAACAACAATGTCGTAACTTTTGCCGACGTGGCCGGTTGCGACGAAGCCAAGGAAGAAGTCAAGGAAGTCGTCGATTTCCTGAAAGACCCGGCCAAGTTCCAGAAGCTGGGTGGTCGCATCCCCCGGGGCTTGCTGTTGGTCGGCCCTCCTGGCACCGGTAAAACCTTGTTGGCCAAGAGCATTGCTGGCGAGGCCAAAGTGCCTTTCTTCAGCATCAGCGGTTCCGACTTCGTGGAAATGTTCGTCGGCGTGGGCGCGGCCCGGGTCCGTGACATGTTCGAGAATGCCAAAAAGAACGCACCTTGCATCATCTTTATCGATGAAATTGATGCCGTGGGCCGCCAACGTGGCGCGGGCCTGGGCGGTGGCAACGACGAGCGCGAACAAACCCTGAACCAGATGCTGGTCGAGATGGACGGCTTTGAAACCAACCTCGGCGTGATCGTGGTGGCGGCTACCAACCGCCCCGACATACTGGACGCGGCCCTGCTGCGCCCCGGCCGCTTTGACCGCCAGGTCTACGTCACGCTGCCCGATATTCGTGGCCGCGAGCAGATTCTGGTCGTCCACATGCGCAAGATCCCGGTCAGCCAGGACGTGAACCCCAACGTGATTGCCCGTGGCACGCCCGGTATGTCGGGTGCCGATCTGGCCAACCTGTGTAACGAAGCCGCGCTGATGGCGGCCCGCCGCAGTGCCCGCGTGGTGGAGATGCAAGACTTCGAGAAGGCCAAGGACAAGATCCTCATGGGACCCGAGCGCAAAAGCATGGTTATGCCCGAGGAAGAGCGCCGCAATACGGCCTACCACGAGTCTGGCCACGCCCTGATCGGCAAGCTGCTGCCCAAGTGCGACCCGGTGCACAAAGTCACTGTAATCCCCCGTGGCCGTGCCCTGGGTGTCACCATGAGCCTGCCCGCACAAGACCGTTACAGCTACGACAGCGAATACATGCTGAGCCAGATCAGCATGCTGTTCGGTGGCCGTATCGCCGAGGAAGTGTTCATGCACCAAATGACCACCGGTGCCAGCAACGACTTCGAGCGTGCCACCGCCATCGCCCGCGACATGGTGACCCGCTACGGTATGACCGATGCGCTGGGCCCTATGGTTTACGCCGAGAACGAAGGCGAAGTGTTCCTGGGCCGCTCGGTCACCAAGACCACCAATATGAGCGAGCAGACCATGCAAAAGGTCGATAGCGAAGTGCGCCGCATCATCGACCAGCAGTACGCCCTAGCGCGCAAGCTGATCGAAGGCAACAGCGACAAGATGCACGCGATGGCCAAGGCCTTGCTCGAATGGGAAACCATTGACGTGGAGCAGATTGACGACATCATGGCTGGCCGCGAACCCCGTCCACCGAAAGACTGGACCCCCCGCACGCCCACCGGCGGCGGCAGCAACGGTGATAGCGGTGGCGCACCCGTAGTGGCGGTTGAACCCGCACCAACCGCTGCATAACAGCCATCTGCGAACGCGGTGATTTTGATAACGGGGCCTTTGGGCCCCGTTTCCATTTCTGATAATTTCAGACCCACAGGACTTGCGTCTAGTCCGAACAACCATTCCATTTCCATGATCTGGCAAACCACCCGCTTTCACATCGACCTGGCCCAGCCGCAGGTGATGGGCATCGTGAACGTCACTCCCGATTCATTTTCTGACGGTGGGCAGCACGCCACCACCTCGGCTGCGCTGGCGCAATGCGAACAGCTGCTGCGCGAAGGGGCGCACATTCTCGATATTGGCGCGGAATCCACCCGCCCCGGGGCCCAGCCGGTGCCTGTGGCACAGGAGCTTGCCCGCTTGCTTCCGGTACTGCGGGCCGCCACCACGCTGGGCGTGCCCATCTCGGTCGATACCTACAAGCCGCAGGTCATGCAGGCGGCGCTGGATGCGGGCATCGACATCCTCAATGACATCTGGGCCCTGCGCTGGAGCGACCCATTGCACCCGCTTGCCGCTACGGACGTGGTGGCGCAGCACCCTTCTTGCGGTGTCTGCCTGATGCATATGCACCGCGATCCGCTAACGATGCAGACCGCACCCATGCAGGGTGATGTGGTGGAACAAGTGCTATTATTTTTAGAGCTGCATGCGCAGGAACTATATGCGCTAGGTATCGAAAAGGCTCGTATTTTGCTGGACCCGGGCATTGGTTTTGGCAAAACCGTTGCCCAAAATTTCGCCCTGCTGGCACAGCAATCCGCCTTGCTGGCCTTGGGCTATCCGCTGCTGGTGGGCTGGTCGCGCAAATCCTCACTGGCCGGCATGTCCGATACCCCTCTGGGCCCCGATGCGCGCTTGATTCCCAGCGTCGCAGCGGCCCTGTTGGCGATTGAACGTGGTGCACGGGTGGTGCGGGTGCATGACGTTGCGGCTACAGTGCAAGCCGTCAAGGTGTGGGCTGCTGCGCGCGGGTAAGCTCGCAGCCCAGCCCAGACCCCGGTGTGACCCTAAAAATAAAAGGAAACTTATGTCCCGTCAGTATTTTGGAACCGATGGCATCCGTGGCCCGGTCGGCAAGGCTCCCATCACCCCCGACTTCGTACTGCGCCTGGCCCATGCAGTAGGCCGCGTACTCAAGCAAACCGAAGCCCGCCCCACGGTGCTGATCGGCAAAGACACCCGCATCTCTGGCTACATGCTGGAAAGCGCACTTGAATCCGGCTTCAACTCCGCCGGTGTCGATGTGGTGCTGCTCGGCCCCTTGCCCACCCCCGGCGTGGCCTACCTGACCCGTGCGCAGCGCGCCAGTCTGGGCGTGGTGATCAGCGCCAGCCACAACCCCTACTATGACAACGGCATCAAGTTCTTCAGTGCCCAGGGTGCCAAGCTGCCCGATGCCTGGGAGCTGGCCGTAGAAGCCGCGCTGGACACGCCACCCGTATGGGCCGACTCCGCCTCGCTCGGCAAAACCCGCCGCCTCGAAGATGCGTCCGGCCGCTATATCGAATTCTGCAAAAGCACCTTCCCGAACGACCTGACCCTCAAAGGCGTGCGCATTGTGGTCGATGGGGCACACGGTGCGGCCTACCAGATTGCGCCCAAAGTGTTCCACGAGCTGGGTGCCGAAGTCATCGCCATTGGCTGCACGCCCGACGGCATCAACATCAACGAAAACGTCGGTGCCACCCACCCCCAGGCGCTGGTCGATGCGGTCAAGGCCCACCGTGCCGACTTCGGCGTGGCGCTGGACGGCGATGCCGACCGCTTGCAAATGGTCGATGCCGATGGCCGCCTGTTCAACGGCGATGAAATCCTCTACCTGATGGTCAAAGAACGCCTGTCTCGTGGTGGCAAATCGGCCAGCAAGCGGGCGGGCGATGCCGTGCCCGGCGTGGTCGGCACGCTGATGACCAACATGGCGGTGGAACTCGCGCTCAAAGACAAAGGTGTGGAGCTGGTCCGCGCCAAAGTGGGCGACCGCTACGTGCTGGAAGAGCTGGAAAAGCGCGGCTGGCTGCTCGGCGGTGAGGGCTCAGGCCACCTGCTGGCGCTGGACAAGCACACCACCGGTGACGGCCTGGTCAGCGCCCTGCAAGTCCTGCAAGCCTGCATGCGCACCGGCCAAACCCTGGCCGAACTGTTGGCCGACCTGACCCTGTTCCCGCAAACCCTGGTCAACGTGCGCCTGCAACCCGGCCAGGACTGGAAAGCCAACACCCAGCTGCCCATTGCCACCCGGGCCGCCGAAGCCGAACTCGGCAACAACGGCCGCGTGCTGATCCGCGCCAGCGGCACCGAGCCCTTGGTGCGGGTGATGGTGGAAGCCCGGGATGCGGAGCAGGCCAAGGCGTGCGCGGAACGGATCGCGGCGACGCTGCGGTAGTCAGTGGAGATTGGCGTTTTTTGGGGGGGGCTGTGTGGGTGGTCATGACATTTACACACACACAGTCGCCCCGAATTATTTTAGTTGTCGTTGCGGTAATCACGACCGATCCTTTTGAAGTTCCGGTCAGAGTGCATATCCCAATCGTCTAGACTAGTAATGCGTTTTGGCATTCCATTGTTGCAGTTCCGGTCAGAGCGCATATCCCAATCGTCTAGACTTTAGCAAGCGCACGGGTAGTCGTTACGACTGTTCCGGTCAGAGCGCATATCCCAATCGTCTAGACTCTTCGCTGGGCATTGGTTTGACCGGTTTTGGTTCCGGTCAGAGCGCATATCCCAATCGTCTAGACTGTCTGCCCGTCATGGATCAGGCAGTCGCTAGTTCCGGTCAGAGCGCATATCCCAATCGTCTAGACTTCAACATGGTTGCGAACGTGCTGGGCATTAGTTCCGGTCAGAGCGCATATCCCAATCGTCTAGACTTGTAGCAGCTCCCCTTTGTCATCCAGAGTCGTTCCGGTCAGAGCGCATATTCCAATCGTCTAGACTTTACGCGGTCTTTGGTGATGGCGAGTTTGTGTTCCGGTCAGAGCGCATATCCCAATCGTCTAGACTTAAATGCCGTGGCTTCTTTCGACCCCTTGGGTTCCGGTCAGAGCGCATATCCCAATCGTCTAGACTCCGCCACGCATTCATAGATGCGGTGCGTGGGTTCCGGTCAGAGCGCATATCCCAATCGTCTAGACTCGAAGCCGTGTACCTCGATCAGCTGGCCGAGTTCCGGTCAGAGCGCATATCCCAATCGTCTAGACTCGCGAGACGACGCTTACCTCCCGCCTCAAGGTTCCGGTCAGAGCGCATATCCCAATCGTCTAGACTATTGACGGCTGAGTACACACGAAAGACGCAGTTCCGGTCAGAGCGCATATCCCAATCGTCTAGACTCATCGTTGCCCACGTAGGAGCGGGAATCCTGTTCCGGTCAGAGCGCATATCCCAATCGTCTAGACTCGCCCCGTTTGCCGCTGGGCAGGTGTACGCGTTCCGGTCAGAGCGCATATCCCAATCGTCTAGACTCAGAGTGCGCAGCCGGTGGCGTTGTGGTCAGTTCCGGTCAGAGCGCATATCCCAATCGTCTAGACTGATTGTCATTTTGGATTCGCCTTAAACAATGTTCCGGTCAGAGCGCATATCCCAATCGTCTAGACTCTGGCCGGGCTTGGTGGGGGTGGTCATTAAGTTCCGGTCAGAGCGCATATCCCAATCGTCTAGACTTTTAGCACCGACACACTGAACGCCGTTGTCGTTCCGGTCAGAGCGCATATCCCAATCGTCTAGACTCTTTCGCTCCAGCTCGTTTTGTAAATTCTTGTTCCGGTCAGAGCGCATATCCCAATCGTCTAGACTTCCAGCCGCCCGCTACTGCGCATGCCGTCAGTTCCGGTCAGAGCGCATATCCCAATCGTCTAGACTAAAGGCCGCGTGGTGGATCTGGCCCCCGGCGTTCCGGTCAGAGCGCATATCCCAATCGTCTAGACTCGGGCCAGCACCGGGGCACGCTACAAGAACGTTCCGGTCAGAGCGCATATCCCAATCGTCTAGACTGCCGGGTGCGGGCTACAGCCAACCAGAGAGGTTCCGGTCAGAGCGCATATCCCAATCGTCTAGACTTTCATCTGGAAACGGTAGGCAATGCCAGTGGTTCCGGTCAGAGCGCATATCCCAATCGTCTAGACTTAGCCAGCGCCGGGCAAGACGACCACACACGTTCCGGTCAGAGCGCATATCCCAATCGTCTAGACTCCACCACAGAAAGACCCCATGGGACGACAAGTTCCGGTCAGAGCGCATATCCCAATCGTCTAGACTCAGCAGGCATGGGCAGGCCTACGAGCTGGAGTTCCGGTCAGAGCGCATATCCCAATCGTCTAGACTTGGAACCTTTAACACTTCACGAACTCGATTGTTCCGGTCAGAGCGCATATCCCAATCGTCTAGACTTCGACGCTGCCCGTGCCGCTGATAGCGCGGGTTCCGGTCAGAGCGCATATCCCAATCGTCTAGACTAGCTGGGCCTCCATGGCGTTGAAGGCCGCAGTTCCGGTCAGAGCGCATATCCCAATCGTCTAGACTGTGGCCAGCCATCCGGCGATCGTCAGTAAAGTTCCGGTCAGAGCGCATATCCCAATCGTCTAGACTTGCGTACGGCCATCTCCCCATCCCTTCTTAGTTCCGGTCAGAGCGCATATCCCAATCGTCTAGACTACCATCCAAGTGCAGCCAGACGGCACGCGGGTTCCGGTCAGAGCGCATATCCCAATCGTCTAGACTCGAGCAGCGAACGGACATGACGCGCATGCAGTTCCGGTCAGAGCGCATATCCCAATCGTCTAGACTAGTTTCACCCTGCTGACCATCAACGCGGTGGTTCCGGTCAGAGCGCATATCCCAATCGTCTAGACTGCGCTCACTGGTCGCGCCTCATGGTGTGCAGTTCCGGTCAGAGCGCATATCCCAATCGTCTAGACTTATATCTGTATTGCATCCAACAATATAGATGTTCCGGTCAGAGCGCATATCCCAATCGTCTAGACTCTGGCCCGCCGCGAAGCCATCAACGTCCACGTTCCGGTCAGAGCGCATATCCCAATCGTCTAGACTCAAGCCCGACTCTTCGCTCATGTCTTTTTGGTTCCGGTCAGAGCGCATATCCCAATCGTCTAGACTCTCCAACCTGCGCGTCCCCCTGTTCTATGCGTTCCGGTCAGAGCGCATATCCCAATCGTCTAGACTAACCCTGCCCGACGGCACGGTGGTCCCCGTGTTCCGGTCAGAGCGCATATCCCAATCGTCTAGACTCTGGCGGTCAGCTCTGCCAGGCGCGCAGGGGTTCCGGTCAGAGCGCATATCCCAATCGTCTAGACTCCCCGCCAACACCGTGCGCCTGCTCGTCAAGTTCCGGTCAGAGCGCATATCCCAATCGTCTAGACTTTGCAGCGTGGCAAGGGGGAAACCGGGCATGTTCCGGTCAGAGCGCATATCCCAATCGTCTAGACTCCAGCTTGCCCGCGAAGTACATGCTGAGGGGTTCCGGTCAGAGCGCATATCCCAATCGTCTAGACTAAAGAGCTGAAAGAGGTGGACGTCCGTCAGGTTCCGGTCAGAGCGCATATCCCAATCGTCTAGACTTAGGTGATCTGATCCCCATCCCCTGCCGGTGTTCCGGTCAGAGCGCATATCCCAATCGTCTAGACTCATCCGATGCATCCGGAGCGATGCCCCCACGGTTCCGGTCAGAGCGCATATCCCAATCGTCTAGACTCCCGAGGCCGAGATCATATACAGCGGCATGGTTCCGGTCAGAGCGCATATCCCAATCGTCTAGACTAAAGCCATCGCCAAAGCCACGGGCCAGCCAGTTCCGGTCAGAGCGCATATCCCAATCGTCTAGACTGCCCTGGCAGGCATGGAGTCGGTCATCCAGGTTCCGGTCAGAGCGCATATCCCAATCGTCTAGACTGGTGACGATGGGCTTGATCTTGGCCATCTCGTTCCGGTCAGAGCGCATATCCCAATCGTCTAGACTTATTCGCTGGTGGCGGCGCACCAGCTATGTGTTCCGGTCAGAGCGCATATCCCAATCGTCTAGACTCGATACCATCTGCTCCTACACGGGCAAGCTGTTCCGGTCAGAGCGCATATCCCAATCGTCTAGACTTTTAACTAATCATCTCTTACGCCCAAAAGTTCCGGTCAGAGCGCATATCCCAATCGTCTAGACTCCGAGGTGTCGGCCCCCTACATCTACGTCGGTTCCGGTCAGAGCGCATATCCCAATCGTCTAGACTCGAGACGGTGGAGCAGTTCACCGAGCACTTGTTCCGGTCAGAGCGCATATCCCAATCGTCTAGACTTCGCGTCGCGTTTGCTCGCACGACCAGATGGTTCCGGTCAGAGCGCATATCCCAATCGTCTAGACTTGGTCGGATTCGGCGCTGTCGGCCCACAGGGTTCCGGTCAGAGCGCATATCCCAATCGTCTAGACTTCTGGGCGGTGGCCCCAGCGGCCGCTGCGGGTTCCGGTCAGAGCGCATATCCCAATCGTCTAGACTGAGCCGTGCGCGCTTGCGCTTCGGCTTGCGGTTCCGGTCAGAGCGCATATCCCAATCGTCTAGACTGTTGAGGTTGATGGGCATGGTGGTCTTTTAGTTCCGGTCAGAGCGCATATCCCAATCGTCTAGACTCCCGCCGTGGTGCTGGCCTACAACCTCTACGTTCCGGTCAGAGCGCATATCCCAATCGTCTAGACTCCTATCATGCTAGCCAGCGCGTCAGCGTGGTTCCGGTCAGAGCGCATATCCCAATCGTCTAGACTGCGGCAATATAGCTCTAGCACTTCAAGTAAGTTCCGGTCAGAGCGCATATCCCAATCGTCTAGACTCGCTTGCGTCGCCTTCACCGTGCCCAAGGTGTTCCGGTCAGAGCGCATATCCCAATCGTCTAGACTCAACGGTGACGAGCAGTACGTGCGTGTGCTGTTCCGGTCAGAGCGCATATCCCAATCGTCTAGACTAGCGCTGCGATAACCCCTTGATTCGTCAAGGGGTTTTTCGTTTTTTGAGGCTTAAAAACAGCTGTCATTTTCAGAAAAGATCGAATTGATCTGGCGTTTTATTCGCCGGGAGTTTGGCTTTTCCATGAAAACTGATGATGCGTTCGTACTGTTTGTCGGTGAATTGCAGGATATTTACCTTGCCGCCTTTGGGTAAGGCTCCTTCCACCCGTTTGCACAAAGTGTCCACCTGTGCGGAGCTGGTGCAGAAGCGCATGTAGACGCTGAACTGGCTCATCTCGAATCCCTGGTCCAGCAAGGTGTTGCGAAAAGCGGTGGCGGCCTTGCGCTCGACTTTCTCCACCACGGGCAAGTCGAACATGACCACTATCCACATCAGTCGGTATCCAGACAGCATGGTTGCCCGCCGCTATTCATCGAGCAGGGCCGAGGCCAGTGTCAACGGCAGGCCGGGTAGGGGCAAGTCGAGTTTGTCTCGTTCACCTAGATAAACCTGAGCCAGTGATGTGGCTAACTTTTGTACGCAGACCATGACCGGTGTTGCGCCGTTGGGGGTTTGCATATCGTCGTACATGGTGCGTACCAAGGCGCGTTTTGTCTCTGGTAGCACCAGCTCTTCTCCATTGCGTTTGAGTTGCCACACCTTGAGGTCAATCATGGGGCGGAAGGGCTCCATCACATCGTCAACCAAGCGCATGGCATTGTTGTCATGGCTATGGTGCAGGCCAATGCTGGGATGCAGTCCGGCCGCGACGATGGCGCGGGCGGTTGTGGCACGCAGCACGGTGTAGCCATAGTTGAGCAGTGCGTTCAGCCCGCCTGCATTCTGGTCACGCCGGAAGCCGTCACCGAAAAGTAAGCTCCAATAGCGGCGCGCTCCTTGTGCTTCTATGTTTTCCGGGTCACCACTTTTGACCTTGGCTACCAATGCCATCAGCGGGGCTGGTGGTCTTCCGGTGGCTTCCAATGCTGCGGCCTGTTGTTCTAACTTGGACCGAACCACCGTGGCCCATAAGCGTTTGTGGGTCGGCAAACTGGCCGCGATCTGCGCCTCGATCCGCTTGGCTTGTTCAAAGTTACCGTCTATGGGCAACAGCATGCCGACAGCATTGTGGTTGGCTGCGCACAGCACAAAAGGGGCACCCCGCTCGGCCAACGCGATCAGCAGGTTATTGGTGTAGCTCAGACCATGTGCGTTGGCGATTACGGCGGCTATGTCGTCCAGCGGCACCTGGCCCAGTTCTTTGCGTTCACCTTCGGTGTCTTGCACCACCATGAAGCCCCGGTGCAGGAACAGATGCCGTCTGTCATCGGCCACTTCTACGATGCGACCGATCATTTTTGCTACTCCTTGAAGCCGGGGTCGTTGAGTTCGCCGATGGGGGAAATGGTTACGCGCCGGGCTTGGATGGCTTGCAGAGGACCGGCATTTTTCCTGTAGTAGGCGAAAGCATCATTTTTATTGGCATCGCGCTCACTCACGTTGGCTTCATTTGTTGCGGCAAATGAAATTTGTCCTTGGCTGTTCATTTTGACAATTCGCATGAGTCGCCAGTCATCATCAGTTTTTACTTTGACGATATCGCCGTTTTGCAACCGCATTACCAACGGTTTTCCTGAAATGCTCAAGGTGCGAGAGCGTAGCCGTGCTAAACCCTGTTCCTGCCCCAATTCGCGCACCAATTGATAGGCAGCGAAGGTCGATATTATTTCGCCCTCCCACTTACCTTTTTCGTTGCGCACAATGTCCATGCAAAAGTTGCTGCCGCCCACATAACCTTTGTACGGCTTTGGTAGCCCTTTTTCGTCGAGTCCGTGTCGATCTTTATCGCAAGTGCTACTGAATGGTATGACAGTGCGGGTTTTTGTTTCTCTCTGTCGCCGTCCGTCTTCGCCTCGTAAGCGGCGTGTCGCTAAGCCACCAGGCAATAGCCCCCACGCCGTATCTTCATGCATGGCACCTTCGTACCCGTGGTCCGGTTTATGGCTAACCCAGATGTTGTCGATAGCCCGTGCCACATGTTCGCGGTAGCTCTCCCACGGCAAGGGCATGTTTTCGACCAAGCGATTGAGTTGCTGCGTGCGTGCATCGGCACTGGCTTTGGCAAAGCGTTGTAGCAAGCCCTGGTCCGTGACGGCAATCACGCAGGCATCCACGGCGTGGTGGCGGTGGTCGTTGCGGTTTTTCAGACCGTCTACACCCAGCACATCGTTCAGTCCAAATTTGGCGCGCAGCATGGCCGTCATGCGACCCGGTATCACGCGGGTGTTTTGCGGGCACACCAGGCTCAGGTATTCGCGGGCTAGGCGGCTCAGGTGGCGGGTGTCGTTCAATGCGCGGGCTAAAAAGCCTTTGTCATCTTTGAGCCAGCGCTCCATGCCTTCTTCGCCAAAACGGTAGCGCTTGTGCAATGGCATCTGCTCTGCCCGCTCTAACATGGCCGCATATGCCCAGCCTTGTGCGGCAAAGGCCTCATGCGCCTGCCAAGGCGTGCGGTTGCCCTTAATACGGTTGGCTTGGCGCATGGCTACCGTCTTGTTGTTGAGGCTATCGTCCAAGGTTTCAGAAAACGGCAGGATGTGCTCGATCTCCACTTGCTC
The DNA here is from genome assembly GCF_056521445.1 of Rhodoferax sp. LB1P47. NCBI lineage: Bacteria > Pseudomonadati > Pseudomonadota > Betaproteobacteria > Burkholderiales > Comamonadaceae > Rhodoferax > Rhodoferax sp. LB1P47. The sequence goes on along the minus strand of NZ_JBWMAU010000002.1, from coordinate 54,617 downwards.
GCTCAGTAGCATTGCCAAGCTGATTTGTAGGCCCGAGTAGGGGCAGCGGCGATCCGCAATGTCAAAACTCAGCTCCTCCCACAAAATCATTTTCTGGATATCCAACGCCTTAACCCGTTCCGGACTGGTGCCGCGTGCTGCGGCAATATCGGCGCTCATACGTTCATTGCGCCGTTGATTTTCGGCTTGGCGCACGTTGTCTTCTTTGCGCTGTTCCTGGCTCTGCTTCAAGTCGCGGGCCAACTCCACAATCACCTCGCTGGGATGGCCGTAGCGGTGGATCAGCGCATTCACCACCAACCGTACTTGGTTGAGCCCAATGTGCACCGTGGGGTTGGCGATCTTGCCGTAGCGCTTTTCGTCTGTGTGCTCTGGAACACCGCTGCCAAAACCGACGTGGCGTTGCAGGGCTTGGCCGTAATAGGGCAGCGAGGACAGGATTTCACCGCTGGCTGCCGGGCTGATGTTGCTGTGGTGCTCAAAACCCGCTGCGATGACGGCCTTGTCATACGTCACCACTTCGCGGCGTAATTCCGGCAGGATGCGTGCCAGCGCGGCGCTGCTCAGGCTGCCGTAACCGTCTGGCAAACCGGCACTGGCAATCGCCTCTGCACGCGTTTCGCTGATGCCGGTTTGGTCTTGCAGCCAACGGACCAGCTTGGCTTCGTTTTCTTCGCTCACCAGTTGCTGCACGATGGCATCTTGCTGGGTTTCAGTGAAAGAAAACCATGCATCCCCGAAGTAGATGCTCTTGGCGAGTTCTGCACTCGTGGAGTTGCCGTTGAGTTCTGTGCGCTTGTCATCTTCTAGATTGAATTTGACGGATCCAATCCCGGCTGCGCGTTTGATTTTGGCAAATGTGACCTTGCGACTCTTTTCCAGCAGGGCAATGATTTGATCTCGCTGTTCTAAAGAGAGTGATTCCTCATGCAACCTATCCCGCAAGATGCGCAGGTTGTTGACCTCTTGGTACATGCGAAAGCGTTGCGTGCTTGGCAGGGCCAAGGGCGCACGTTCCTCGTCGGGCAGCAGGGTGCAACGCCCCGGTTTGACGGGTTTGAGCGGGCGCTGGTGCAGTAAAGCGTCCTTCAGGTCATCTCTCGCCGTGTCATTGAACAGACTGGGCTGGAGTTCGGCTTGCTTGGCCCACAGCGTATCGAATTCGGACGTAATCATCGCGCGGTCGATATACAAGTCGTAGCTCTTGTCGATGCGGGTCTTACCGTCTTCTCTGGCGACCTTAGTTTGTCTGTAGCGGGCGCGTACGGTTAGCCCGGCCGCGTCACGCCGGTGTAGCCATTCCCCCACGGTGCGGCAATTTTCCAGTTGCATCGCTTCGCGCAGTTTGCTGATCGCGGTTTTGAGCGCACCGCTATCGTTGTCTTTTTTATCGGTCTTGCGGTTGCTTTTAAAGCCGCGCCGCTGGTTGATATGGAACAAGGCCCGCGCAAACTCGGCGGGAGTGAGTGCTTCGTCCAGCCCTTTGGCGCGCAAGGCGTAGGGGTCAAGCGTGACAAGTTCTTTGCGCTGTGCCGTATCTGCCGGAAAGAAGCCGTGCTCGATGAGGGAGCGGGTCATGCGCGCTTTGCGTTTGAGCAAGCGGTCGCGTCTGCGGCGCATGGAGCGGGCATCACGGCGGGTGACAGCCAAGGACGATCCGTCTTTGGGGTTGCGACCATCCGAAAAGATGCGCACTCCGGCTTTGATGACGGCGCACGGCACGTCTTGCGGAGTGAGCCGAACCATCGCCCAGCCTAAAGATGTCGATCCCAGATCTAGCGCCAACCGATAGCGCATTTTTGTAATTTTCAAACTATCTCCCTTGATTCGTCCGTACTTGTAACCGCTTGTGCTTTACATTACAAGCTACCAAGTCGATTGGGATATGCGCTCTGAACGCTAACAAGCTGAAAGATGCACCAAATGGAAAGGCCGCTATATGCGGTCTTTCGTCTTTCTGGGGCTTGCCTGTGCGGGCGGTGTCACGAAACCGCCACGCAACCTACACGCCCGCGTCACACCCCGCTTTCAGACTCTCTCCTACACACAGGAGAAGTCCATGAAAGAACTGCCCACCCCCACCTTCGCGCTGTCGCCTATTTCTCTGGTGTCGGCGTTTAATCCTGCATCGCTGCTGCGCGGGGCGCTGCAACGGCGGGACGAGCCGGTGGCTGTACCCCATCCGCGTGTGGACGCACCGCCCGCAGCCGGGATCGTGGTGTCGTGGGCACGGCACCAGGATGAAATCCGCGAAGCCCAGCGCCTGCGCTACCAGGTGTTTGCGGTGGAAATGGGCGCGCGCCTGTCCACCAAACTGCCGGGGCACGATGTGGATTTGTTCGATGATTTTTGCGAACACCTGTTGGTGCGCGACGTGGCCAGCAACGCGGTGATTGGCACCTACCGGGTGCTCACCCCGGTGCAGGCCAAGCGCGTGGGCAGCACCTACAGTGATATGGAATTTGACCTGGTGCGCTTGCGCAACCTGCGCAGCCGCATGGTCGAGCTGGGCCGCAGCTGCGTGCACGCCGACCACCGCCACGGCGGTGTAATTCTAGCCCTGTGGGGCGCGCTGGCAGAGTTCATGCAACGCAACCAGCTCGACACGATGGTCGGCTGTGCCAGTATTCCTATGCTGCACAACGGCGTGGTGGGCGGCGACGCGGCGGCCAGCATCTGGCAGCAGTTGCAAAAAACCCACATGGCACCGATCGAATACCACGTGCAGCCGCGCCTACCGCTGCCGATCGAGCAGTTCGACAGCACGCTGGCTATCGAGCCACCGGCCTTGATCAAGGGCTACTTGCGCCTGGGTGCCAAGGTGCTGGGTGCGCCTGCGTGGGACCCAGATTTCAACACCGCCGACCTGCCGATGCTGTTGCGGATTGCGGACCTGCCCGCCCGCTACCGCAAGCACTTCGCCGGTTAAGCCACCGTGACCGGCGAGTAGGCCAAGCGCACGTAAATCGGCGCAAAGGCTTCGGCCTGCACGATCTCCACCAGCGTCTCCTTGGCCAGTTCCAGCAGGGCGATGAAGGTCACCACCAGCACCGACATGCCTTTGGCGGCATCGAACAGCTCTTCAAACTCTACAAACTTGCGGCCTTGCAGGGTTTTGAGCAGGTAGCTCATGTGCTCGCGCACCGACAGCTCTTCGCGGGTGATGGTGTGGTGCTGGATGAGTTTGGCGCGGCGCAGGATGTCGCGCCAGGCCTCTTGCAGATCGGCCACATGCACCTCGGGCAAACGGGGTTGCAGCGCCTGTTCGATGAACACCTGGGCCTTGAGGAAGTCGCGGCCAAACTGGGGCAGGGCGTTGAGCCGGGCTGCGGCAAGCTTGATTTGCTCGTACTCCAGTAGGCGGCGCACCAGGGCGGCGCGGGGGTCTTCGGCCTCCTCGCCCTCAGCGGCTTTTTTGGGCGGCAGTAGCATGCGCGACTTGATCTCGATCAGCATCGCCGCCATCAGCAGGTAGTCGGCTGCCAGCTCCAGGTTGCGGCTGCGGATCTCGTCGACATACACCAGATACTGGCGCGTCAGGGCCGCCATGGGGATGTCGAGGATGTTGAAGTTTTGCCGCCGGATCAGGTACAGCAGCAGGTCCAGCGGGCCCTCGAACGCGTCGAGAAACACCTCCAACGCATCCGGCGGGATGTACAAATCCAGCGGCATGGCAAACATCGGCTCGCCGTAGAGGCGGGCCCGTGCCACCGGGTCTAGAGCCTCGGGAAGTGCTAAGGCTTCAACCACGGTGTTTGCTATATAAATAATAGCTACTTGCGCATGTTAAATATGCGCTAGCGGCCAATTTGGCTAATTATTTATTGAGGGTTTGGTAGACGTAGGAGTTTTGCGCCACGCGGCCTTCGCGGTACTCTTCCTGGGCGCTGCGGTCTACTTTTTGCTCCCACAGCAAGGCGCGGCCTGCGAGTTGCTGGGCTTCGAGTTCTGGGTTTTGGGCTTTGAGCTGGTCAATGAACAAAGTGGCATCGGATTGGTAGTGGGGGCGGGCGAAGATGGACATTGATGAACCTTATAGTTGGCTGGATTTTACGGGGGCTGCTGGGTATGTTTCAAAAATGGTTGGCGGGTGTGTGCGGGGCTTTGCTGCTCGCGGGTTGCGACCCGCAGCGCATTGACAAGCTGGAAGAGGGTTTCTCGACCGAGGCCGATGTGCGGGCCCAGTTTGGCGCGCCTGAACAGGTGTGGGATGCCCCCGGTGGTGGCCGCACCTTCGAGTACAGCCGCCAGCCGCAAGGCCACCAAAATTACATGGTCACCATCGGTGTGGATGGGAAAATGAGCGCCCTGCGCCAGGTGCTGACCCCGCAAAACTTTGCCAAAGTGCAGCCCGGCATGGTGATGGAAGAGGTGCGCAAAATGCTGGGCAAGCCAATGAAGACCACGCCCTTCAAACTGAAAAACGAGGTGCACTACGACTGGCGCTACCTGGAGCCGCCGAACACCTCGATGGTGTTTACCGTGGTGTTCGACCCCGACTACCGGGTGCTGCGGACCCTGTCGGTGCCGGATCCAGAGGCTGAACGCAGCCGCTAAAAATCACAGTGCCGCCGCAGTGCTGGTCTGGAAATCTTTCAGCCGCCCGGCAAAGCCCGATCGCTCCATCAGTCCGCGCGGCTGCGCGTTCAGGTTGTGGATGGTGAGCTGGCCGCCCCGGTGCGTGATGGCTTTGAACAGCTGCTCCAGCGCGTCCAGCCCGCTGGCATCCAGCGAGATGAGCTGCGAGGCGTCCAGCACCACGCGGGTGCCCTGGTGGCGGCTTTCCACGGCTTGCACGATGGGGTCGATCTTGGCCACCGCTCCAAAAAACAGCGCGCCGTACAGCTTGTAGACCAACGCACCGTTGTCCACGGCCACCGCATCCACATGGAACAGCGTGCTCATGCGGCGGATGAAGAAGGCACAGGCCAGCAGCATGCCCACCTCCACCGCCACCGTCAGGTCGAACACCACGGTGAGGAAAAACGTGCCCAGCAACAGCGAGCGGTAGTGGTTGCTGAACTGCCTGAGCCGCACAAATTCGTGCCATTCGCCCATGTTCCAGGCCACAAACAGCAAGATGCCCGCCAGCACTGCCAGCGGAATGTGCAGTGCCAGCGGCGCGGCCAGCAGCACCACGGCGGCCAGCACCAGCGCATGCACGATGCCTGCGATGGGCGAGGTGGCGCCGGAGCGGATGTTGGTCACCGTGCGGGCAATCGTGCCGGTGGCGGGCATGCCGCCGAAGAAGGCCACCACAAAATTCGCCACGCCTTGGGCCATCAGCTCCTGGTTGGGGTCGTGCTTCATGTGGTGGGGGTCGCTGGCCAGTTGGTCGGCCACGCGGGCACACAGCAGCGACTCCACCGCGCCCAGCAGGGCAATGGTCAGCGTGGGCGTGACCAGCAGGCGCACCGTGTCCCAGGTGAAGTCGGGCAGTTCAAACACCGGCAGGCCACTGGGGATGCTGCCGAATTTGCTGCCCAGCGTTTCTACCGGCAGGCCCAGGGCCCAGGCCAGCAGCGATAGCGTGACCAGCGCCACGATGGGCCCCGGCACGCGGGCAAAGGTGCGCACCGAGCGGCCTTCCAGCAGGCGGATGATGGGCGAGCCCGCCACAAACACCTTGGGCCACACAAACAGCCCCAGCACGCACACCATGCCCAGCGCCAGCGCGTAAAAGTTCAGCGTGTGGAAGTGGGCGGCCAGGGTTTTGAGCTGAGAGAAGAAGTCGCCCGGCATCTTGGCGATCTCCAGCCCCAGCAGGTCTTTCACCTGCGACAGCGCAATCAGCACCGCAATACCGTTGGTAAAGCCGATCACGATGCTCACCGGCACGTAGCGCACCAGCGTGCCCAGCTTGAACAGGCCCAAGGCAAACAGCAGCACGCCTGCGCAGGCGGTGGAAATCAGCAGATTCGCCACGCCGTAGCGCTCGACGATGCCGTAGACGATGACGATGAAGGCCCCCGCCGGGCCGCCGATCTGTGCCGTGGTGCCGCCCAGGCCTGAGATGATGAACCCGGCGATGATGGCCGTCCACAGCCCGGCCTCGGGCTTGAGGCCGCTGGCAATCGCAAACGCCATCGCCAGCGGCAGCGCCACGATACCCACCGTCAGCCCCGAGCCCACATCCTTGCCTAGCCTCTCCCGGTTGTAGCCCTTGAGTGCGTCTAGCAGGCGGGGGTGGAAGCGGGCGAGGGGTAGGGTCATGGAGGTGCTTTGTGGTTAGCCGATGCGCATACCGGGTTGCGCACCGGGGAAGGGTTCCAGGACGTAGACCCCTGGCTGGGCTTTTGCGTCGGCATGGCTGGCAGCAAGAACCATACCTTCGCTGATGCCGAACTTCATCTTGCGCGGGGCCAGGTTGGCCACCAGCACGGTGAGTTTGCCGATCAACTGGTCTGGCGTGTAGTGGGCGGCGATGCCGCTGAACACATTGCGCATGCGGCCCTCGCCCGCGTCCAGCGTCAGGCGCAGCAGCTTGGTGGAGCCCTCGACGGGTTCGCAGTTGACGATTTTTGCGATGCGCAGATCGACCTTGGCGAAGTCGTCGATGGTGATGGTGGGGGCAATCGCCTCGCCGCCGGGTACTATGGTTTCTGTAGCTTCTTGCGCAGGCTCTACCTGCGCTGGAGCCTCAAACAATGCTTCAAGTTGCTTGGCATCGACGCGCTGCATCAGGTGCTTGTAGTCGCCAATCGTGTGGCCTGCGCCCAGCAGGGTATCGGCATCGGCAAAGCCCAGAGGGGTGACGTTCAAGAAGGCCTCCACCTGCGCCGCCAGTGCGGGCAGCACGGGCTTGAGGTAGATAGTCAGCAGGCGGAAGGCTTCGATGCAGGTGCTGCACACGTCTTGCAGCTTGGCATCCATCCCGTCCAGCTTGGCCAGTTCCCACGGCTTGTTGGCATCCACGTAGGCGTTCACGCGGTCGGTCAGCAGCATGGTTTCGCGCAGGGCCTTGGCGTACTCGCGCTGTTCGTACAAACTAGAGATGCTCTCTTTTTGAGAGCTAATGGCGCTTATAAGCTCTGCGCTAGAGGCCGATAAGGCACTTAATTGTCCCGCAAAGCGCTTGGCCAGGAAGCCCGCCGCGCGGCTGGCAATATTCACGTACTTGCCGATCAAGTCGCTGTTCACCCGGGCCATGAAGTCGTCGGCGTTGAAGTCGATGTCTTCGTTGCGGGCCGAGAGCTTGGCGGCTATGTAGTAGCGCAGCCACTCGGGGTTCATGCCCAGGCCCAGGTACTTCAGCGGGTCTAGGCCGGTGCCCCGGCTCTTGCTCATCTTCTCGCCGTTGTTGACGGTCAAAAAGCCATGCACAAAGATCGAATCCGGCGTCTTACGGCCGCTGAACTTCAGCATGGCGGGCCAAAACAGGGTGTGGAAGGTGACGATGTCTTTGCCGATGAAGTGGTACTGCTCTAGCCCGGGCTGGGCCATGTAGGCCTCGAAATCTTCACCGCGCTTGTCGAGCAGGTTTTTCAGGCTGGCCAGGTAGCCCACGGGCGCGTCTAGCCACACGTAGAAGTATTTGCCGGGTGCGTCGGGAATCTCGATGCCGAAGTAGGGCGCGTCGCGGCTGATGTCCCAGTCGCCCAGGCCTTCGCTGGTGCTGCCGTCGGGGTTGGTGCGCACGGAGAACCACTCTTTGACCTTGTTGGCCACTTCGGGCTGCAGGCGGCCGTCTTGGGTCCAGCTTTCCAGAAACGCCACGCAGCGCGGGTCGGATAGTTGGAAGAACAGGTGCTCAGAGCTTTTTAGCTCGGGTGTGGCACCGGACAGGGTGGAGGTGGGGTTGATCAAATCGGTGGGTGCGTAGACCGCGCCGCAGACTTCGCAGTTATCGCCGTACTGGTCTTTGGCATGGCACTTGGGGCACTCGCCTTTGATAAAGCGGTCGGGCAGGAACATGTTCTTTTCGGGGTCGAAGAACTGTTCGATGACTTTGCTGGAGATCAGACCGTTGGCTTTCAGGTCGCGGTAGATCTGCTGCGCCAGGGCGTGGTTTTCGGGCGCGTCGGTGCTGTGCCAGTTGTCGAAGGCGATGTGGAAGCCGTCTAGGTAGGGCTTGCGCCCGGCGGCGATGTTGGCCACGAACTGCTGGGGCGTGATGCCTGCCTTCTCGGCCGCAATCATGATCGGCGCGCCATGCGTGTCGTCGGCCCCGACGAAGTTCACCGCATGGCCCTGCATGCGCTGGAACCGCACCCAGATGTCGGCCTGGATGTATTCCATGATGTGGCCGATATGGAAATTGCCGTTGGCGTAGGGCAGGGCGGTGGTGACGAAGAGTTGGCGTGGGGACATGGGGCGTGCGGCTTTTAGAACAACCCGCGATTTTAGTCGGGCAGCTTTGCATCGGCCCAGCCAAAAAACCGGCATACCTCGGCGCTTTGGGCCTTGGCATCGGCATAGCCCAAGGCCATCAACTCGCGGGTGAAACCGGTCTCGAACAGCAGGTAACTGGCCAGTGCCGAGCCCTTGGCGTCGTCGGTTTGCGAGGACATGCCCAGGCCGCCGAGCATGGTGCGGATGGTGGGCGGCAGGTCGTGCACGTGGCGGGCGGCAATCGCGTCGATGCGCTGGGAGGGGGCGATCAGCAGCATCTCGATCGGGCGCAGCGGGCTGTTGTGGCGCAGGTCGGCGGGGATCAGCGCCAGCGTGGTGTTGATGCGGCGCACCCGTTCTACGTCTACCGCCAGCGCGTCCAGAAAGATGTTGGACAGGGCGTGGCCCGCGATCTGCGCCAGCGAGGGATAGCTGTCAACGGCCAGGGTGGGGGCTTCACCTTTGGGTTCAACCATGCGTCCAGCGCCTATCACTAGGACCTTCTCTGCTCCTAAATGAATAGCGGCTGCCACCGGGGCCGATTGCCGCATGGAGCCGTCGCCGAAGTATTCGGTGTGGGATCGCATCGGCAGCGGCATGGCCGGAAAGACGAACGGAATGGCCGACGAGGCCAGCAGGTGGTCCAGCGTGAGCGGGTCGCGCAGGCCCTGGCGCTGGGTGCGGGTCCAGGGCTGTAGATCGTCGCTGCCCTGGAAGAAGGTCAGGTGCTCGCCCGAGCTGTAGCTCGACGCGGTAACCGCCAACGCCCGCACATGGCCTTGGGTAATCAGGCCGGGCAGGCGCTCCAGCGGCACCATCTTGGCCAGCAATTCGCGCAGGGGGCGGTTGTCGAGCAGGGAGCGGGGCTGCACCTTGCGCCATTTGGCCAGCATCCAGCCCACCGAAAGCAGCGTGAGCCAGCGTGCGCCGCTGCGCATCACACCGATGGGGTCGGTGCGGTAGACCTGGTCCGCCTGCATGTTTTGCCATACGCTGACGATGCGCCGCACCGCCGTGTCAAAGTCATCCGCCCCGCAGGCCAGTGCGGCCGCGTTCAGCGCTCCGGCCGAGGTGCCGGTGATGATGGGGAAGGGGTTGCCTGTGCCCCCTGCGCCGCTGGCCAGGCGCAGGTCGGCAATGGCTTCCAGCACGCCCACCTGGTAGGCCGCCCGGGCCCCACCGCCGGTGAGCAGCAGGCCCACAGCCTGGTTATGGGGCGGCGGCTGGGTGTAAGTGGATGTGAGGGGCATGCCCGATTATGGAAGCCGGTGTCGGCGGTCGGGGGGGGCATTTTGCGGCGAAGTTATCAGGGTTTTCCGTTACGCTGGCGCAGTTGCTCCAGGGTGGTGGCCAGCCAGGCCAGCATGCCGGGGTCTTGGCTGGTGGCGATGTTGATGCCCATCCACGGGCTGGCGGTTTGCTGGAGCGAAAACAGCGCGCCCGGGCGCAGCAGGTAGCCCGCGTCCAGCCCCAGTGCGGCCAGGTGGTTGGTGTCTACCCCCGTGTTGAACCAGCCCAGGAAACCGGCCTGCGGCTGGCTAAAAGCCTGTAGCCCCAGGTCTTGCATGCGTTTGAAGGCCGGTTCGCGCAGGCTGTCTAAGGTGGCGTGTACCCGCTGGCAGTGCTTGCGGTAGCTGCCCTCGGTGAGGGCCTTGTAGACGATGCGTTCATTGATTTCGGGGGTGCTCAGCGAGGTCAACAGCTTGTGGGTGGTCAGGGTATCGACCAGCTCGGCCGGGCCCGCCAGATAGCCCACGCGGATGTTGGGCGCCAGCATTTTGGAGAAGCTGTTCACGTACACCACCCGGCGTAGCTGGTCCAGGCTGGCCAACCGGGTCACGGCCATGCCCGGGGGCAGAAAGTCGGAATAGATGTCGTCTTCGATTACCAGGATGTCGTGGGCCTCGGCCAGCCGCAAGATTTGGTAGGCCGTGGCGGCACTCAACAGGGTGCCGGTGGGGTTGTGCAGCACGGGGTTGAGAAACAGGATTTTGGGTTTGTGCTTTTCCACCAGCGCGGTGAGGGCTTGCACATCGGGCCCTTGCGGGGTGTAGGGCACGCCCACCACCTCTACCCCTTGCAGCCCCAGCAGCGGGTTGCACCAGCCCGGTTCGCCCACCAGCAGGGTGTCGCCCGGGCGCAGCACCATGCGAAAAATCAAATCAATCGCCTGGGCGGCCCCGGTGGTGGTGAGGATTTGCGCCGGATGGGCCTCAATCTCCCGCTCGGCCAGGGTGCGCTGGATTTGTGCCCGCAGCGGCGCGTAGCCTTGGGCCGAAGCCCCCTGCGCCAGCTGCTGGCTGGTGCTGTGGTTGGCCAGCGCCCGCAGGCCCATTTTGAGCAGGTCGCCGCCGCACAGGTCGGGCGGCATATAGCCTGAACCCGGCGACAGGTTCGCCGGAATGCCGCTGGTCATGTTGCGCACCATCCAGCCCATGTTGATGGCCTGCTGGGGTTTGGCGCGGACCGGGGCCGACTTGCTGCGCGGGTTGGTTTGGGCTTCGCGCACAAAAAACCCCGCCCCGCGCCGCGCCAGCAGGTGCCCGCGCGCCACCAGCCGCTCGTAGGCCGCCACCACGGTAAAGCGCGACACACCGCGTTCTTGCGCCAGTTCGCGCACCGACGGCATGCGCATACCGGGGCGAAACACCTGCTGCTGGATGCGCTGCTCGGCCCACTGCACCAGCTGGTCTACCAGGGTAGTCTGTGCGCCCAGGGTGGCGCTGTGGTCGGTAGCGGGGGTGTTGGTGGGCATGGACTGTATTGGTGGATTAGGCAGGCCAGTGGAGTGACGTATCCCGCTAACTGTATTGGTGCTGTATAGGTTACAAGGCTACAGTGAATGCCGTTCCACCGCAAGCCGTGGTGGAGGGTTTTTCAGGAGACGGCGATGGTCAAGATCGAACAGTTTGAACTGCGCACGCCCGAGGTGGTGGCGCTGCGTTTGCCCGCAGGCGCGGTGCTCCGTGTTCGCACCGGCCGCCTGTGGCTGACGCAGGAGGGCTGCACCGAAGACGTGTGGTTGCAGACGCACGGCAGCTGGATTGCGCCGCAGGCGGTGCTGGTGCGGCTGAGTGCCGAGCCGTCGGTGGATTTTCAGATTGCGCAACCTGCTGCGCTGCGCCGCGCTCCGCGCATCCGGCGGGCACCTAAGGGGCTGGGCATGGCTGGGGCCCTGGGGGCGGCCTGATCACGGTTTGCCCGGCAGCAGCCGCTGCACCAGTGGGTGCTGCACCTTCTTTTCGGTGCCGATGGCATAAAAGCGCTCTTCCACCCCGTCGCACGGGCCGATGCGCTGCACGCCAAAGCGGGTGGTTAGCTCGTCGTGCACCCATTCGGCGGCGGCAAACACGCCCATGCCGCCCGCTCCAAAGGTCACTAGCAGGGCGCTGTCTTCAAATTCGCCCACGATGTGCGGTTTGACCCCGATGCGCTCAAACCACTGGTCGATGCGCGGGCGCACTGCCGCGTGGGTGGTGGGCAGCAGCACCGGCACGGTGGCCAGGCTGTGGGGAAAGTTGTGTTGTGCGGCCTCTACCCAGGCCGCAGGCGCGTACCAGGCCATCGCCGAGGTGCCCAGTGCGTGGCTGTAGACCTTGATGTTGGGGTTCGGGGCGGCAGGGCGGTCGGCCAGCACCACGTCCAGCCGGTGCAGGGCCAGGTCGCCCAGCAGGTCGTCGAACTCGTCTTCGTGGCACAGCAGGCGCAGGTGTGGCTCGGGCATCACCGGCTGCAGCAGGCGGCGCACCACCAGCTTGGGCAGGCCCTCCGAGATGCCCACGGCCAGCCGCACCGACGGCGCGCTGATGGCATCGCGCACCACGCTGGGCAGCTCTTCGCCCAACTGGAAGATCAGGTCGGCCTGGCGCATGGCAGCCACCCCGGCTTCGGTCAACACCAGGCCGCGCCCCACGGGTTTGAGCAGAGTCACACCCAGCGAGCGCTCCAGTTCGCGCACCTGGGTGCTCACGGTTTGCACCGCCATGCCCAGGCGGTCGGCGGCGCGGGCCATGCCACCTTCACGGGCAACGACCCAGAAGTAATGCAGGTGGCGGTAGCTGAAGGCTTCGGTCATGGGCTAAGTTTTTCGGTGGGTGGAGTAGGGTGATTCTCTGCTTTTACAAGGGTACTACCGGGCTGCTGGTCTAGACTACCCGGCCCATAGGAGTTATGCATGCTTTTCTCAGAACAACAGGTGCTGGACGCGATCAAAAGCGTGGTAGATGCCAACACCGGCCAAGATTTCGTATCCACCAAGGCCATCCGCCAATTGACCATTCAAGGCGACGATGTCGCTTTTGGCGTGGAGCTAGGCTACCCCGCCAAGAGCCAGCATGCCGCATTGCAAGCCGCATTGACGGCGGCCGTGCAGGCCGTGCCCGGCGTGGGCCAGGTGGCGGTCAGTATCACCACCAAAATCTCCGCCCACGCCGTGCAGCGCGGCGTGCAACTGCTGCCGGGTGTGAAAAACATTGTGGCCGTGGCCTCTGGCAAGGGCGGTGTGGGTAAGAGCACCACCGCCGTCAATCTGGCGCTGGCGTTGGCCGCCGAAGGGGCCTGTGTGGGCCTGCTGGATGCCGATATTTACGGCCCCAGCCTGCCGATGATGATGGGCCTGCAAGGCAAACCCGAGAGCCTGGACGGCAAGACGATGGAGCCCATGCAGAACCACGGCGTGCAGGTCATGTCGATTGGTTTCCTGGTGGACCAGGACCAGGCGATGGTCTGGCGCGGCCCGATGGCCACCCAGGCGCTTGAGCAGCTGCTGCGCCAAACCCACTGGAAAGATCTGGACTATCTGGTCGTCGATATGCCGCCCGGCACCGGGGACATCCAGCTCACCTTGAGCCAGCGCGTGCCCATGACCGGCGCGGTCATCGTCACCACGCCGCAAGACATCGCCCTGTTGGATGCCCGCAAGGGCATCAAGATGTTCGAGAAGGTCGGCGTGCCGATTTTGGGTATTGTGGAAAACATGGCCGTGCATGTATGCAGCAACTGCGGCCATAAAGAGCACATCTTCGGGGCCGATGGCGGCAAAAAGATGGCGGCGGATTACCAGATGGACTACCTCGGCGCGCTGCCGCTGAACATGCAGATCCGCGTCCAGGCCGACGGTGGCCAGCCCACGGTGGTGTCCGAGCCAGAGGGCGAGATAGCCACGCTGTACAAGTCCATTGCCCGCCAGGTGGCGGTGTCTATCGCCGGAAAAAATAAGGATTTTTCGGCTAAATTTCCCTCCATTACGATTTCGAAAAACACCTGATTAGCGTCGTACCGGGTGGAGGTCAGGTGTTTTTAGTGGCCTCTCAAACGGTGAAATTTGATACCCTGGTGACATCGTTGATTGTTACTAATTGTGTAAACTGAAACAACCCGTTTCGGGCATTCAACGCAAGGGAGAAATGAATGGCAGGATTTTTTGACAAGGAACGCACTATTGCGGGCCCTGGTTTCAACCGTTGGTTGGTGCCTCCGGCTGCGCTGGCGATCCATTTGTGCATTGGTATGGCGTATGGCTTTTCGGTTTTTTGGCTTCCGCTGTCCAAGGCGCTAGGCATTAAAGAGGCCATTAAGTGTGGTCCCGATGTGGGTTTTTGGGCTGAACTGTTTACCTCTAGTTGCGACTGGAAGATTTCGACCCTGGGTTGGATGTACACCTTGTTCTTCGTGCTGCTGGGTTCTTCGGCTGCACTGTGGGGTGGTTGGCTGGAGCGCGCAGGTCCGCGTAAAGCCGGTGTGGTGTCCGCCGTATGCTGGTGTGGCGGCATGTTGCTGTCGGCGCTGGGCGTGTACTTGCACCAGTTCTGGCTGATGATTGTCGGCTCGGGCATTATTGGTGGCATTGGCCTGGGGCTGGGCTACATCTCACCGGTGTCTACCTTGATCAAGTGGTTCCCTGACCGTCGCGGCATGGCCACGGGCATGGCCATTATGGGCTTTGGTGGCGGTGCCATGATTGGCTCGCCCTTGGCTGCCGATTTGATGAAGCACTTCGCCACCCCCACCGATGTGGGCGTGGCCCAGACCTTTGTGGTGATGGCGTTGGTGTACTTCGTGTTCATGATGGCGGGTGCGCTCACCTACCGCGTGCCCGAAACCGGCTGGAAACCCGCTGGCTGGACCCCTCCGCCCGCGCAAGTCAATAACACCATGATCACGCAGCGCCATGTGCATGTGAAAAAGGTCTGGGGCATTCCCCAGTTCTGGTTGATCTGGATGGTGTTGTGCATGAACGTGAGCGCCGGTATTGGCGTGATCGGTATGGCTTCGCCCATGTTGCAAGAAGTGTTTGGCGGTTCGTTGATTGGTGTGACCCAAAAGTTTGGTGAGCTCGACAAAGTGCAGCTGGCGGCAATTGCCTCGGTGGCCGCTGGCTTTACCGCATTGCTCAGTCTGTTCAATATCGGTGGCCGCTTTTTCTGGGCCAGTTTGTCCGACAAGATGGGCCGCAAGCTGACCTATGTGGTGTTCTTTGTACTGGGTGGCGCAATGTATTTCAGCGTGCCTGGCAGTGCTTCCGCTGGCAATATCGTGCTGTTTGTCGGCGCGCTGTGTATTATTTTGAGCATGTACGGCGGTGGTTTTGCCACGGTGCCGGCTTACCTTGCCGATTTGTTTGGCACCCAAATGGTGGGCGCTATCCACGGTCGTTTGCTGACCGCCTGGGCGACTGCCGGTGTGCTGGGCCCGGTGGTGGTGAACTACATGCGTGACTACCAACTCGGCTTGGGAATCCCGCGTGAGCAGGTGTACAACCAAACCATGTACATCCTGGTGGGTATGCTGGTGGTGGGCTTGGTGTGCAATCTGCTGGTCAAACCGGTGGCTGACAAGCATTTCATGACGACCGAAGAGCTGGCGCACGAAAAGAAGCTGGCGCATGAAAAAGCCGCCGCTTCTGAAGTCGGTAGCAGCGGCGTAGTGGATGACCACGCCGTGAGCCCTGTGTGGGTTGCTTTGGCTTGGGCTGCTGTGGGCCTGCCACTGGCCTGGGGTGTGTACCGCACGCTGCTCAGCGTAGCTAAGTTCATCCACTAAACCTGCACGCTCTTGCCCGCTATATCGGGCAAGAGCGTGTGTGTGTGGTCTTTGATGGAGTGAACGTAGATGTTTTTTTTGATGACTCTCAAGCAACGGATTGAGTCTGCTGCAACGGCTTTTGCCAAAGCTTTGCCAGACCGGTTTGCACTGGATGTATCTCGGCAAGTCGAGGTGCAGGGCAAATCCACCCCTGTGTTGCGCAATGGCGCACGGGTACTGAATTTAGACTTCGCCATCCCCGACGGATTCACCCAAAGAACCGGGGTGATGGCGACGATTTTTGTGCGCAATGGTGATGACTTCACCCGCATCACCACCTCGGTGCGCAAGCAAGATGGCGCGCGTGCCATCGGCACCCAACTAGACCGCTCCCAGCCCGCCTACCGTTGTGCGCTGGCGGGCCAGCCCTATGTGGGCTACGCCACGATTTTTGGCAAGCAGTGCATGACCCGCTACGACCCGGTGCGCGATGCGTCGGGTCAGGTGGTGGCCGTGCTGTATGTGGGTCTGGATGTGAGCACCATGTCGGGCCTGGGCGTGGCTGGCAAGATGGCGTTGACCCTGTCGCTGGTGGTGGGGGCTGGGCAAGTGGCGTTCCATGCGGCCGTGGGGAGCTTGACCGACCCTGTGTACCTGGGTTTCTCTGTGTTTCTCACCGCTCTGGTGTGGGCGCTGACCTATGGCCTGATGCACCGCCATGTCACGCTGCCTATGCAACAAGGCCGGGAAGCGGCTTTGCGCTTGGCCAGTGGCGATTTGACCAACCAGGTCCATGTGCGCGACCGCGACGACCTGGGCCAGTTGCTGCTGGCCATCAACGGCATCAGCGTGGGCCTGACCGGGCTGGTGGGCAATGTGCGGCAGGCCGCCGCGCTGATGTCCGACGGCAGCCGCGAAATCGCCGACGGCAACAATGACCTGGCGATGCGTACCGAAAAGCAGGCGGGCGAGCTGAACGCCACGGCTTCGGCCATGGAAGAGCTCACGGCCACCGTCATCCAAAACGCCGACAAGGCCAACCAGGTCAATAGCCTGATGGGTGATGTGTCCAGCCTGGCACGCACCAGCGGCGGCATTGTGGGCCAGGTAGTCAACACCATGGGCCAGATCAAGACCAGCGCGACCCGCATCAACGACATCATTGGCCTGATCGACGGCATCGCCTTCCAGACCAATATTTTGGCGCTGAATGCGGCGGTGGAAGCCGCCCGTGCAGGCGAGCAAGGTCGGGGTTTTGCCGTGGTGGCCTCGGAAGTGCGCAGCCTGGCCCAGCGCTCGGCGACCGCCTCCAAAGAAATCCGCACGCTGATCGTGGCCTCGGTCGAAACCGCCAATACCGGTGGTGAACTGGTCGCGCAAGCCCAGCAGGCCATGACCGACATGACCGGCTCCATCCAGCAAGTCGTTGGTTATATCGACGGCATTGCGCTGGCCAGCAACGAGCAGCGCACCGGTATCGAAGATGTCAACCGCAGCGTCGGCGAGATCGACCAGATGACCCAGCAAAACGCCGCGCTGGTCGAGCAGTCGGCCGCTGCCGCCATGAAAATGCGCGAACAAGCATCCATGCTGGGTGCCGCTGTCAACAGCTTTAAAACCCCAGGCTGAACGCTGCTTTAAAGCAAGCCGTATAAACCGGAATGAACAGCCAGACTTGAAGTCTGGCTGTTTTTTTCATGCAAAGGAATCCCCATGAGCGAACAAAAAATCGAGTTTTATACCGGCCCCGCAGGCGGCTGGGGTGCCCTTAAAAGTGTGGGCAAAGCGCTCATACACCAGGATGCCGCGCTCAAAGGTGCCAAAACCCTGCTGTCGGCCAACCAGCCCGACGGTTTTGATTGCCCCGGCTGCGCCTGGCCTGACCGCAACCACGCATCCACCTTTGAATTTTGCGAGAACGGTGCCAAAGCCGTGGCAGCAGAAGCCACAGCGCGCCGCGTCACGGCCGACTTCTTTGCCCAGCACACCGTGGCCGAGCTGGCCACCCAAAGCGACTTCTACCTGGAAGACCAGGGCCGCCTGACCGAGCCGATGGTCTATGACCCGGCCGATGACAAATACCACCCCATCGCCTGGGATGCCGCCTTTGCGCTGGTCGCCCAGCACCTGAACGCGCTGCCCGACCCCAACCAGGCCATCTTCTACACCTCGGGCCGCACCAGCAACGAGGCGGCTTTTCTGTACCAGCTGATGGTGCGTGAATACGGCACCAACAACTTCCCCGACTGCTCCAACATGTGCCACGAGCCCAGCGGCAGCGGCATGCGCGAGAGCGTGGGCATCGGCAAGGGTACGGTCACGCTGGACGACTTCGAGCTGGCCGAGGCCATCTTCGTCTTCGGCCAAAACCCCGGCACCAACCACCCGCGCATGCTGGGCGAGCTGCGCCAGGCCGCCAAACGCGGTGCGCGCATCGTCAGCCTGAACCCACTGCGCGAGCGCGGGCTGGAGCGTTTTGCCGACCCGCAAGACAAACTGCAAATGGCCACGATGGGCGACACCGCCATCAGCACCCACTACTACCAGCTGCGCATCGGTGGCGACTTTGCCTTTGTCAAAGGCATGATGAAGCATTTGGTGGAACTGGAGGACGCTGGCGAGGCCGTGCTAGACCACGCTTTCATAGCCGAGCACACCATTGGTTTCGATGCCATGTTGGCCGACCTGCGGGCCGAATCGTGGGCGTTGCTGGAGTCCGAATGTGGCCTGGGTACTGAGCACATCCGCGCTGCCGCCGAGGTCTACCGCAAAGCCAAGAGCGTCATCGCCTGCTGGGGCATGGGCATCACCCAGCACCAAAACTCGGTGGCTACCATCCAGATGATCACCAACCTGCTGCTGCTGCGCGGCAACATTGGCCGCCCCGGTGCCGGCCCCTGCCCGGTGCGTGGCCACAGCAATGTGCAGGGCGACCGCACGATGGGCATCTGGGAAAAACCGCCTGCCGCCTTGCTGGACAACCTGCAAAAAGTCTTTGGCTTCACCCCGCCGCGCGAGAACGGTTTTGACACCGTCGAAGCCATCCGCGCCATGCTCGACGGGCGCGGCAAAGTGTTCTTCGCACTGGGTGGCAACTTTGCTGCTGCCACCCCTGACACCGTGCAAACCTGGAAGGCCCTGCGCAACTGCGACCTGACCGTCCACGTCACCACCAAACTCAACCGCAGCCACATCGTGCACGGCAAGGCCGCACTGATCTTGCCCTGCCTGGGCCGTACCGAAGTGGACATGCAGGCCGGTGGTGCCCAGGGCGTGACGGTGGAAGACTCGATGAGCATGGTGCACATCTCGGTGGGTATCAACCCGCCCGCGTCCGAGCAACTGCTGTCCGAGCCCGCTATCGTCGCCCGGCTGGCCGCCACCGTGCTGCGCGGCCGCAGCAAAACCCCGTGGCTTTGGCTGCTGGAGGACTACAGCCGCATCCGCGACAAGATTGAAGCCGTGTTCCCCGACTTCAAAGACTTCAACCAGCGCATCCAGGTGCCCGGCGGCTTTCGCTTGCGCAACACCGCCAGCGAGCGGATTTGGAATACCGAGTCGAAAAAAGCCGTCTTTAAAACCCACCAGGTGCCGACCGACACCCCCTTGCAGCGCGCCCGTGCCCGCAAGGGTGACGCCATCGTCTTCGCGCTAATGACCACCCGCTCGCACGACCAGTACAACACCACCATCTACGGTGCCGACGACCGCTACCGGGGCGTGTACGGCCAGCGCCGGGTGGTGTTTGCGCATGCCGAAGACATCCGCGACCTGGGGCTGAAAGACGGCGACTGGATCGACTTCCACACCGTCTGGGACGACGGCGAGGAACGCCGTGCCGACGGCTTTAAGCTGGTGGCCTACAACATCCCGCGTGGCTGCGTGGCGGCCTACTACCCTGAGACCAATCCGCTGGTGCCGCTGTCGTCGGTGGCGGCCAATGCGGGCACGCCCACCTCCAAATGCATCCCGGTGCTGATGCTGCCGCACCAGAAACCGTGATGGACCCGTTACAGCAATCCATCCTGGCGGCGCTGCTACCCGAGGCCGAACCCATTTCGCTGCCCCGCCTGGGCAAACGCCTCGGCCAGGGGGCCAGCGTGCTGATGCGCGCCCTGACCCTGATGGGCCCGGCCACCCTGGGCGGCCAGCCCGGCCCCGGCTGGGTTGCCGTGGCCCTGCACGATGAACGCTGGACGGTGGTGCTGACCGATGCCGGGCGGCAGTTTTGCGCGCAGGAATGCTAGGCATGGCTAATCTGCCCGCCCCGCTGGTCGCCACTCCGGTGCAGCGCTTTCCACAGGGCAATACCGAGTTGTACATCGAGCAGGACATGGTGGCCGCCGAAGTGCCGGTGGCGCTGGTGTTCAACGGCATCTCGCATGCGGTGATGATGGCCACGCCGCAAGACCTGGAAGCCTTCGCCCTGGGCTTTGCGCTGAGCGAGGGCATTCTGGATGCCGTGGCCGACTGCTACGGCATCGAGGTGCAAGCCCATGCCGATGCTGTGGAGGTGCAGCTGGAGGTATCTGCCCGCTGCTTTGCCCGCCTCAAAGAGCGCCGCCGGTCCTTGGCCGGACGCACCGGCTGCGGTGTCTGCGGCATCGACAGCCTGAGTGCATTGGACCTGGACCCTGCGCCCATGCCGCCCCAAGCCTGGGCCACGCAATTGCCGGCAGCCACCGTGCTGCAAGCCATGCAAGCCATGCCCGCCTTGCAAGTGCTGAACGCCGCCTGCGGATCCCTCCACGCCGCTGGCTGGGCCACGCCCGACGGCGTGCTGACCGAGGTGCTGGAAGACGTGGGCCGGCACAACGCGCTGGATAAGCTGCTGGGCCGCTTGGCCCAACAGGGGAGGCTGGGCGAGCCCGGTTTTGTGGTCATGTCCAGCCGCGCCAGTTACGAGCTGGTGCGCAAATGTGCCCGCCTGAACATCGCCGCCCTGGCCACCATTTCGGCCCCCACCGCGCTGGCGATCCAGATTGCCAACACCGCCGGTTTGCAGCTTTGGGGCCTGTGCCGCGACCCGCGCGCGGTGCGCTATACCGCTGTTTAGTATTTGCTATATATTTAATAGCTATTGGCGCAGGTGGTAATTGCGCCAAAGGCATTTTTCATGCCTAAATTTGTCTGTGATTGACCTCTTGCTATTTCGGGCCTTTCAAAAACAGCCACGGCGAATATACTGTATGGATGAACAGTTTTTTTGCCGCCCACACCCCCGTGCCCATCTCCGAGGTGCCGCTGTGGGCGACGCTGCTGGCCAACCGGGTAAGCGCCGGGTTTCCGTCGCCGGCCGAGGACCTGGGCGCCCAGCGGATTGACCTGACCCAGCTGCTGGTGGTGCATGCGCAGGCCACCTACTTTTTGCGGGCCAGCGGCCAGTCGATGGTGGGGGCGGGTATTTTCGATAACGACATTCTGGTGGTCGACCGGGCCATCCAGCCCCGCCACAAGCACATCGTAGTGGCCGTGGTGGACGGCGACTTCACCGTCAAAACCCTGCACCGGCAGGCCGGCCGCATCTGGCTCCAGGCCGCCAATCCCGGCTACCCCGACATCGTGCCCCGCGACGGCCAGACCATCGAGGTCTGGGGCGTGGTGACCAGCAGCATCAAGCAATTCAGCGTGTAGCCCCATGTACGCCCTGGTCGATGGCAACAATTTTTATGTGAGCTGCGAGCGGGTGTTCCGCCCCGGCCTGCATGGCCGCCCGGTGGTGGTGCTGAGCAACAACGACGGCTGCGCGATTGCCCGCAGCAACGAGGCCAAGGCACTGGGCATCAAGATGGGGGCGCCGTGGTTCAAGATCCGGCACATGGCCGATACGCACGGGCTGGTGGCCTTGTCGGCCAACTTTGCCCTGTATGGCGACCTGAGCGACCGCATGATGAGCCTGGCGGCCGGGCTGGGGCCGGGCCAGGAGGTGTATTCGATCGACGAAAGCTTCATCGACCTGGCCGGCGTGCGCGGCGACCTGGTGGCGCGGGCGTACAAAATCCGCGCCCGCATCCTGCAATGGGTGGGCATTCCCTGCGGCATTGGCATGGGCCCCACCAAAACCCTGGCCAAGCTGGCCAACCACGTGGCTAAAACGGCCGAGCGTACGCCCGGCAGCTACCCGGCGCATTTGGCGCAGGTCTGCAACTTGGCGGCCCTGGCCCCGGCGGAATGGGCCGCAGTGCTGGGTGCCACGGCGGTGCAGGACGTGTGGGGCGTGGGTCGGCGCATTGGCGCCCAGCTAGAAAAAATGGGTGTTACCACCGCGCTACAGCTGGCCCGGCTGGAGCCGGCGATGGTGCGGGCCCGCTGGTCGGTGGTGCTGGAGAGCACGGTGCGCGAACTGCAAGGCACGCCGTGCTTCACGCTGGACACCGCCCCCGCGCGCAGCCAGCAGATCGCCTACACCCGGTCGTTTGGGCAGCCCGTGTCCAGCCTGGTGGAGCTACAACAGGCGGTGACCGAATTCGCCAGCCACGCAACCGCCAAGCTGCGCGCCCAGGCCAGCCTGGCCAGCCAAGTGCTGGTCTATATCCGCACCAGCCCGTTTCGGCACGAGGCCCAGTTCAGCCGCTCCTGCACCGTGCCGCTGCTGCGGCCCAGCGCCGATACCACCGTGTTGGTGGGCGCGGCCTTGGATGGTTTGCAGGCCATTTACCAGCCCGGATTTTTGCTGTCCAAGGCCGGGGTGATGCTGCTGGACCTGCAGCCCGACCCGCAGCAGCAGGGCGAACTGGCGCTGCACAGTGAACCCACTGCGCCGCCAGACCGCCGCCGCTTGATGTCCGCACTGGATAGTTTGAACCAGCGCTACGGCCGGGGTACGGTGCTGCTGGGCAGCGCCGGTTTAGCCGGGGCAGCGCGCACCTGGTCCATGAAGCAAGAACTCCGCTCCACCGGCTACACCACCTGCTGGCAGGGCTTGGCGGTGGCCCGGGCCTGAGCGGCCACGGTTTTTTGAATGCTATATAAAAAATAGCTACTAGCGTAGGTGGTACTTGCGCTAGCGGCCTATTTCTTATAAATTTTTGTACCGACTCAGGTCCCAATGGAGCCTGAGGCAAAACCTACAGCTCAACTAGCCCAAGAGGGCTGAATCGGCTGGCCCTTGAAGACGCAGATGAGGCCATCAAACAAACATGCCTGCTGCTTGCGTATGGTTTGCAGATACGAGCGGATGGTGAAGAACGTCGTGGCGCCCGCGTCCGTGCGACAAGCAGCCCGACACCTTCTGGCGAATCTTGACAGTACGCCAGATGGCCAAGAGGCAGCCAGTCTTGCAGAGCTGCCCGAGGCAACTGTGGTCACTTGGATGGGGGTTTTCTGCGTGCCGTGAGTGAAGGTGATTTATCGCCATCGCGATCGGCAAAAAGTTCCACAAAGAGCTGCCTGATCCACATGTTGGCAGGATCTCGGTTGAACTTCGCATGCCAAAAAAGATTAATGGCAATGTCGGGCAGGCGCGCCGGGTGCGGTGAGGTGACCAGGCTAAACGGAGCCTCGCAGCGTTCGGCGAAGCGTTCTGGCAGGGTGGCGATGAGATCCGTGTTCTGTAGTACGTGTCCCACTGCTATGAAATGCGGCAGCATTAACCGCATATTGCGTTTGATGCCGGCGCGCTCCAGCAGGTTATCGACTTCACCGTGCCCTGTATTTGCCGCCACGACACCGACATGGTCCAACTCTGAAAATTGCTTGAGCGTCATAGGTGATTTGGCCAGGGGGTGGTCTTTGCGAAAGACGCAGACATACCTGTGGCGAAACAGCCGGCGCTGAAAGAAGCCTGCTTGGAGGTTGGGCAACAGCCCCAACGCCAGGTCGACTGTGCCGGACTCCAGGTCTTCCTTCAGGTTTGCGGAGTAGGGGCGCACGGTGCTGATCCGCAAATGGGGCGCTAGCTTGGACAGGGCCACCATCAGGGGTGGCATGAAGTACATCTCGCCGATGTCGGTCATGGCCAGTTGGAAGCTGCGGGTACTGGTGAGCGGATCAAACGTGTCCCGTGTGGTGAACGCTGTTTGTAGCGCATTCAACGCATAAATAACCGGTTCTGCCAGATGCAGCGCATAGGGCGTCGGCTCCATGCCGCGTGAGGTCCGCAAAAATAGTTCGTCCTTCAGCACGGCGCGTAGGCGCTTGAGAGCATTGCTGACAGCGGGCTGCGTCAAGCCCAGTTTCTCGGCGGCGATGGATACGCTGCGGTCCAGCAGCAACTGGTTGAAGACCAGCAACAGGTTCAGGTCAATTTCACGCAGTTCCATAGAGCACCCCATTATTCACGTTGGTGATTTTATCTATTGGTTTTGCGTTATCGACTTATATGACGCAAGTCTCCAGAATCGCTACAAACAGGAGACAAAGGCATCCGCCTTCAAAACATGGAACTCGTTCTAGAACCCCTCAACGTGCGCTTGAACGTGGATCGCGGAAGCAATCTGCTGGACGTGCTCAGGGCGGGTCAATTTCCGATTTCCTATAGTTGCATGTCGGGCCGTTGCGGCATTTGCCGTTGCCGGGTACTGTCTGGCCAGGTGCGTAATAGCGGCCCCGAGGCGGGTAGACCCCATTCGGGCAAGGCCGACTACGTGTTGGCCTGCCAGACGGTGCTCATGGATGACTGCACCATCGAATTGCCCGAGGTGGACGAGGTCGTGGTTCACACCGCCCGCATTGTGAAGGGCACAGTCACTGCCATCGAAGCGGTTACCCATGACATCCGACGTATCCGCGTGAAGTTGGCCAAGCCGATTTCATTCAGCGCAGGTCAGTTTGCCATGGTCGAATTCACGCCTGAACACATTCGGCCTTACTCCATGGCCGGTTTGCACGACGACGGTGAATGGGAGTTCCAGGTTCGCCGCGTTCCCGATGGTCGGGTAACAGCCTTCATCTTTGACGAATTGACGGTGGGGGCAACTCTTCGCATCAGCGGCCCAATGGGTACTGGCTACCTGCGCACACAGCACCCCGGCCCCATGCTTTGTGTCGGTGCGGGTACTGGCCTGGCGCCCACCCTGTCCATCGTGCGAGGTGCATTGGCTGCCGGCATGGACAACCCCATTCACCTGTACTTTGGCGTGCGCAGTGCAAAAGATGTGTACGACGCAGATCGCATGCAAGCACTGGCCGCTGCGCATCCGAATGTGAGAGTTCACATCCTCGTGGCCACCGGCGCGGCCCGCACGGGCCAACGCAGCGGCCTGGTCACCGATGCCATTGGAGGGGACCTTGGAACCCTGAAGGGCTGGCGCGCATATCTGTGCGGCCCTCCGGCCTTGGTCGATGCCCTCAACCTGTTCGTGACCCGACTGGGCATAGAGCCCGGCCACGTCCATGGGGATGCCTTCTATCCCAGCGGTGTCTGAAACGCACCAGATTTATTGACACCCAAGCAACTAAAGGAGACAAGTAATGCGTGAAACCAATACCGTGTTCCCCGAAAGCCCTACGTGGCCGGAAGAGGGAAACAGCCGTGTGCCATTTTGGGCCTACACCCAAGAGGATTTATATAAGAAGGAACTGGATCGCCTGTTCTACAACAACCACTGGTGCTACGTTGGCCTGGAAGCGGAAGTCCCGAATGCGGGCGACTTCAAGCGCACCGTCATAGGCGAGCGCTCGGTACTGCTGGTGCGAGACAAAGATGGCTCCATCCATGTGGTTGAGAACGTCTGCGCACACCGCGGTATGGCTTTCTGCCGCGAACGGCATGGCAACCGCGAGAGCCTGACCTGCCCCTACCACCAGTGGAACTACACGCTGTCGGGCGATCTGCAGGGCGTGCCGTTCCGCCGTGGTGTCAAGCAGGACGGTAAGGTCAACGGAGGTATGCCGGCGGACTTCAAACCATCTGACCATAACCTCACCAAGCTCAAGGTCGCCACGCGGGGCGGCGTGGTTTTTGCCTCGTTCGACCACGGCGTGGAGCCGCTGGAAGACTTCCTCGGCCCGGTGATCACCGGCTACTTCGATCGGCTGTTTGACGGGCGCAAGCTGAAGATCCTGGGCTACAACCGCCAGCGCATTCCGGGCAACTGGAAGCTGATGCAGGAGAACATCAAGGACCCCTACCACCCAGGGCTGCTGCACACCTGGTTCGTCACCTTCGGGCTCTGGCGCGCCGACAACAAATCGCAGTTGCTGATGGATGCGCACCACCGCCATGCGGCTATGGTGTCCACGCGGGGTACCGCCGGCAAGGCCTCCGACAAAGCCTCTGACGTGACGCAGGTTTCGAGCTTCAAGGCCAACATGGAGTTGAATGATCCGCGCTTCCTGGACATCGTTCAAGAGCCTTGGTGGGGCGGGCCGACCGCCGTGATGATGACGGTCTTTCCGAGCGTCATCTTCCAGCAGCAGGTCAACAGCGTGTCTACCCGCCATATCCAACCCGATGGCCATGGGGCGTTCAACTTCGTATGGACCCACTTCGGCTTTGAGGACGACAGCGAGGAGATGACGCAGCGCCGCCTGCGCCAGGCCAATCTGTTCGGCCCGGCAGGGTTTGTATCGGCAGATGACGGCGAGGTCATCGAATGGTCGCAGGAAGGCTTCGAAACCAAGCCCTCGCACCGCACGCTCGTCGAGCTTGGGGGGCGTGAGGTGGGCGACGCAGACCACATGGTCACTGAGACGCTGATCCGCGGCATGTACGAATACTGGCGCAAAGTGATGGAGGCATGATGATGGACTTACAGAACTACTTCGAATTGACCCAGCTGTACGGCCAGTACGCCTCGGCCTTGGACGCGGCTGACTGGGATGCCTGGCCCGAGTTTTTCATTGAAGACTGCGTATACAAACTGCAGCCACGTGAAAACTACGACCGTGGGTTCCCGTTGTCGACGCTGGCCTTCGACAGCAAAGGAATGCTCAAAGACCGTGTCTATGGCATTCGGGAGACGCTGTTTCACGATCCCTATTACCAACGCCATGTAGTTGGTGCTCCGGTCGTGCACAAGGTGGATGCGGACGGTCGCATCCACTGCGAAGCCAACTACGCAGTGTTTCGCACGCGCCTGTCCAAGGAGTCAACCGTATTCAATGTCGGCCGCACGCTGGATGTGGTGGTTCGCACGCCGGAGGGCCTGAAGTTTGCCTCTCGCCTGGTCATCTACGACAGCGAGATGATTCCCAACTCGTTGATCTACCCCATCTAAGGTGCCAATATGACCACACACTGGATCGATGCAGCCGCCCAAGATGAGGTGCCGCAGGACGATGTCATGGGCCTGGCCATTGCGGGCCGCGATATTGCGCTGTACGGCGTGGACGGCGAAGTCTTCGCTACCGACAACATTTGCACCCACGGACACGCACGGCTGTGCGATGGTTTCCTGGATGGCTTTGAGATCGAATGCCCGCTGCACCAGGGCAAGTTCGACGTGCGCTCGGGACAGCCGACCTGCGCCCCGGTGACCACGGCGTTGCGAAGTTATCCCGTGAAGATCGAGGCTGGCCGCGTCTGGCTGGCCCTCGACTGACACGTAGCCCACACCACAAGGAGACCCGTATGAATGCTGTTGAGCGACCTGAGGTCGCAGCCGCTGCGCACCCGAACGCAACCATTGTGATCGTTGGTGCCGGGCAAGCGGGTGGCTGGGCCGCCCAGACACTGCGCAAGGAGGGATTTGCCGGACGGGTAGTCCTGATCGGCGACGAATTACACCCACCCTATGAGCGACCGCCTTTGTCCAAGGCGGTCTTGTCCGGCGAGGCATTGCCCGAAAGCACCCGGCTGATGACACCCGAGGCCTTTGATGCGCTGGCGCTCGACTGGATGCCCGGCGCCCGGGTCGGTCGTATCGATCGCGCAAGCAAGCAGGTCATGCTGGCCGACGGCACGGCGGTGGCGTACAACAAGCTGATCCTGTGCACCGGTGGTCGGGCGCGTCAGATTTCCCTTGCGGGTGCAGATAAGGTGCAACTGCATACCTTGCGCACCATTGAGGACGCGCTAGCCTTGTCGCCAGTCCTGGCGCCGGGGCACAGCGTGGTGGTGATCGGCGGCGGCTGGATCGGCCTGGAGGTTGCCGCCACGGCACGCCTGCGCGGTGCCGAGGTGGTGGTCGTCGAAACCCAGAGCCGTCTGTGCGAAAGAACGGTGCCGACCGAGATATCGGAACACCTGTTGGCGCTGCACGGTGCGCAAGGGACGCGGGTGCTGCTTGGCGCGGGCGTCAGTGGCTTTGCGCAGAACGCCGATGGCCGTTCGCTGGTTCAGCTCAGTGACGGCAGTGTGCTGGCCTGTGATGCCATCGTGCTGGGCATCGGCCTGGTGCCGAACGACGAACTGGCGCGGGAGGCGGGCCTGGATTGCGATGGCGGTGTGCTGGTCGATGCGCGCTGCCAGAGCTCCGACCCAGATATCTTGGCCGCAGGCGATGTCGCTGTGGCCGCCAACCCCTGGGCCGGGCGTCGGCTCCGGCTTGAATCCTGGCAAAACGCCCAAGAGCAGGGTATCGCTGCTGCACGTTCAGCCCTGGGGCTCGCGGTGGACTACCAGCCGCTGCCCTGGTTCTGGTCCGACCAGTACGGTATGAACCTGCAAATCTACGGCATGCCCATGCCTACCCACCGGGTTGTGCGGCGCGGCGATCCTGCGTCCGGCAGTTTTGTGTTGTTCTATCTGGCCGACGACGTGATCCAGGCGGCGATCGGACCCAACGCCGCACGCGACCTGCGATTTGCGCGTCGGCTGATTGAGCAGCGAAAACCGGTGGATACCGAGCGCTTGGCAGACCCCAACACCCCCATGTCCAAGCTCTGATAGAGCTGGCCCCATTCATAACGGATCGATCACCGCAAATCGGCTATAGCGTAGCGCCCAGCTCTACGTACCGATTCGGCAATGGCTCCTACCCGCGCAGCATTCGCTAGTTACTTTTTTCTCCCACCCACCCTCAAAGGAAATCCTATGACCGCGACCACCTACCTCTGGACCCCACCTCCCGTTTATTCCCTACCTGTGCGCGGCCGCAGCGAGCGTCTGCCCATCAACCGACTGTTCTTTGTCGGCCGCAACTACCACGCGCACGCGGTAGAGATGGGCCGCCCCGTGGACAAGTCGGTCGAGGTGCCGTTTTACTTCACCAAGGCACCATCGACCCTGGTCGAGTCCGGTGCCACAGTGGCCTATCCACCTGGCACCCAGGACTACCACCACGAGATGGAGCTGGTGCTGGCCATCGGCGCCCCAGGTTTTCGCGTGAGTGAAGCCGACGCGCCCAGCCTGATCTATGGTTACGCCTGCGGCCTGGACATGACGCGACGCGACCTGCAACTCGTGGCCCGTGAGAAGGGCCGGCCCTGGGACCTGGGTAAGGACGTGGAAGAGTCCTCCATCGTCTCGGAGATCGTGCCCTTGCCGAACACGGTGCTGAGCCAGGGCGACTTGTCGATGTCGGTCAACGGCAAGGTGCGGCAGAAGTCGGACCTCTCCAAGCTGATCTGGAACATCCCCGAGTTGATTGCCGATCTGTCCAAGTTCTACCACCTACAGCCTGGCGACCTGGTCTTCACCGGCACGCCCGAAGGCGTGAGCGCCGTGCAGGCGGGCGACCGCATCGAGGGCCAGATCGAAGGCGTCGGCGGCATCGTGCTGAACGTCGGCCCGGCCGAATGACACATCGCTGAACAAAGAGGAGACAAGCCCACCATGATCACCGACCTGACGCCTTCCCCCGTGCGGCTACATGCCGTTGCGGGCCACGGCCAACCCGATCCCTCGCCCGCATTGGAGCAGTTGTACCGCGGCTTCGAACAGGAGCTGCTCGTGCCGCTGTGGACCGAGATCGGAGACCTGATGCCCCGGCATCCGAAGTCCAAGGCCGTGCCGCACCTGTGGCGCTGGAGTCGGCTGAAGGCCCTGGCCGCGCAGGCCGGTGAAATCGTACCCGTGGGCCGTGGCGGTGAGCGCCGCGCCATCGCGCTGGCCAACCCGGCCCTGGGCGGAAGGCCCTTCGCCACGCCCACGCTGTGGGCCGCCATCCAGTACCTGATGCCGGGGGAAGATGCGCCGGAGCACCGCCACACGCAGCATGCTTTCCGCTTCGTGGTGGAGGGCGAGGGTGTGTGGACGGTGGTCAATGGCGACGCGGTGCGCATGTCGCGCGGCGACTTCCTGCCGCAGGCCGGTTGGAATTGGCACGCCCACCACAATGCCGCCACCGAGCCGATGGCCTGGATCGATGGCCTGGACATCCCGTTCTCGTACTACACCGAGAGCCAGTTCTTCGAGGTGGGCCGCGAGAAGATCTCACCGGCCGAGCGCACTACGGCCGAGCGTTCGTTCTCCGAGCGGCTCTGGGGCCACCCCGGGCTGCGCCCGGTCTCCAGTCTGGGGGCTCAATCCGCCACGCCACTCCTGGCCTACCGCTGGGTCGACACCGACCGGGCGCTGGCCGACCAGCTCGCGCTGGAGGCCGAGGGCCAGGCCGGCACGCTGAGCCCCGGCCACGCGGCCGTGCGTTTCACGAATCCGACCACCGGTGGCGATGTGCTGCCGACCATGCGCACCGAGATGCACCGCGTGCGTGCGGGCGCTGCGACGCGGGTGCAGCGCGAAGTGGGCTCGTCCGTGTTCCAGGTGTTTGATGGGGGCGGCAGCGTCACGGTGGGTGAGCGCACCTGGCAGGTGGAACGTGGCGACCTGTTCGTCGTGCCCTCGTGGCAACCGTTCTCGGCGCAGGCATCCAACGGTGGCGCGCTGGACCTGTTCCGCTTCAGTGACGCGCCCATTTTCGAGGCGCTGCATGCGCATCGGGCCGAAGTCACCGGCTAAAAAGCGGCCCGCAACGCGCACACCCATCGGATATCCAACCCAACCCCATCCAGCCAGCCATCTTTCACCCGGCCGAGTTCGGCCATTAATTCAAGAGAGACTCAGCCATGCACACCACCGATCAAACACCGATTTTTCGTTTTGCCATTCCGCTCTGCGCCGCTTTCCTCATGGGCACCACGTACCTGTCTAGCGCCATGGCGCAGACTTTCCCCACCAAGCCGGTGCGGTCGGTGGCGCCTTACTCGCCCGGCAGTGGTCCCGACGCGGTGATGCGCATCCTCAGCGACAAGTTGTCGCGCAGCTGGGGTCAGCAACTCGTGATCGACAACAAGCCCGGTGCCAATGGCTTCATTGCAATCGCAGACGCCAAACGGGCCGCACCAGACGGCTATACCGTGCTGCAGGTGGACAACACGCACATGGCCCTGGCACCGCACCTGTTCAAGCAGTTGCCCTATGACCCGGTGAAGGACTTCGAGCCGGTTGCACCGATCTACTTCACCAACTTCTTCGTCGTTGTGGCCGCCAATTCGCCGTGGAAGGATGTGGGCGACCTGATCAAGGCGGCCAAGGCCGCGCCCGGCGACATTACCTATGGCTCATGGGGTATCGGCAGCGTTGCCCATGTTGGAGCAGCCATGCTCGAGGCGGCGACAGACACGAAGATGCTGCACGTCCCATTCAAGGACATGGGAAATGTCTACACCTCTGTTGCGACCGGTGATATCAAGTGGGCGTTCGGTACGGCAGCGACCGCCGGGCCGATGTACCAAGCGAAGAAGGTCAAGTTTCTGGCGTTTGCTGCACCCAAGCGGCTGCCGGGCTACGCCGATGTGCCGACGGTCAGCGAGGCAGGCGGCCCGGCTGGGTTCGAGGTGAAGACTTGGGTCGGCCTGTTCGCCCCCACCGGCACCCCCAAGGCGGCCATCGACAAGTTGAATGCCGATGTTGGCAAGGTGATGGCAACCGCCGAGGTCAAGGAACGCCTGGCCACCTTCGGCTTCGAACCTTTTGTCGGTGCGCCCGGTGAACTCACCAAGGCCATGGAACGTGATTCGCGCATGTTCAGTGAAATCGTCAAACGCGCCAAAATTTCTCTGGATTGATGACGATGAAACTCTATAACTTTTTTCGCAGCGGCACCTCGCACCGGCTGCGCATTGCGCTCAACCTCAAAGGTCTGGCCTACGAGTATGCGGCGGTAGATTTGCGCAAGAACGAACACCTGGGAGCGGCCTTCAAAGCCCTCAATCCGCAGGGCCTGGTACCCGCGCTGGTAGATGCAGACCAGGTGCTGACACAGTCCGTAGCCATCATCGAGTGGCTGGAAGAGCGCTACCCCACGCCTGCGCTGCTGCCCACCGACCAGAACGACAGGGCCCGCGTGCGTGCGCTGGCAGCGGTGGTGGGCTGCGACATCCATCCGGTCAACAACAAGCGCATTCTGGACACACTGCGCACCAGTTTTGGTGCAGACGAAGCAGCCATCAACCACTGGTGTGGCACCTGGATCAGCGATGGTTTTGATGCGTATGAGGCCCTACTGGCGGCAGATACCCGGCGTGTTGGCTACAGCTTTGGCGCTGCACCCACCGTGGCCGATGCGTACCTGATTCCGCAAATTGACAGCGCACGCCGCTTCAAGGTGGACCTGGGACGCTGGCCACTGATCATGGAAGTGGATGCGAACTGCAGCGCCCTGGAGGCTTTCCAGCGGGCAGCACCCATGGCGCAACCCGACGCCCCGCAATTGGCTTAGCATCAGCCTCTTCTTGAAAGATCGGCCATGCAATCCCTCTTCTTTTCTACCCAGGCGGACCGGATTGCACTGGCGCGGCGGCGCTATTTTGAAGAGGGTGAGCTGTGCTCAGGCATTGTCAGCGAGGCCGTGTTCCAGTCTTGGGCCCGGTGTTTGCGGCAAAAGCAGGACCCGCGCGCGCAGCTGGAGTTTCAGCCAGTGTCGGCCAGCCGGTCGCAGCTGGCTTTGCAAAAGAACCGCCTGCTGCGCGATGCCTGGCTGGCAGAAGCCAGCGAGCTCGACGCAGTGCTGGGGGCCACGAACTGTGGTGCCATGCTGGCCGACCCCAGCGGCGTGCTGATCGGGGCTACCTCTTCCCGGCGTGTGCATGAAAAGATCACGCCGGTGGCGCATCGCATCGGTGTCAACTTCGCAGAAGAGGCCGTAGGCACGACCGCTCCCGGTATTGTGGCGCGGACCGGCAAGCAGGCGTGTGTACAGGGTGCTGAGCACTTCTCCGAGAGTGTCAACTTCATGCACTGCGCTGCAGCACCGATTCGCGACATCCATGGCAATCTGGCCGGTGTGCTGGACCTGTCTAGCGAAGGCATTGCCTTTAATTTTGATGTGGCATCGGTCGTGGGCCTTTACGCGTCTTCGATCGAAAACCGTCTGCTGGTGTCGCAGTCCAATGAGCACCTGATCGTGCGTTTCCAGATTTCCCCGGCCATGCTGGATACCCCCTTGGCCGGTCTGATGGGCGTGGACATGCAAGGGCACATCGTCTGGCGCAATGCTGCTGCGTCCAGGCTCTTGGGGTTGCGACCAGAGGGCGAACAGACCGGGCACAGCAAAGTGGACGAGATTTTGCAAAGCAGCTTTGCGGAGCTAGCCTCCGTCCGTGGCTCCCGCCCGTCCTTGTTGCGTCTACCCAATGGACTACAGGTGCATGTGCGTTGCGAACTACAGGCGCGCGACGGACACCCGCAAGTGTTTGCTGTCGGGCACTCTGCACCCGTCGCTCGGGCAGAGTACCTCCGTACAGATGCTGTGCTGCCCGCTGTGAGCGCGCCGGAGGACACGTCGGTGCCGCCTTCGGTCGCACAGGCAGAGCCAGGTGAGCCAGCCGAGTCGGCAAGCCTGCGTGATGCTGATGTGGATTTGATTGCCAGAACGCTTAAGGAGTGTGGTGGCAATGTATCTGCAGCGGCTAAAAAACTGCGTGTGTCTCGCGGACTGATTTACCGCCGGATTCAGGTTACGTAAATCGCTACAGCGTAGGGCCAGCGGGCCCGATGTCCATTCCTTTTTGGGCTGCAGTTGTTCTCATATGGAACAACTAGCGTCTAGGGAAATCCCGATGTATTTGAATCTTTAGCAAGTTTCTAAAGTTGGCTTCAGTGGCGCAGTGTGTGCGCATGGCAAGTGCCACTGGAGACAACATTTTTAACCACTATCCATTCAACTCCCATGACTATGAATACCCATTCAACCAGCCCGAATGCACCCTCGGACGGCTTGCTGGAGCACC
The DNA here is from genome assembly GCF_056521445.1 of Rhodoferax sp. LB1P47. Classification (NCBI taxonomy): domain Bacteria; kingdom Pseudomonadati; phylum Pseudomonadota; class Betaproteobacteria; order Burkholderiales; family Comamonadaceae; genus Rhodoferax; species Rhodoferax sp. LB1P47. Next base: position 21,209 of record NZ_JBWMAU010000002.1, on the reverse strand, counting down.
TGGAACGCGCCCTCATTGCAGGTCGCATGAGCCGCCGCGGCTTTATGCGTGCAGCCGCTGCTGCCGGCATCTCTACCGTGGGACTCAGCGCCTTGGCAGATGAGCTGGACGCCATTCGTGCCAACCAGAATGAACGTAGCGCGAAACCGCAGGCGGCGTACGACTATGTGGTCGTTGGAACGGGCTCTGCCGCCTGTGCGCTGGTGGGCCGGTTGGCCACCCGCAAGGATGCCTCCATTCTCATGATCGAGGCGGGCGACTGGGATGTAGCCCCCTCGGTGATGGACCCGACCGTCTGGTTTACCAACCTTGGCTCCGAGCGCGACTGGAAGGACGTAGCCCTGGCCGCACCCAGCACCAATAACCGCGCCATTCCTGAACACATGGGCCGGGTGGTAGGGGGCGGTAGCAGTATCAATGCAACCGTCTGGGCCCGTCCTTTCAAAGCCGACCTGGAGTTTTGGGCCGAGGCCAGCGGTGACCGCGCCTGGGGCTACGAGTCCGGGCTCGAAATCTACCGGCGCATGGAAAACTGGCAAGGTGCGCCAGATGCCCGCTACCGTGGCAAGAACGGACCTGTCTGGTGCCAACCTGCCAACAACCCACACCCCGCAGCACCTGCCATGCTGGAGGCTTGCTGCTCTCTGGGCTATCCGGTGTTTGCCGACCAAAATGGCGTGCGCGAAGAAGGCGGCATTGGCTTCGCGCTGATGAACCAGATCATCCGCGACGGTCGTCGCCAGAGCATGGCCCGCTCGTATCTGTACCCGATTCTGTCGCGTCCCAATGTCACCGTGATGGTGAATACCCATGTGGACCGTTTGACCTTTGCCGGTACCAGGGCCACGGGCGTTCAGATTGCCACCGCAGCTGGGCCGAAAAACATTGGCGCCAACACCGAAGTGATCGTCAGTGCCGGTGGTATCAATACACCGAAGCTGCTGATGCTCAGCGGTATTGGCGACGATGCGAAGCTGAGCCAGCACGGTATCAAGACCCTGGTCAATGCCAAGGAAGTAGGGCGCAACTTCCAGGACCATATTCTGCATGGCGGCTGTATCTGGGAGCCTAAAGAGCACATTCCACACCGCAATAGCGGGGCCAATGCAGCCGGTTTTCTCAAGAGCCAAGCCTCGCTGGTATCGCCAGATGTCAACCTGGTGCAAATCGAGTTGCCTTATGCCAGCGACGTGGTGGGCAAGGAATATGCACCTCCAGGCACCAGTTGGGCGCTGTGCGCTGGCTTGGTGGCACCCAAGAGTCGTGGCGAGATCCGCCTGAGCTCTGCCAACCCGGCCGATCGCCCGGTAGTGGATGCCCGCTTCATGAGCCATCCGGATGACGTCAAGGCCTTGGCCTTTGGCATCGAGGTGTGCCGCGAGATTGGCAACTCCGCCGCCATGAAAGACTTTGTCAAGCGGGAAGTGGCACCCGGCAAGAAATTGACGGGCAAGGCCATGGAAGACTTTGTGCGCAATGGTGCCACCACCTATTTCCACCAGTCTGGTACCTGCCGCATGGGCAAGGATGCCGAGGCCGTGGTGGACTCCAAGCTGCGCGTCAACGGGGTGCAGGGCCTGCGCATTGCCGATAGCTCCATCATGCCGCGCATTGCCGGTGTGGCCACTATGGCGACCTGTGCCTTGATCGGTGAACGTATGGCCGACATCCTGACCGAACGCGCTTGAAGCCGCGCAGACAAACTAAACAAACCCCCATTATTTAACCAAGGCATACAGCATGGAATCCCTACTCATTATTGACAACCAGTCCGTCGCCGCCAAATCCGGCGCCACGTTCACCCGAAACCACCCCCACACCGGAGAAGTGGTAACCCGTGCCGCTGCAGGTGGCGTAGAAGATGCGTTGGCCGCAGTCAACTCGGCCCAGACCGCCTTCCTGAGTTGGCGCAACAGCGCGCCGTCCGAGCGCCGCCGTTTGCTGCTCAAGGCCGCCGACGTGCTGGAGTCCAAGACACCGCAATTCATCGAAGCTATGGGCGCGGAAGTGGGGGCTTCCGGGCTATGGGCCGGTTTCAACGTGTACCTGGCCGCCAACCTGTTCCGCGAGGCCGCCGGCTTGGTGACCCAAATCCAGGGCGAAACCATTCCTACCGATAAGCCCGGCACACTGTCCATGACGGTACGTCAGCCCGTCGGTGTGGTGCTAAGCATCGTGCCCTGGAACGGCCCTGTGGTGCTGGCCGCCCGTGCCATTGCCTACCCTATTGCCTGCGGCAACACGGTGGTGTTCCGGGCTTCGGAAGCCAGCCCCAAGACCCATACGTTGGTGGCCGATGCGCTGGTGGAAGCTGGCTTTCCACCGGGCGTGTTGAATGTGGTGACCAATGCACCCAATGATGCCCCTGAAGTGATCGATGCACTAATTGCCCACAAGGCAGTGCGCCGCATTAATTTCACGGGTTCCACCCGTGTCGGCCGCATCATTGCGCAAAAGGCCGCCACCCAGTTGAAGCGCTGCCTGCTGGAATTAGGCGGCAAGTCGCCACAGGTCGTGCTGGACGATGCCAATATCGACGAAGCCGTGAAGGCCGCCGTGTTTGGCTCCTTCCTATACCAAGGCCAGATTTGCATGTCCACCGAACGCCTGGTGGTAGATGAGGCTGTTGCCGACGAGTTTGTCGCTAAGTTTGCCGCCCGCGCCAAGGAACTGGTCATGGGTGACCCCCGCGTGAACCCCGCCTGCGTGATCGGCCCTATGGTGTCCAGCGAATCGGGCGCCCGCTTGAATGCCATGATTGACGACGCTTTGGCCAAGGGTGCCATCCTGGCGTGTGGTGGTAAGGCCCTTGGCGCCATCATGCCGGCCACCATCATGGACCACGTCAAGCCCGGCATGAGCATTTATGGCGATGAAACCTTCGGCCCCATCACCACCGTGGTACGCGTCAAAGGCGTAGAAGAGGCGATTGCCGTTGCCAACGACAGCGACTATGGACTGTCGGCAGCCGTGTTCGGCCGCGATGTGACCCGCGCACTAGACGTTGCCATGCGCATCGAATCGGGCTCGGTGCACGTCAATGGCTCCACCGTGCAAAACGAGGCCCAGGCTCCTTACGGTGGAACCAAAAACAGCGGCTATGGCAAGTTTGATGGCCGCGCAGTGATCGACGAATTCACCGAACTCAAGTGGATCACCATTGAGCCATCGGTGCAGAACTATCCGGTCTAATTGAAGGTTGGCGCTGGGGCTCTTGGACTCCACCGCCCAAGCTGCGCGCCCAGGCCAGCCAGGTGCTGGTCTACATCCGCTCCCGCACCGTGCCGCTGCTGCGGCCCGAGCGTGAGCGACCACGGTTTTTTGAATGCTATATAAAAAATAGCTGCTAGCGCAGGTGGTATATGCGCTAGCAGCCTATTTCTTATAAATCCTTGTCAGCCCCCAGCCACACCTTGTGTATTGACATACAGCGCATACACCGACTGGCTGGCCGCCATGAACAGGCGATTCCGGGCCGGGCCGCCAAAGCACAGGTTGGCGCAGCGCTCGGGCAGGGCGATGTGGCCGATGGGCGTGGCATCGGGGGCGAACACCATCACGCCGTCCAAGCCGGGGCCGCCGCCCCAGCCGGCCCACAGGTTGCCATCCACATCGCAGCGAAAGCCGTCGGGGCTTTGGCCGTCGGCACAGGTCATAAACACCCGGTCGTTGCCAAGGCGCGCGCCGTCCACATCGAACACCCGGATACGCCGGGGTGTGGCCCCGGATTCGACCACGTACAGCCGCCGCCCGTCGGGTGAAAAGCACAGGCCGTTGGGCCGGTCTACCGCATCGCTCACCACCGTGCACTGGCCGGTAGCGGGGTCGAGGCGGTAGACGCAGGTGGGCTGCTCGGGCGTGGCGTTAAAGCCTTCGTAGTGGCCCAGAATGCCGAAGGGCGGGTCGGTAAACCACACGCTACCGTCGGTGTGGACCACCACATCGTTGGGTGAATTCAGCGGCTTGCCAGCAAATTGGTCCACCAGCACGGTGCAGCTGCCGTCGTACTCGGTGCGGGTCACGCGCCGCCCGCCGTGCTCGCAGCTGACCAGGCGGCCCTGGCGGTCACGGGTGTGGCCGTTGGCAAAGTGGGATGGCTGGCGGAACACGCTGACCGCGCCGGTCTGCTCCTCCCACTTCATCACCCGGTTGTTAGGGATGTCGCTCCACAGCAGGTAGCGCCCGTCGCCAAACCACACCGGTCCCTCGGCCCAGCGCATGCCGGTGGCGATGCGTTCCACGGCGGCATTGAACAGGCGGTAGGCCTCAAACCGTGGGTCCAGCACGGTGATGGCCGGGTCGGGGTGGCGCTCGCAGGGTTGCCACATCGGATGCCTCTCTTTTTTAGTCGGATAAGCAGTATGCCCCTGCGATCGCCGCAGGCCGGGCAGGGCGGGAATAATAGAAGCCTGCTTAACCTGAAACAACTTGCGTGGCTCGCGGTGCTCGGTACCCGAGTCCCTGCAAGTTAGGAGAACCCACTTTGAATTCCCCCTTTATCGCCCTGGCCTGGCGCACCCTCTGGCGCGATCTGCGCTCGGGCGAGCTGCGTTTGCTCATCGTTGCCGTGACCCTGGCCGTGGCCGCGCTCAGTGCCGTCGGATTTTTTGCCGACCGCTTGCAAGGCGGCTTGCAGCGCGATGCCCGCCAACTGCTGGGCGGCGACGCGGTGGTGTCCAGCGACAACCCCACGCCCGCTGCCTTTTTGGCCCAGGCGCAAGCGCAGGGCCTGCAAACCGTGGGCACGCTGACCCTGGCCACGATGGCCCGGGCCGAAGACGCGCAGGGCGGGGCCAGCAAGCTGGTAGCGCTGAAAGCCGTGGTGCCCGGCTACCCATTGCGCGGCAACCTGCAAATTGCCGACGCTGCCGACGCGCCCGCCCACCCCACCCGCGACATCCCCGCGCCGGGCACGGTGTGGGTCGATGCGTCGCTGCTGGAGTCGCTGAACTTGCAGATTGGCGACAGCCTGCTGCTGGGCGACAGCCGTTTGCGGGTGACCAAAACCATTGCTGTCGAGCCCGACCGGGGCGGCGGCTTCCTCAACTTCTCGCCCCGCGCCATGCTGCACCAGAGCGACATGGCCGCCACCGGCCTCATCCAGCCCGCCAGCCGCGTCAACTACCGCTTCGCCGTAGCCGGGGCCGACCCCGCCGTGCAGCGCTATGTGCAGTGGGCCACCGCCGAAGTTAAAAAACCTGACTCCCGGGGCGTGCGCATCGAGTCGCTGGAAAGCGGCCGCCCCGAAATGCGCCAAACCCTGGACCGGGCCAACAAGTTCCTGAACCTGGTGGCCCTGCTGAGTGCCCTGCTCAGCGCCGTGGCCGTAGCCCTGGCGGCGCGCGGCTTTGCGGCCAACCATCTGGACGACTGCGCCATGCTGCGCGTGTTGGGCCAGAGCCAGCGCACCATCGCCCTGAGCTACGCGCTGGAGTTTGCGTTGGTCGGCATCTTCGCCAGCGCGCTGGGGCTGGCCATCGGCTTTGGCGTGCACTACCTGTTCGTGCTGCTGCTGGCGGGCCTGGTCGATTCCAGCCTGCCTGCGGCCACCTGGTGGCCTGCCGCTTTGGGCATGGGCATGGGGCTGACGCTGCTGTTCGCCTTTGGCCTGCCCCCGGTGCTGCAACTGGCCGCCGTGCCGCCGCTGCGGGTGATTCGCCGCGACGTGGGCGGCTTGAAGCCCACCTCCATCGGCGTGCTGGGCCTGGGCGTGCTGGGCTTTGCCGCACTGCTGCTGGCGGCCAGCAGCGACATCACGCTGGGCCTGATTGCGGTGGGTGGTTTTGCCGCCGCCGTGCTGGTGTTTGCGGGCTTGGGCTGGGTGGCGGTAAAGCTGCTGCGCCGCAGCGTGAACGAGGCCACCGCCCCGCGCTGGCTGGTGCTGGCCACGCGCCAGGTATCGGCCCGGCCCGCCTACGCCGTGGTGCAAATCAGCGCCCTGGCGGTGGGCCTGCTGGCGCTGATCCTGCTGGTGCTGCTGCGCACCGACTTGGTCCAGAGCTGGCGCCAGGCCACGCCCCCCGATGCGCCCGACCGCTTCGTCATCAACGTGATGCCCGACCAGGCCAGCGATTTCCGGGCCAACTTGGCCACAGCAGGCGTGAAAAACTACGACTGGTACCCCATGTTCCGGGGCCGTCTGGTGGCCATCAACGGCAAAGCCGTAGCCCCCGAAAACTTTGTGGACGACCGCGCCAAACGCCTGCTGGACCGCGAGTTCAACCTGTCCCACAGCGCCACCCGGCCGCCGCACAACCCGCTGGTGGCGGGCCGCTGGACAGCCGAAGAAAAAGCTGCCATCAGCGTAGAGGAGGGCATCGCCCAATCCCTGAACCTGAAGCTGGGCGACAGCCTGCGCTTCGACATCGGCGGCGTGCAGTCGGATGCCAAAATCACCTCGCTGCGCAAGGTGGACTGGGGCTCGATGCGGGCCAACTTCTTCGTCATCTACCCCGTAAGCCAGATGCCCGACGTGCCGGTAACCTACCTGGGCGCATTCAAGGCCCCCGCCGCCAAGGGTTTTGACAACCAGTTAGTGCGCCAATTCCCCAACATCACGGCGGTGGACCTGAGCCTCACCCTGGGCCAGTTGCAGCGCGTGCTGGACCAGGTGATCCGGGCGGTGGAATTCCTCTTCGGCTTCACCCTGGCCGCTGGCTTGGTGGTGCTGTTTGCCGCCATCACCGCCACCCGCGAAGAGCGCGCCCGCGAATTCGCCATCATGCGGGCCCTGGGCGCACCCAGCCGCCTGCTGCGCCAGGTGCAACGCGCCGAGCTGGCCGGGGTGGGCCTGCTGGCGGGCTTTTTGGCCAGCGTGGTGGCTATGGCCGTGGGCTGGGCTTTGACCCGTTTTGTGTTTGAGTTCGCCTGGAATGGCTCGCTATGGGTGCCCGTGTTCGGCGCATTGGCCGGGGCCGTGCTGGCGTTGGCAGCAGGCTGGTGGGGCCTGCGCGACGTGCTGCGCCGGCCGGTGGTGGAGACGCTGCGGCGGGCGATGGCTTGATGCTATTGTTTTGATGGCCTCTAGCGCAGGTTCTAATTGCGCTAGAGGCTTATTTCATCTGTCAGTCGCTTGTACATCCGTAGTGCTGCGCTCTGGATTTCTGGCTCCAGTTCCAGCAGCATGTCGGGCCGTTTTTCGATGGCAGCTTCAAAGGCCAGAAGCAGAGGGCGGGCATGGCGAGCAATGCCTAAGTTCACCAGGACGTCACGGACAGTGGTGGCTTGACCTTGTTGCCTTAGTAACTTAGCCAAGAAGTTCTCAACGAAGTGGACACTGATCAGTGCCGATGGAAGATCGGCGGATTCGGTGAAGAGTTGGGTTAATGCTTCAGCAACAGCCGTCAAGTTGCTGGTTTCCAGCGCTTGCAAGGCGTTAGCGATGCACAGCCGTGTATGCAGCTCCTTATGCCAGTCGTAAATGAATTTGTTAGATTTTTTATAGAATTCTATGGACTTCTTAGACGCTTCAAATGCTTCTATCAGCCGACTTTGCTCTGAAAGAGCGGCTGAAAGTGTCCACCAGTAATTCGTATCCTCAGGCCTTAGTTTGATGGCCTGACGGAATGCATCCTCAGCTTCTGCATGGCGACCCTCTCGCAGTAAGGAACAGCCTAGGAAATACCAAGCGCTGTCATTCTTATCGTCGAACTCAATTGCCTTGCTAAATGCGTGGTTTATTTCTACGGCTTCTCCATTTAAGTCCTCCAGGGTAAGACCCTGGATCAGCCACCCATAGAAGCTTTCACCTTTAATAAATGCCTGTTTTAAAACCTGTTGGGCATACTTGCTGAAGCCGGATAAGCCCAACTCTGATGCCACGTAGACCCATTCACTGTGTGTTGCTTCCGTTGCATGCTTCATACCCCAAGCAACCCAGGCATCTGCCTTGACTTCATCGCGGATAGTGATGATGTTTCTTACTCCAAGCAAACGCCAAACCATGGCACGTAAAGCAGGCCCGTCACTGACTGCGACACATGCATTTTCGACATCGTGCGGACTTAACTCGGGTAGCGCTAAACAGCCCAATGCACGGGCATGGAACAAGATAGATACATCTGCCTCGGTGAGACCTGCATTTAGTAAATGGGTATGTTCCTGGACTAGTTTCGGGCGCAAGGTATCCAGCTCTGCTGCAGCTATGGAGGCGGTGCACAGCGCCTGCACACTCGCATTCTTCTCGTCTTGGCTGAGTTGGATGGAGCCCATCAAAGCCTCCTGTTCATCTTCTGTCAGGCCATTGCGGCATTGCCCCAACTTGTCACGCAAGCGCGCCAGCGCTTCCACGTCTTCGGGTAAATCGCCTGCCACCACGTAGTCGTCGATGCTGCCGCCTTGCGCCTTGAGATGCTGCACGATGTAGTCGGCGGCCTTGGCTTTGAGTCCATGGCGTAAGTGCACGGCATCGCTGGTTTCTGCGAAGGCGAAGGCGTAGCGGGCTTGCGCCAAGAAGCTGGCACTTTGCGCCTTTTGCACGCCTGTCTGCAGTTCATCCACGCTGAACATGGCCTCCAAAAACTGCGTCAACCCCACCACGTTCTGCCGCACGCGGCGGTTGCCGCGCATTTGCAGCCACAGGCGAAAGAGTTGTTCCGCCATGCGGTATTGGGTGCGTCCGTGGGAAGCAGACTTTTCAACCAAACCTTCGCGTTCCAGCGGGTCGAGCTGGGCGGATACGGTACTGGTGGGCAGGCCCGCGTGGGTGCCGATTTCAGCCGCAGTAAGGCCAAAGCGCAGACCTGCACCGCCGTCGGGGCGGCCCACGGCGAGGGCGTGCACCACTACCTGGGCCTGCTCGGCCAGTTCTTCAAACCGGGCCTTGTAGTAGGGCGTGGTGATGTCCATCAGGCGCTCGAAGTCTTCCACGGCGCGGCTGTTCGGGCCTTGGCGCAGCAGCTCGAAGATGAGGCCCAAGGCGCGTGGGTTGCCGCCCGTCAGCTCGTACAGCGTTTGCAGGCGGCCGGAGTGGTCTTGCAGGCGTTGCTTGACCTCGGGCAGGTTTTGGGCATCGGCCAAGCGGTTCAGTACTTCGCGCACTTCGGCCAGGCCCAGCTTGCCCAGGCGCTTGGGGATGAAGAAGTCGTAAAACGCTTTGTCGTAATCGGTAAACGGCTCCGACAAGCGTACCGAGCCGCCGATCACGATGGGCGAGGTGGTGGTGGACAAAGCTTCGCGCAGTGCCCAGTAGGCAGGTGCGTGCGGGTCTTTGAGCTTGCGCCCCGTTTTGTCGATGCGCTGGAACACCATGTCCAGGTTGTCTACCAGCAGCACCGGGCGCAGCTGGAGGCTGGCACAGGTTTGCTGCAAGAGCTGGAAGCCTACGTCCGACAAGGGGTCTGCGGGTGGTTTGGTTTTTTTGGCCTGCGTGACGGCATCCATCAGGCGGTCGGCATCGGCCTGGGTGTTGTCGTTGCGGTCCAGTTCATCCACCAGTGCTTCACACGCCGCCCACCAGAAGTCGGACAGGTTTTTGACCTGGTACAGCTCTTCGGGGAAAGACAAGGCGATCAGGTGGTCGTGCAGATCGGCATCGCGGCGAATGGCCACGGCCAAGCGTTTGAGCAGGGTGGTTTTGCCTGCACCGCGCACGCCCACCAGCAGGTAGTGCTGGGCACTGCCTTGCGGGGGGGCATGGGCCAGCTCGCCGCGCAGGAAGGCAAATTCATCCTGGCGGGCGACGAAGTTGCTGACCAGGGCGTCGTCAGTGAGCCAGTCGGGGTTGTAGTGGTGGTGGGCCGTGGTGGGCGTGGAGTTGCTCATAGCGTATTCCTCCGTAACCACCAGAGGCGCAGAGGCTCCAGGCGGAAGCGGTAGCGCTTGTGGCCTGCACTGTCGTCGGGCCACCAGTAGGCATCGCGTTGCAGGATGTCGCGCAGGTTGACGAAGACTTGCGTGGCCTCTTCGGTTGTTGCCTGAGGTAGGCGTTCTTGTAATGCTGCCAACAGGCTTTCGGCGCGTATACCTTGCGGATCGATTGCTGCGAGGTTGAGTAAGGCTTGGCAGTGGGCAGCGTCAGCGCTTGGGAGTTGGATGGTGAGCCGTTTTTCCCAGTGGTGAAAGTCGTTGTCGCCCCCCGGCTGCACCATTTTGTCGATGGCTTGCGCAATCAATGCAGCCGTTTGGGCTGTAGGTATCTGTGTTTTCAAGTCCCGCAAATGGTTAAAAGCAACCTGCAAGTAGTAAGGCTGTGGCCATAAAACGGCGGCGATGATTTTTTGCGCATCCCCCTCCGCCCAGGGGATGGCGTAACGCAGGGCCAGTTTGTCCAGCATGGCCACGGCGACCGGTTCTGTAAAAGCTTCCAGCCCTGCGGGTTTCATGCTGTTGATGGTGTCGGCCATGCCGTGTTGTTGGACCAGGGTGTCCAGGCCCACCGAGCCGGATACCAGCCAGCGGATTTTGCCAACCTCGGGGATGGCGCGTACATCGTTACGAAACCAGTCCAGAAAGCGGCGCACCCGCTGGACACCATTTTTAGGGTCGGTACGGATAATGTTAAAGAGCAGGATGGGCAGCTCGTCCACATAAATCAGCCAGGGCTGGTTGGCTTGGGCAATCAGCCGCAGAAGGTCATTGGCAACCAGCGTCCAGTCTTCTGGCGCGCTGCTGGTGATGCCTACGTCGAGTGCGGCAGTGCCTGCAATGGACAGTTTGATGGACTTGATGCGTTGGGTCGTGGCATCCCATGTGCTGGCAATGGCGTCTTTGACCTTGCCCGGCAGTGTGGCCAACTCTGGCCGTAGCGCCGCATCCAGCTTGTCGAGAAACTCGCGTTCATCTTGGCACGCTGCGACGTTGACCTCCCTCGCCCGCCAGCCATCTGTGCGAACTTTGGCGATGATGGCGCGGGCGATCGATGTTTTGCCGATACGCCGGGGTCCCAGCAGCAAGATGTCATGGTGGTCCAGGGTTTCGCGCAGACGGACAACATCGGCTTCGCGGCCGTGGAAGTTGTCGCCTTCAACAGGGGAGCCCGCAATATTGTCCATGAACGATCCTTTGAATGGCTTACTAGGAAATTATAGTGATATAAAAATATAGTGCATTAAATTTATAGTAAATGAGTGCATGACACGCATCGTTGAGTGGCGGATTGCGCCATTGGGACCTTTATTCTGCGTGCTGTCCGCTGCCAGAGACACTACGGCAGGCTAAGGCTTATGGCTACATTTTTGATAGCTTCTAGCGCAGGTGAAATATGCGCTAGAGCCCTAAAACTATCCGTTTTTCTGCCCGCCGCTACAGCGCTCAATCCCCGCCAAATCGGGCCGTGATTGCACCTGCGCAAATCCTGCCTGCTCTAGCAGCGCACGTACCGCTGAGGCCTGGTCGTAGCCATGCTCCAGCAGCAACCAGCCTTGGGGGTGCAGGTGCGCCGAGGCCTGGGCGATGATCTGGCGGATGTCGTCCAGGCCGTCGGCACCGGCGGTCAGGGCGCTGCGGGGTTCAAAGGCCAGCGCGGGCAGGTGCGGGTCGGCTTCTGCAATGTAAGGCGGGTTGGTGGCGATCAGATGGAAGCTCCCCGCCACCGGCTCCAGCCATGAGCCGTGGACAAAAGCCACCGGCAGCGCCAGCCGTACCGCATTGGCCTGGGCCACGGCCAGGGCATCGGCGCTGGCATCGACGGCGGTGACCTGCGCGTCGGGCCGGGCCTTTTGGATCGCCAGGGCGATGGCGCCGCTGCCGGTGCCGAGGTCGATCACCTGCGGGGCGGTCTGTCCGGTCAAGCGTTCCAGCGCCCAATCCACCAGGGTTTCGGTGTCAGGCCGGGGCACCAGCACGCGGGCATCGACGTGCAGGTTGATGCCGTGGAATTCGCGTTGGCCGGTGATGTAGGCCACGGGTTCACCGGCCCGGCGGCGGGTGCAGGCGGTGCCGAATGCGGCCGCCTGCACGGGCTTTAGGGCATCCTGGCCGTGGGCCAGCAGCCAGGCGGCATCCAGCGGGCTTTTGCCCAGGGCGTGCAGCAGCAGCATGCGCGCATCCAGCTTGTCGATGCCATGCTTTTGCGCACCCAGCAGGGCGACTTGCAGGGTGCTGGCCTCGTCGCTATACACCGACGCGATGGGACGGGCCGCAGCGCGCGCTTGTTTGCCCAGGCCGGGGTGCACCGGGCGTGGTGCCATGCGCTTGGCGGTTTTTTCCTTCGCCTCTTTCAGGGACTTGCTGGACACTTGGCCGTAGCCGGCTTTCGGCTTGGGGCCTTTGTTGATGGAGCGAGCCATAGGGTTCCTTTTATACGTTGACTTCTAATTCGGCCAGCTGCTCGGCCTCGTGGGCGGCGCGCAGGGCTTCCATGGGTTCGCTGAGGTCGCCTTCCATGATGAACAGCAGCTTGTACAGCGTGAGGTTGATGCGGTGGTCGGTCCAGCGGCCCTGCGGGAAGTTGTAGGTGCGGATGCGATCGCTGCGGTCGCCGCTGCCAATCAGGCCCTTGCGCTCGGCGGCATCTTTGGCGGCGCGCTCAGACCGGTCTTTTTCATGGATGCGGGCGGTCAGCACCTTCAGCGCCTGGGCCTTGTTGCTGTGCTGGCTGCGGCCGTCCTGGCACTCGGCCACGATGCCGGTGGGGATGTGGGTGATGCGCACCGCAGAGTCGGTTTTGTTGATGTGCTGGCCACCGGCACCGCTGGCGCGGTAGGTGTCGATGCGCAGATCGGCCGGGTTGATCTTGATAGCCACGGCTTCGTCGGGCTCGGCCAATACCGCCACCGTGCAGGCGCTGGTGTGGATACGGCCCTGGGTTTCGGTGGAGGGTACGCGCTGTACGCGGTGGCCGCCGGACTCGAACTTGAGCTGGCCGTAGATGTTGTCGCCTTCGATACGCAGCACCACTTCCTTGTAGCCGCCCAGCTCGCTTTGCGACTCGCTCATGACCTCCGTTTTCCAGCCTTGGCGTTCGGCATAGCGGGTGTACATGCGCAGCAGGTCCCCAGCGAACAGGGCGGATTCGTCGCCGCCGGTGCCGGCGCGGATTTCCATGAAGGCGTTGCGGGCATCGTCCGGGTCTTTGGGCAGCAGCATGCGTTGCAGCTCGGCTTCCAACTTTTGCAACTCGGCCTCGGCGGAGGTGATTTCTTCCTCGGCCATCTCGGCCATTTCCGGGTCGCTTTTCAGGGCGTGGGCCGCTGCCAGGTCAGCCTCGCGCTGGGTGAAGCGGACAAAGCGGCTGGCCACCTGGCCGACGTCGGAATGCTCGCGCGACAGCGCCAAAAACTGCTTCATATCGCCCATGATGTCCTCGCGGGACAGCAAAAAGTCGAGTTCTGCAAGGCGAAAAACATAGCGCTCAAGCTGTTGGCGGAGAAAGGGTTTCATAACGGGTAATTCAAATGGAGACAACCCCGTGCGGGGTGGGGTTCCCCGTGTGACGGGGAGGGCGCGGCAGCAGCGTCGCTAACGCTCTTTGCGCAAAAAAAGTTTGTGGATGGCCTGTACCGTGTGTTCACGGTTGCCGGCATCGCCTGCGCGCAGCTCGGCCATCGCGCCGTGCAGCATTTTTTGCGTCAGGCCTTTGCTCAACATCTCCAGCACGGCTTCGATGTCGTCGCCCTTGGCTAGCAGGCGGCGGGCACGGGCCAGTTCGGTGGTGCGCCATTCGTCGGCCTGGGCGTTGAGCTGCTGGATCAGCGGCACCACGCCGTGCACCGGGTCGCGCTGGTCCATCCAGTGCAAAAAGCTCTGCACACCGGCGTCGATGATGACCTCAGCCTGCGCCACGGCGGCCTGGCGGTTGGCCTGGCCGCTTTGCACTACGTGGGCCAGGTCGTCCACGGTGTACAGGTAGATGTCTTCCAAGTCCTTGACTTCGGGCTCGATGTCGCGCGGCACGGCCAGATCGACCATGAACATCGGGCGGTGCTTGCGCAGCTTCAGGGCCCGCTCCACCGCGCCCAGGCCGATGATGGGCAGGGTGCTGGCGGTGCAGCTGACCACCGCGTCGAATTCGTGCAGGCGGCTGGGCAGGTCGGCCAAGCGCATCACTTCGCCGCCGAAACGGGTGGCGAGCTTTTCGCCGCGCTCCAGGGTGCGGTTGGCGATGGCGATGGATTGGGGGTTTTTGGCGGCAAAGTGGGTGGCGGCCAGTTCGATCATCTCGCCCGCGCCCACAAACAAAATACGCAGCTTGGACAGGTCTTCAAACAACTGGCCCGCCAAACGCACCGCAGCGGCGGCCATGCTGATGGAATGCGCGCCGATTTCGGTGGAGGTGCGCACCTCTTTGGCCACCGCGAACGAGCGCTGGAACAGCTGGTTCAGCGTGCTGCCCAGGGCGCCGGCCTGCTCGGCCACACGGATCGCGTCCTTCATCTGGCCCAGAATTTGCGGCTCGCCCAGCACCATCGAGTCTAGCCCGCTGGCGACACGGAAGGCATGCCGGGCCACCGGGCCGTCTTGCAGGGTGTAGGAATGGGAGCGCAGCAGGGCGGGCGACACGCCACCGGTATGGGCCAGCCAGTCCACCGTGTGGGCCAGCGCCTGCTGGTCGCCTGCGCAATAAATTTCGGTGCGGTTGCAGGTGGCAATGATGGCGGCCTCGGGGCCTTGCAGCGCGGCACGCAGGCCGTGCAGCGTGGGCGCGATCTGGTCCAAGGCGAACGCAAACCGACCGCGCAAATCCAGAGGTGCGGTGGTGTGGTTAATGCCTAATGCCCAAACTGCCATGCCGCAATTATAAAATTTGTGCGGGGCACAATTTCCTGCGCACCGCCAAAGCCTCAAAATTACCGCTATGGGACCTATAGATACCTTTTTTCACCTGCTGAATTTTGCTGCGCCTGCGCTGGTGGTGGGCGTGCTGACGGCTCTGTTCTCCAGCTTATTTATGAAAAATAAGCCGTTAGCGCAACATTGGTATGCGCAGGCTGCTATAAATTCTGTAGCATGCCTGCTGGTGCTGTTGGGGGGGCTGTGGTTCTTTGGGCATGACGGCAAGATGGCCACCTATGCCTTGTTGGTGCTGGCCAGTGGCAGCAGCCAGTGGCTGTTAAGTCGCCATTAAGTCGCCGAAGCGCGATAGGCCGCTGTGCTGGCTGGGGGCCAGCGACACCTGGTTGCGGCCCGCACGCTTCGCGTCATACAGGGCGTTGTCGGCGGCTTGCACCAGCGTGTCCAGGGTGATGGGTTCGCCTGCGAGCATGCCTGCTGCGCCTATGCTGACAGTGACCCGCACCGCATCCGACTGCGCGTAGAGCTGGGCCGAAAACCCCACCGCTTCGCGCATGCGCTCGGCCAACTGGTGGGCGTGCTCCAACGGTGTGTTGGGCAGCAGTACCACAAATTCTTCACCACCCCAGCGGGCCAGCAGGTCGGTGGTGCGCAGGCACTGGGCGCAGCGGCGGGCCACTTCTACCAGCACTTTGTCGCCCGCGTCGTGGCCGTGCGTGTCGTTGACGCGTTTGAAGTGGTCGATGTCCAGAATCAGCAAGGCCAGCGGCCACTGGTGGCGCAGGGCCAGGTCCATTGCTTGCTGGGCGGTGTGGACAAAGTGGCGGCGGTTGGCCAAGCCGGTCAGGCTGTCGGTGATGGACTGCACATGGGCCGCATGCCGGGCCTGCTCCAGCGCCACGACAAGCGAAAAAATCAGCCAACCGCTGGTGAGTGTCATGGGCAGCGGCACCAGCAGCGAGATGTAGAACGCCTCGCCCATAGTCTCGTAGCCCAGCGCCCGGATGTAGCTGTAGGTGAACAGCAGCGACAGCAGCGACACCGCCGCACTCAGCCCCAGCGTGCTGCGCCAAGCGCCCCACTGCGCCACCATCCGCGAGAAGCGCTGGCGTAGCGGTGTCAGTTCCGGGTCAACGGGGCGGGGGGTGGAACGGCTGGACATGGATGCCGATGCTAGCAAGAAGCGCGCAAGTCTTACAAGCCTTGCATGGCGGGGGTGAAAAAATCAATCCGGTCGGTGATGATGGCATCGGTGCCCAAACCCACCAAGCGCTGCGCCGAGGCTGCGTCGTTTACCGTGTAGCTCGCGGTGCGCAGCCCGGCAGCTTGCACCTGGGCCACGGTGTCGGGCGTCCACAGGGTGTGGTTGCAGACGATGGCGCAGCAGCCCAGGCGCAGCGCTGCATCTAACCAGCCATCCCATAGCGTATCGAGCAGCAAGCCCCGTGGCAACGTGGGTTGCTTGGCTTGTGCGCCCTCCAGCGCGGCGACGCTGAAGGATGTCAGCAGCGGCGGCACGGCCTGGCCCAGCCACAGTCGGACGGCGGCATCGGCTACTTTTTCGCCCGTCAGGCGGTCGGTGTCGGGCGAGGGTTTGATCTCGATATTCAAAAACAAGCCGTTGCGCTGGCAGAACGTAGCGATGTTGTCCAGCGTGGGAATCGGCTCGCCTGCATGGCTGCGTGCATGCCAGCTGCCCGCGTCGAGCTGGGCCAGAGTGCCCCAGTTTTGGTCGCCCGCAATACCCGTCCCGTTGCTGGTGCGCTCCAGCGTGTCGTCGTGCAGCAAAAAGGGCACGCCGTCGGCGCTGAGTTTCACGTCGCACTCGAACATGCGGTAGCCGTGCTGGGCCCCCAGGCGGAAGGCGGCCAGGGTGTTTTCAGGGGCCAGTTTGCCCGCGCCCCGGTGGGCTACCCAGCGGGGGTAGGGCCAATTCTTTGCGGTGACAGGGGCGGTGACGGGCATGGTCTAAATTCGTTTTCCAGTTTCGCTATTAAACCAGTGCAAACGGTCGGCACGCGGCGTGGCGTGGATGGTGCTGCCGATGGCGGGGGCGGCCAGGCTCTCGTCGGTGCGGATGATCAGCAGCTCACTATCGGGGGTGCTGCCCAGCCGGGCGTAGATCAGGCGCTCGGCCCCCAGCATTTCGGTGGTTTCGACTTTCAAAGACCAGCCCGTTTCGCCCAGGTGCAGGTGCTCGGGGCGGATGCCCAGGATGGCGTTGGCAGGGCCACCGAGCGCGGTGTTGGGCGCACTTTTGAGTAGGTTCATCGGCGGGCTGCCGATAAAGCTGGCCACAAAGGTGCTGGCGGGCTGGGTGTAGACCTGCTCGGGCGTGCCGAATTGCTCGACCACACCGCCGTTCATCACCAGCATGCGCTGCGCCAGCGTCATGGCTTCGACCTGGTCGTGGGTGACGAACAGGCTGGTGATGCCGAGTTCGCGGTGCAGCTTCTGGATTTCCAGCCGGGTTTGGGCGCGCAGCTTGGCGTCCAGGTTGCTCAGGGGTTCGTCGAACAAAAACACCTGCGGCTGGCGCACGATGGCGCGGCCCATCGCCACCCGCTGGCGCTGGCCACCCGACAGTTCACGCGGCTTGCGGCCGAGGAATGGGCCCAGCTCCAGGATCTTGGCGGCTTTATCGACGCGGGTTTTGATCTCGTCCACCGGAACTTTGGCGATCTTCAGGCCATAGGCCATGTTGTCGAACACGCTCATGTGCGGGTAGAGCGCGTAGTTTTGGAACACCATGGCGATGTCGCGCTCTGACGGCTCCAGGTCGTTGACCACCCGCCCGCCGATGCGGATGCTGCCGTCGCTGACCTCCTCCAGCCCGGCCACCATGCGCAACAGCGTGGATTTGCCACAGCCCGAGGGGCCGACGATGACGATGAATTCACCGTCGGTAATGTCGGCGTTGACCCCGTGGATGACCTGGTTGGCGCTGGGCCCTTTGCCGTAGCGCTTGATGACGTTGTGAAGGGTGATGGCGGCCATACGGTTTACTATTAAATATGTAGCTGATTGTGCAGGTGGAATAAGCGCTAGAGGCTTATTTCTTATAAATTATTTCTCGGTATCGACGAGGCCTTTGACGAACCACTTCTGCATCAGCATCACCACCAGCGCGGGCGGCAGCATGGCCAGGATGGCGGTAGCCATCACCAGGTTCCATTCGGTCTGGCCGTCGCCGCCGGAGATCATGCGTTTGATGCCGATCACCACCGGGTACATATTCTCATTGGTGGTGACCAGCAGCGGCCAGAGGTACTGGTTCCAGCCGTAGATGAACTGGATCACGAACAGCGCGGCCATGCTGGTGCGCGACAGGGGCAGCAGAATGTCCCAGAAGAAACGCATCGGCCCGGCGCCGTCCATGCGCGCGGCCTCTACCAGTTCATCGGGCACGCCCATAAAAAATTGGCGGAACAAAAAGGTGGCGGTGGCGGAGGCAATGAGCGGGATGGTCAGCCCCGCGTAGCTGTCCAGCATGCCCAGATCTGCCACCACTTTGTAGGTAGGGCCGATGCGCACCTCCACTGGCAGCATCAGCGTGACGAAGATGGCCCAGAAGAAGAACTGTTTGAACGGAAACCGAAAGTACACCAGCGCAAAGGCCGACAGCAGCGAAATGGTGATCTTGCCCAGGGCGATGGTCAGCGCGGTGATCAGGCTGACCAGCATCATCTGCCCCACCGGAGCGTTCGACCCGCCTGCTGCGCTGCCGCCTTTGAGCACAGCGGTGTAGTTGTCGATCAGGTGCGATCCCGGCAGCATGGGGATGGGCATTTGCACCATTTCAGAGGCGGTGTGGGTCGAGGCAACGAAGGTGATGTAGACCGGGAAGGCGACGATTAGCACGCCCAAAATCAAAATCAGGTGGGCCAAAATGCCCCCGGTGGTGCGGCGCTCAACCATTGCTATTCGCCATCAGTAATTCACTTTCTTTTCAACAAACTTGAACTGCACCACCGTCAGCGCCACCACGATCACCATCAGCACCACCGACTGCGCCGCCGAACCGCCCAGGTCCATCGCCTTGAAGCCGTCGTAATACACCTTGTAGACCAGGATGGCCGTGTCCTTGCCCGGTCCGCCCTTGGTGGTGGAGTCGATGATGGCAAAGGTGTCAAAAAATGCGTAAACGATGTTGATCACCAGCAGAAAGAAGCTGGTGGGCGTGAGCAGCGGGAACTGGATGGTCCAAAACCGCCGCCAGGGCCGGGCACCGTCCATCGCGGCGGCTTCGATCAATGATTTGGGGATGCTTTGCAGCCCCGCCAGAAAGAACAAGAAGTTGTACGATAGCTGCTTCCACACCGCCGCCCCCACCACCAGCGCCATCGCGTGGGTGCCGTTGAGCAGGTGGTTCCAGTCCATGCCCAGCAGGCCCAGCCAGTAGGCCACGATGCCGATGCTGGGGGAGAACATAAACAGCCACAGCACACCCGCCACGGCCGGGGCCACGGCATACGGCCAGATCAACAGGGTTTTGTAGATGCTGCTGCCGCGCACCACCCGGTCGGCAAACACCGCCAGCATCAGCGACAGGCCAATGCCCAGCACCGCCACCAGGATGGAGAAGACGGCGGTGGTTTGAAAGGAGGCCAGGTAGCTGGCGTCGTTCCACAGGTTGCGGAAGTTCTCTAGCCCCACCCATTCCACCGAGGTACCAAACGCGTCGGACTGCTGTAGCGACTGCAACATCGCCTGCCCCGCAGGCCAGAAGAAGAACACCGTAATCACGATGACCTGTGGCGTGATGAGCGCCCAGGGTAGCCAGCTTGACGAGAAGACGACGCGTTTTTCCATGGACTATGCACACCCCCAGGCTACACGCTTCGCGTTTGCGCCAACCCCCTTGCAGGGGGCGAACCCAGTGGCCCGGCAAAGCCGGTTCCACGGGTTCCTGGCCTGAGGGCTGTCTGGCCCATCGGTGGTGGGTGAGTAGTTACTTTTCATGGGACTTAGCTGCCTTTATTGGCTTTTTCGAAGCGCTCTAATTGCTCGTTGCCGCGCTGCACGATGGTGTCCAGGGCTTCCTTGGCGGTCTTTTTTCCACCCCAGACCTGTTCCAGTTCTTCGTCCTCAATTGCCCGGATTTGCAGGTAGTTGCCCAAGCGGATGCCGCGTGAGTTGGTAGTGGTCTTGCGGATCATCTGGTTGGGGGCTACGTCGGTGCCGGGGTTTTCCGTGTAGAAACCGGACTTTTCGGTCAGTGCGAAGGCTGCTGTGGTGACGGGCAGGTAGCCGGTGCGCTTGTGGCTGGCGGACTGCACTTCGGGGCTGGATATGTAGCTAAAGAACTTGGCGATGCCTTTGTATTCCTCGGGCTTTTTACCGGCCATCACCCACAGGCTGGCGCCGCCGATCACCGTGTTTTGCGGTGCACCGGGCACATCGGGGTAGAAGGGCAGGGGCGCCAGCCCAAAGGCGAACTTGGCGTTCTTTTTGACGTTGCCGTAGAAGCCGCTGGAGGTGGTCATCATGGCGCATTCGCCAGACACAAAGCTGGCCTCGGGCACGTTGCCACGGCCCTTGTAGACGAACAGGCCCTGCTTGGCCATGTTGCCCAGGTTCTCGATGTGGCGCACGTGCAGCGGCGAGTTGATCTTCATGCGTGCGTCCATGCCGCCCAGGCCGTTGGCCTTGGTGGCAAATTCGACGTTGTGCCAAGTGGAAAAGCTCTCCAGTTGGGTCCAACCCTGCCACGCGATGGACAACGGGCATTTGTGGCCGCTGGCCTTGAGCTTGGCCGCCGCCAAAGCTACTTCCGGCCAGGTGCCGGGGGCTTTGTCTACCGGCAAGCCGGCTGCCTTGAAGGCATCTTTGTTGTAGTAAAAAACCGTGGTCGAGCTGTTGAACGGGAAGCTCATCATCTGGCCGTTAGCTGCCGTGTAGTAGCTGGCCACCGCGGGAATGTAGGCGCTAGGATCGAATTTTTCGCCCGCGTCTTTCATCATCTGACCCACTGGCTGAATCGCTTTTTTGCTGGCCATCATGGTGGCCGTTCCGACTTCAAACACTTGCAGGATATGTGGTGCATTGCCCGCGCGGAAGGCGGCAATGGCGGCCGTCATGGACTCGTCGTATTGGCCCTTGTAGGTGGGCACTATTCGGTAGTCTTTCTGGCTGGCATTGAAGTCTTTGGCCAGATCGTTAACCCACTCCCCGTTGACCGAATTCATCGAATGCCACCACTGGATCTCGGTCTGCGCCTGGGCGGTAGAGAGCGTGAAGGCGGCAGCTGCCACGGCCAATGCCAAACGGGTGAATTGCATGTAAGTTCCTGACGGAGGGTAAAGGGACGAATGCTAGGTGGATTTGATGACTAAACGGTGAAATTCTGTCGCTTGGCTGACATCGCCACTAGCGGGAAAACCCGTTTTTCAATGTTGAACGGATAGGAAATTCAACTGCCTTAAGGCAAGGCTGAATAAGTCCAGAACTGGCGCGTGACTTGCATGCCTGTATTCATCACTCGCAAGGCGACAAAGATGAAGCAACAAACCCTGGCCATGGCAGCCGACCAAGAAGCT